>JAYUHS010000033.1:0-2475 GCA_043766715.1 Luteolibacter sp.
GCGAAACGGACGGATTCGCGGAGATCGCGGACCTGCTCGACGCCGTTGTTCGAGGCTCCGTCGATTTCTAAAACGTCGAGTGAGCGGCCCTCGGCGATCTCGATGCAGACATCCTCATCCGGGTCGAAGTCCGCCTTCGGGCCGCCGGTGCAGTTCAGTGCCTTGGCAAGAATCCGCGCGGTCGATGTTTTCCCCGTGCCGCGTGGGCCGACGAAAAGATAGGCGTGGGCAAGGCGTTTCTGGGCGATGGCATTGCGAAGGGTCCTTACGACGTGGTCCTGTCCGAGGACGTCGTCGAAGGTTTTGGGTCGGTATTTGCGGGCGAAGACCTGATAACTCACGGGCCGGATGGTAGGGATGGCGGCGGGTTTGTCATGGCCGAGTTTTCAAGAACGCGAGAAATGTGTCAGAAAACTTTGTCGGACGAGGATTGAAGGGCTGGGGCAAATCGCTACCTTTTGCTTCATGAACGAAGCCAAGGATGTGAAAAACCGCAGGAAAAAAGGATTTCCTTGGATCGGCGGTGCCTGCCTCTTAGTGGCGGCTGCGGCGATTACGCTGTGTTTCACCCGCTTTCCGGCGAAGGTAAAACGGGGGCTTCAGGAAATTTTAGTGCCGAAAACTGCCGCCGTTGCCACTGACAAGGCCGATATTTTCCGCCAGGCGGAGGCGAAACTCCGTGCGGATCTGGAAACGCGCTACGAACGAGAAATCGCCGCGCTGAAGAAATCTCTCGCAGACGCCGAGAAGCAGGGCCGCGAATCGCCCCAGCCCGACGCCCTGCCGGACACCGAACTCGGCTCTGTTTCAGACGTGCGTAAACTCGGCATCGGCATCCCCTTCAAGACGGTGGTGAAACTCGAAAAGGGTGGTATCGCCTCGAAGGAGCGGGTGGATGCGGCCAGCTACACCGCCAGTTACCAGCTTTCCCTGCGCTTGCCGACGCCAGCCAAGTCCATGGCCGAGCTCGAAACCTCCAACCCAGATCTCTCGAAAATCCTCCCCGGCTTGCCGCCACTCATCGCGAAAGCGGAGGTCTCGCCGTGGTTCACGAAACTCTACGAAAACAAGGCCGGTCGCGTCCGCCGCGAGGCAAATTCGCTGAACGAACTCATCACCAAGCACAATCTCTACGATTGCGAAACCGTCCTCCAGTTCAAGTCCGACAGCGGCCGCAAGGTGTTCTTCATGCAGGCGGAAATGGATGTGGTCTCAGATGGCTCAGACGGCGATCGACTGCCCGCGATGCCGGATGAAATCGTCAACTCCCCAAACTACCAACCGTTCACCAGCTACGGTTGGGCCAAGAAAACTCAGACGCCGAACCCGATCATCGCCGGCTGGGAGCGCCGCCTCGCCGCCGCCCAAAAAGAGCTGGCCGCCGCCGGGACCATTGCCGCCCGCAAGTCGTGGCTCAGGGAACGGATGCAATTCCTCAAGCGCGGGATTGATGACTTAAAAAGCCGGAGTTTCCTCATCGCCGACTACGATCCGTTCATCGTCATCCCCATCGATATCCTCGGGTCCAGCGATGCCTACGCGCCGAAAGTCGGGGATTTCGCGGTCGTCGTCTTTGGGAAAAAACTCTACCCAGCGATCGTCGGCGACGGCGGGCCGACCTTCAAAGTCGGCGAAGGCTCGCTGCGGCTGGCGCGGGAAATGAACCCCAAAGCCTCGCCCTACAATCGTCCGGTTTCCGACCTCAAAGTCAGCTACGTCGTTTTTCCCGGCAGCCGCGAAGCCGAGAAATCTGCGCCGGATTACGAAAAATGGCGGCAACGCTGCCACGACCTGCTGGGTGAAATCGGCGGCGTCGGTGACGGCTATGAACTCCACCAGTGGCAGGACCTGCTGCCCAAGCCACCACCGCCGGTCACTCCTCCGCCAGCATCCGACGGAGCCGCTCCTGCTGTAGAAGCTGAATAATTTTTACCAGCAGCAAGGCGCAGACCAGCGTCACGCCCATTTCTAGCAGCGGCGCGACTCCTCGTGGTCGGTCGCCGGCGAGGAATTTCACCAAGCCCGGCACATTCCCCAATCCTCGCGCCGTGCCCAGTAGTGAGAGCACCCCAGCTCCGGCGTTTCCATGGAGAGGCATTTTAATCGAGAAAACTCCACAAATCAGCAAGGCCCCACCGAGTTGTAGCGCCCCGTTGAGAAAGCCCTGAGCGTTGTCCTTATCCAAGACCGCCGTCGCCGCCCAGCCGAGTGCCAGCACCGCCAGTCCGCAGCCGAAGATATAATACCGCATGGCGGAAAACTGGCATGGCCAGTGACCCACGCAAAGGGCAACCCACTCGCGCCCGGAAATTGTTCGCTCGTCGAGCGGACGCAGGCCCAGTGGCGATTCCCCAAAGAAAAGTTAGCGCAGAATCCAAGGGAGTGTAAGAAATTCTGTGTAAGCGCTTTCCGGTGGTGCATCCAATCACCGAAAAAACACCGCACATGAAATCCTCTATCAAAGACAAGCTCCTC
>JAYUHS010000034.1:0-79546 GCA_043766715.1 Luteolibacter sp.
TAAAACCACCATGGGGATGGAAATCTTCCATGTGAAGAGTCCCGAGATGGCACACAAGACGCTTGAAATGATGGTGATCGCCTACAATCTCATGCGGACAATGACCCAAAAAGCAGCAAGAGAAGCCGGTAAACCAATCGTAGAGATAAGCTTCAAAGGTTGCCTAGATACCATCACATCCTCGCAAATCATTTTCGCCGGACCTTGGTGGCATGTGATTAAGTATGAAAAAATGGCGATACAAGTCGTGCAAATCTGTGCAGGAAAGCAGATTGATATCCGACTATTCAGACAAGTGCCAAGGGCACTCAAACGAAGACCGAAACCATTCCCCCTACTAACCTCTCCGCGACACACATTCCGCGAAAACCTCCAAAAAGGATCAAAACCCCGTGCGGCTTAAATAAGCGCCATTGGTTCCAGACCCTAGAACGACGTGTAATCCAGCCATCACAGGAACTTCTTGGGAGAAGGATTCTAACCATACTTCGGACAAATCCAGTATTAAATAGCAAGAAGCCGAACAATAAAGGGGCTGCGTAACCCTCACTAGCTGCTCTGTTCTCAACTTCACCCGTAACGTGAACCTCAACCCCACGTTCAAAGTTTGCACTCGCTTGTGGGGTTGCCAGCTCTTGAAACGTTGCGAAAATGATCGATGAGCAAATGTCTTGACGCCAGAGAACGAGCTAAAGAAATTGCGATTGAGGGTAGCGATGTTTCGGCGATCGGCAAGAGGCTAGGCGACGAAGGACTAGGGGGGCTTGTAGGTCACTTTGAATTGGAAGCGATTGCGACCGAATCTGAGTTCATCAGGGGTTTGCTCCCCGCGCGTCCTAAGAAAACCATTCCAAGGGTCATTGGTTTTATGGCGGTGATCGTGGGTGCAGTTGCCATTTACATTGGATCGGGCGGACTTTCGTTGAGGCGCTGTTCCCTTAGCGGTTGCGGAATCGTGACTGTCATCCTTGGGGTGATCTTGATCGTCAAGCCATCCGCTGCACAAGAAGACCTCTGAAAAATTACCCAACAGGTCATGCGAGGTAATTGCAACTTGGTCTGCTGGTGACTTATCTATCTGTTTATCTCCTTATTCATAGCGAGCAGTTCAACAGTTCTACTTACCAATATTTCGTCCGAGGGGTTTCCCGACATGTCAGCGTCCCGCTGAGGTCGATATGTAGGTTAATTGAACCGGAAAGGGCCCAGAAGTCGTCTATTCTGACATTGAGGGAAAGCAGCCAAGGTTCGGCAAACTTCCAAATTTAGAAGATATAGAAATATCGCGGCTGGTGCGCGGGGCTTTTACTTTTGCGCGCTGGAGAGGCTTTGGGTGATTCGAAGTTGAACGGATTCCTCGATGAGGTGGGCTTCGACCATGTCATTGATGAGTTCCTTGGCGGCGGCGATTTGGAGATCGGTGAGCGGATTGGTTTCGCGACTTGGAGGACGGATTTCTAGGTTGGCGATGACTTTCTCGATGCCGGGTGATGCGGCTTGGGGGATGAGGGTGGCGATCACCGGTTTTTTCCCGGCTTCTGGACCGTTGGGAATCTGAGGGAGCGTGCCTTCCTTCATGGTTGTGAGGGTTTGGAAATCCGGTTGGTAGCCAAGCTTGAGGAAGTTTTGGTAGTTATTGGCGAGGCTGGCGCGGATGATTTTTTCGCGTGGCTGGACTTCTTCGGGCTTTTCAGCAGGCTTGAAATAGGACGGATCGATGCCTAATGCGCGGTCGATGGCTTTGTCGGGCGAGGTGCCAAGTTGGTTAGCCTCGGCGATGAGGGCGACGGCGCGGACGAGGGATTTCTGGGCGTCCTCGGCGTAGAATTGGTGGAAGTAAGAGCTGTCGCTGGTGATGGATCTGAGCTCGGCGAAGATGGCGGACTTGCGCTGTATTTTTTTCGTCAAACTGATCCCGTAAAGGACGACGAATGCGGCGGCAATGAGGAAAGTGGCACGCGTGAGGATGTAGCGTGGAGAAGGGGCTTCCATGGTTAGTTAGGTCCAGATCGATTTCGGCTTCTTGGGTTCCTTGGGCGTTTCCTCGAATAGCTTGCGCTCACGACCGTTGAAGATCGCTTCCTCGCGAGTGATGATGCCGGCGTGGAGTAGCTGGCCGATGCTGTCGTCGATGGTGCGATTGCCATCGCGCTGGCCGATTTCCATGAGGCCGACGATTTGCTCTAACTTCTGGTCGCGGATGCAGTTGCGGATGCCGTGGCTGGGCCTGAGGACTTCTGAGGCGAGCACGCGGCCTTGACCGTCAGCCCGGGGGATGAGGCGCTGGCAGACGATGCCTTGGAGGGCGCTGGCGAGTTGGGTGGTGATCTGTGGCTGCTGTTCGGCGGGGAAGACGTCAACGATGCGGTCGATGGTCTGTGGGGCATCCGCCGTGTGCAGCGTGGCGAGGACGAGGTGGCCGGTCTCTGCGGCGGTGAGGGCGATGCGGATGGTCTCGAGGTCCCGCAGTTCGGAAATGACGATCACATCCGGGTCTTGGCGGAGTGCTTGGCGAAGGGCGCGGGGAAAGCTGGTGGTATCGCTGCCGATTTCGCGTTGTTTGATGAGGCAGGAGCGGTGTTCGTGGATGAATTCGATGGGATCCTCGAGGGTGATGATGACACCGTTACGGTTCTCCGAGATGTGCTTGACCATGGAGGCGAGGGTGGTGGATTTCCCGGATCCTGTGATACCCGTGACGAGGACGAGGCCACCGCGGAGATTACAAAAATCAAAGATTGGCGAGTGATGGCCGAGTGTTTCTAGCGCGGGGATGTCTTGGGAAATGAAGCGGAACGCAGCTTCCGCATGACCGCGGACGATGTGGATGTTTCCCCGGAAACGACCGACTCCCTTGACTTGCAGCGCGTAGTCGAGTTCGAGTTCTTGCTCCAGCTTAGCCCGCTGGGACTCGGTGAGAGTGTCGAGGATGAGATCTCTAACGGTCGCGGGGTCGAGCTGCTCTTGGCCGAAGGGGACGAGTGAGCCATGGATGCGGGCGCAGGCCGGTGCCCAGGCGCTGAGGTGCAAATCGGAACCGCCGAGGGCGATGGTGTGGCGGAGGAGGTCGGTGATGTCGCTGGCCATAATACGGGTAGGTTAGATTAGTTAGTGATTCCACGCATCACGCGGTCGAAATCTTGGGGCCGGGCGCAGGCCCCGCGGGCGACTTCAGGTTCGAGGTAGCCTTGTTGGACGGAGGCGAGGAGGTATTCGAGCAGGGAGCAGTTGGTGGGCTCCGTGGATTTTAAGAGATGGTCTTGGAGCTCGTGCAGCTTGTTTGCTAGAATCCAGTGGCGGGTGGCAGCCTCGTTCTGCATGTGCTCGAGCGCGGGGAAAAGTCCGCCGCCTTTGCGCGGGAGCAGCCGCTGGGACATGATCCCGATGAGCTGGCCGGCGAGCAGGTGGAAGGCTTCATGTTCCCCGGCCTTGAGCAGATGGGAAAAGCGGTCGAGCGCCTCGATGACGCTGCTGCTGTGGAGGGTGGAAATGACGAGGTGACCGGTGGCGGCAGCCTGGAGGGCAGTGACGGCGGTTTCTTGGTCGCGGATTTCTCCGAGGAAAATGACGTCTGGACTCTGACGGAGTGCGGACCTCAGGCCGGTGGCGAAGTCGGTGGAGTCTTGGCGGACCTCGCGCTGTGAGAACATCGAGCGGTCATTGGTGAAAAGATACTCGATGGGGTCTTCCAGCGTGATGATGTGCTTGGACTGGTGGTGATTGATCCAGTCCAGCGTCGAGGCGACGGTGGTGGACTTCCCGGAGCCGGTGGGGCCGGTGATGAGGATGAGTCCTTGGGGGCGCTGGATCCAAGATTCCAACAAGCTGGAGGGCAGCCCGAGCTCGGCCAGCGGTGGCACGGCCTCGCGGATGGGCCGCATGACGGCGGCGAGCCGGCCGAGAGTGTGATAGAGATTCACCCGCAGTCTGCCACCGCCGGGGACGCGCCATGAGACGTCTGCCTCAAGGGTGGCTGCGGGATCGACACCGCAAGATTTCCAGAACTCCTCCATCGCGCTGCGTGGGATCGGCCCGGGGTGGAGCATCACGACCTCACCTTCGCGGCGGATGCGTGGCACATCGTCCTCGACAAGGAAAACGTCATTTACCTGGTCAGAAAACGCGTCGCGGATGAGTTGGCTGAGGGCGGGATTCATAGAACGGAATGCTTTTTGAGATCTGCCCTCTTGCTAAAGGACCCCGCCAAACTGCTTGAAGCTGAAAAAGTTGCCAGCGGGAAAAATTACTCGCCAAATGCTAGCTCGCCGAACTTCTGCGTCGTTTCGTCTGCGAGTCGCTCACGGGCGGCTTCGAGATAATGGGCGTCTAACTCGATGCCGGTGAAATTCTGCAACTGCTGACGGTGCGCGGCGATGGCGGAGCTGCCAATCCCGAGAAATGGGTCTAGCAGCCGCGTGGCAGGGCCTTTGCCATGGAGCCGGATACACTGCTCGACGAGTGCGACGGGAAAGGTGGCCGGGTGGGGGCGGTCCTTGTCGCGGGAGGTGATGGTTTCGTAAGGGATAAACCACGTATTTCCCCGGCAGCGCAGGTCGGCACCGCCGGTGTGGCCCCAGCGGGCGATGTTCGATTTATCTTGGTAGGGGACCCCGGCGGCGCGGCGGTCGAGCGGGACATCGCCTGATTTCGTGAGGTGGAAGACGTATTCGTGGCAGTCGTTGACGAAGCGTTTCGAGTTAATGGGCTTGAAATGTCCGGCGCTGATCGACTCGCCCGCGCGGGTCGCGATGGTGATGGATTTCACCCAGTGGAAGGTGTTTTGAAGAGTGAAGAGCGGCGATGGCCCATCGGTGAGTGCGAGGATCAACTGGTGCGGCATCAGTGGATTCGCCGGGGCAGCGCCGACATTGAGGAAAAACGAGGCATCATCTACCATCACCCGTTTCACCTGAGCCGCCCACTCGAGGCACCAGTTGAGAAACTCCTCGCGCGGGGCCGTGTCCTTGAAGCTCTTGTAGGCGATGCCGAGATTGTAAGGCGGAGAAGTGACCACGAGATCGCACGAGTTTTCCGGCAGGGTGGGGAGGACTTGAAGGCAATCGCCGAGAAGTAGGTTCATGAGTGGGTGTCGAGTAGGTGGGATGGGTTGTAACCCTTGCAAAATCTCAGTTCCACGTCATGTGGCGCGCGGGCTTTGGTGGTCATCACTTACTTTTTGGCGTAAACGAGTCCGCTGCGAGATGGGGTGTAAATTTGCATGATGCCGTCGGTGGCAACGGGATAGTCGAGCGTGTGATCGACGCGGTCATGGCCGCCGGTGTCGGCTTGGTCGGTGTCGAGAATTAGTTTTCGAGGTTCTAAACTGGGAACGTGGATGGGGTATGCAAACGCTGAATTTCCGACTGAGAAGTTGAACACGAAAATTAAGTTAGCGCGTTCTGCGACGATGATTTTCTGCGCGTGATCGATATGGAGCTGTTGTGCGGGCGGCGTGGAGAGGAGCTGAGTTTCCTTCGCGAATGCCATGAGCTGCCGGTCAAACTCGGCGAGCCAGCCGTATTTGAGCGCGGGATTATCTACTAACGACCACTGGCGGCGGCAGTAGTGATAGGACCAGTCATTGCCCTCGCGTGGGAAATCTAGCCACTCTGGGTGGCCGAATTCATTCCCCATGAAGTTAAGCCAACCTTCGCCGCCTAACACTAATGTGACGAGGCGGATGAGCTTGTGGAGGGCGATGCCGCGCTCGATGACTGGATCTGGATCGGCCTTGTCCATGTGCCAATACATCTCCTGATCCATTAGCCAGAAGGCGAGTGTCTTGTCGCCGACGAGTGCTTGGTCGTGGCTCTCTGCATAGGAAATGGTGGCCTCGCCATGGCGGCGGTTCGCTAGCAGGTCCCAGAGTTCTGCCATGTCCCATTCTTCGTCGTGGCTGTGTTTGAGCAGCTTGATCCAGTGGTCTGGGATGCCCATGGCGAGGCGGTAGGAAAAACCGAGTCCGCCTTCGTCGATCGGGCGGCAGAGGCCGGGCATTCCGGACATGTCCTCGGCGATGGCGATGGCTCCGGGCTTGAGCTGCTGGATGAGAGTGGTGGCGAGTTTGAGATAGAGAATCGCGCTTTCGTCTGCGTCTTGGCCGAAGTAGTCGTCGTAATTTCCGAAGGATTTCAACCCGCGAGAATAGTAGAGCATTGAGGTGATACCGTCGAAACGGAAGCCGTCGAAGTGAAATTCCTCGATCCAGTAACGGAGGTTCGATAACAAAAACTGGCGTACTTCTGGGCGACTGTAGTCGAAGCATTTCGAGTCCCAGCCGGGATGGTCGCCGAGCGGGCCTTGGTGGAAATACTGGTGGCCGGAGCCGTCGAAGTCGTTCAGCCCTTCCGCGATATTTTTCACGGCGTGCGAGTGGACGACGTCGAGCAACACAGCGAGGCCGAGGCCGTGCGCGGTATCGATGAGGTATTTTAAATCCTCCGGCGTGCCGAAGCGTGAGCTTGGAGCGAAAAACGACGAGACGTGGTAGCCAAACGAGCCGTAGTAAGGATGCTCCTGCACCGCCATTAGTTGCACGGTATTATAGCCGAGGCGGGAAATGCGCGGCAGGATGGCATCGGCGAACTCGCGGTAGGTGTGGACCCGCGGCTCTTCCCCGGCCATGCCGACGTGGGATTCGTAAATCAGTGGCGAGGTGACGGTCGCTGGATCGAATTCATGTTTCCAGACGTAGGGCTTGGGCGTGTTCCAGATTTGTCCGCAGAAATCGTGGGTCGTGGGATCTTGCAGGGCGCGGCGGATGCAGGCTGGGATCCGGTCGCGGCGTGAGCCATCGGCACCGATGATGTGGAGTTTCACCTTCTGGCCGTGGACCAGCGCATCGCCCGGAAGCTCTAGGTTCCAAACGCCGCTGGAAGATGGCGTGAGTGGATTTGCCTCGCGGTTCCAGTGGTTAAAATCGCCGATGAGCGACACTGCCTGCGCCGCCGGTGCCCACTCGCGAATGGTCCATGTCTGGCTGGTCGGGTGGAAATGAATGCCGACATATTTGTGGCCAGTGGCATAGATGGCGAGTGACTTGGAGTTTTTTTCAATTTCCGCCAGTGTCTCGCGAAACTCACTGATCCGGCGCTCGATGGTGCCCTGATGGGGTTCGAGCCAAGGGTCATCACGGACAAGTTTCGGTTTTACGGTCATTATGCCTCAAGCTGGCGCATCCCCCACGCACCGGAAAGCGAAATTCTCAATACGGCTATGGGAATCCAGAGCTGGAATGATCCGCCTTCCCGGATACCTTCTCGGGAAATTCAACTCTGATGAAACTACTCCTCATTCCCCTGATCGCTTGGCTGGGAGCCTCGCCCGCCCGTGCGGATTTCGACGAACTGGTGAAATCCGGCGATGTCTTCGACGCGAAGTTCCAGTCTGAAGAAGCGTTGAAATACTACCTACCCGCAGAGAAGCTGGAGCCAAAGAACGCGGAACTATTGGTGAAAATTTCCCGTCAGTATGCGCTCCGTATGAATGATTTACCGAAGGAGGCGGATAAAATTGCATCCTGCCGCACCGGTCTGGCTTATGCCGAGCGCGCGGCTGCCATCGCGCCCGGCGAATGTGATCCTCATCTCAGCGTGGCGATCTGTCTCGGAAAGCTCACTCCATTTCTTGGGAACAAGGAGCGCGTCGAAGCCTCGCGGCAAATCAAAATTTCTGCCGATAAGGCGGTGAAATTTGATCAGAAAAACGACTATGCGTGGCACATTCTTGGTCGTTGGCACCAGTCGCTTGCAAACATCGGTGGAGTGACCCGGATGTTTGCCAGTGCGGTTTACGGTGGCCTACCGGATGCCTCGAACGAGACTGCGGTAGAGTGCTTTAAAAAGGCGATGGCCTTGAATCCCAAACGTCTCGTCCACGTCGTGGAGCTCGGCCGGACCTACGCGATGATGGGCCGGAAGGTGGAGGCGAAGAAGTATCTAGAAATGGGTCTAGCGATGCCCAATAAGGATAAAGATGACTCGGAAACCAAGCAGCGCGGTCGGGTCTCGCTCAAGGAAATTTCCTGATCGCTGCCGATGCCTATTTCCACTGAAAAGCTCGCCGGGGACGGATTGGCGCTCGACCATCCTGACCGCTGCCGGGTGTGTGCCTTGCCACTCCCCGCAAGTGGCGCGGAGGATGGGATTTGCTCGCGGCGCTGCGCGGGAAGGCGGCGGGAAAGTGCCGCGGCGGCGAGGGATGCCAGTGATCTGAAGGCGAAGTTGCTCACGGAGATCGCGCTTTTAAAAGCTGGCACCACCGTGTGTCCCGGCGAGCTGAGTCACCGGATCCTGCCGGGAACGGAGCAGCCGCTCACGGTGCTCAGGCCGTTGATTTTTGAACTCTCGATGACTCGCCGACTGCGGCTGAGTCAGAAAGGCGTCATCACACTCTGGCACAAGATCCGTGGTCCATTCCGGGTCGGGAAATGAATGCTGGATGCCACCATGAGTGAGGAGAAATCGAGTGCGTCTCAGCCGAAAATGACCGGTGATAAATTCTAACGATCTTTGCTTGATCTCAACGGCTAGACCCAACAACCTCTGGTGTTCAAATCTGCAACCTAGTTAGTAATCGTGCCAATGATCGATCCCAAAACCCCGCCGTCTAAGATCGATATCGCCTTGTTGGAGCCTTTCTGCGGACTCGGGATGGAGCAGATCGTTCTCGTCAAGGATGCGGAAAGCGCGGCGATCGCGAGGGACGAACTGCTGGCTGCCGGCGAGGTCGGATTCGACACGGAATCGAAGCCCACGTTCATCAAGGGCCAGAAATCGGAAGGCCCGCACGTCCTGCAATTTTCCACTTCAGAGAAGGCCTTCATTTTCCAATCCCACGTCGAGTCGAGTCGCCCGGTGATCATGGAACTTTTGAAATCCGAAAAACTCGTCAAGATCGGCTTCGGTCTTGATGGCGATCTGCATCAAATTTCTCAGCGCTTCGGCATCCGTCCGGGGTCGATTGTCGATTTAGACCGCTCGTTCCGGCAGCTCGGCTATCGAAATCCCATCGGCGCAAAGTCGGCAGTGGCCCTTTATTTCAACCGCAAGCTGCAGAAATCTAAATCCATCACCACGTCGAATTGGGCGGCGTGCGAGCTTTCCGAAGGTCAGTTGATTTACGCCGCGAATGATGCTTATGCTGCGATCAAGGTCTTCCTTGCGCTGCGCGAAACTCGCTAGGAATCGGGGGCTAACTTCAGACTTGGCCCGGGGAGGACGGGCCGTAGCATCCGCAGCATGTCGGCTGCTTTGGGGTTTGATCTCGTCATCGTTGGGGTTTATTTCGCGATCATCATCGGGATCGGTTGGCATTTCAGTCGGCGGAATCACAATGTCTCGGACTTCGCGCTGGGTGGGCGATCGATCCCGTGGTGGGCGGTGCTGGCGTCCATCCTTGCGTCAGAAATCAGTGCGGGGACGTTTTTCGGGACTCCGGGCGAGGGTTTCCGGCTGCGGAATTACACTTACGCGCAGTTGATGCTGGGCTATTTGCTGGCGCGGCTGGTGGTGAGCGCGGTCTTCATCCCGGCGTTTTATAAGCACAATGTGGTGAGTATTTACGAGTTTCTGGAAATCCGCTTCGGCCCGCGGACTCGGAGCATGGCGAGTGTGATTTTCCTCGTGACGCGCTCGCTGGCCAGTGGTTCACGGCTGTGGGTGCCGACGCTGCTGATGGTGGTGATTTGGAATCAGGTGAATCCGGAGCGCCCACTCGGGACATGGGAGCAATTTTGGGTGACGGGTGGGGCGCTGGTGGTTATCACGATTCTAACTGCGGCCTACACGGCCATCGGTGGCATCAAGGCGGTGATCTGGACGGATGTGCTCCAAATCGCAGTGCTCTTCGGAGCGTTGGGATTCTCGGTGTGGTATCTGCTCGGTCACATCCCCGGTGGCTGGGACGGGGCGAAAACCTTCCTCACGGGTCCGCATGATTTGAAACTATGGGAGTGGCAGGGTGATGTGCCGCCCAATCCGAAATTCGTCGCTGAATACGGAGCGACATGGGGAGCCATCAAGAGCGTGCTGGAAAGTGAGTTCACGCTGTGGGCGGCGTTGTTCGGCTCGCTGTTCGTGACACTGGCCACGCATGGCACGGATCAAGACATGGTGCAGCGGATGCTCACGGCGAAAAATAAGCGTCAGAGCGCGGTGGCCACGATCCTCTCCGGGCTGGCAGACATTCCGGTGACCTACGCCGTCCTCACCATCGGTATTTTGCTCTCGGTTTACTACAACCACATCGTGAGCGATCCGCTGCTGCCGATGACGCCGAAAGGCCCGGACAACACCCGGATCTTCCCGTATTTCGTGGTCAATGTGATGCCCGGCGGACTGCGAGGTCTCGTGGTGGCCGGGGTGCTTGCCACGACGATGGGCTCGCTGGGCACGGCGATGAATTCCCTCGCCACCAGCTATTCGCGGGATTTCCATTTCCGCTGGTTTAAGACGCCGGATGCAGACCGGGTCCGTGTCATCAAGACCAGCACGGTGGCCTTTGCGCTGGTGCTGATCATCGTCGGACTGGCGACGGCGTTTGTGAAAGCGCACAACCCGCAGCTCAGCATCATCGGCATCATTCTCGGCAGTTTCGGCTACACCTATGGCTCGCTGCTGGGGATTTTCATCGTCGCGCTATTCACGAAAACTCGGGGGAGCGAAACGGGCAATCTGCTGGCCATGGCGGCGGGGATCATCGCGGTCGGCTACCTCAGTAATTTACCGAACGACGTGTGGAAAATGGTCGCCGACCAGCCGCTTTACGAGAATTTCGCGTGGCTGCCAGTGATCGAGTTCCCATGGCGGATCATGGCTGGGACGCTGGTCACCGTGGCGGTGGCATTGTGCTTCAAAAGCGAGGCAGCGCCGGTGATGGCGGCCCGCGAGGAACGTGTTTCCGCATCTCATTGATGGTAGCGGACTCCTGTCACAATGGCGGGTGTCAATCGGGGGGATTTGAATTCCAACGAAATCGTCACTTGGTAAGTTGTTGATTTTCAAATCACTACCCCGATGTCACGGAAACGTCGCTCGCGATACTTCGGGAAGGCTAAGTAAATCGCGGGTCAAGTTTTTAAAAAAATTCTCTGTGGAACCCTTGTGGAATACGGGCCTCAGTGACCATTGGTTAGAAGAGGGTAAAAAACTTTTCCCCTCGCCATTTTAGTTGCTCATGTTTCCCACCTCGCCGGGCAGCGGCACTCTTGGAGAGTGCGTGGCACGCGGCATAAATTTTTTTAAAAAAAGACTCACCCACACATGGAACCAGAGGAATTGGCGATGCAGGAGACGGCGAGTGAAGAGGGGGGATTTCCCACGCAGAATGGCGGCTGGGACGAGGTGTGCGAGGCTCTGCGGACCATGGTCGGCCACGATGCATTCCAACGCTGGTTCCGCGCGGCTTGCTGGCTGGGGGTGGAGGACGATGTCGCTTCGATTTCAGTCCCCGGCGAGATCCATCAAGTGTGGATCGAGACGAATTACTTGCCGGAACTCACGATGGCGGTGACCGGGGTTTTCGAGGACGTGCGCGAAGTCTGCATCGGGGTCGGCGAGGACAACGGCCTTTCTGCCGACGCGGATGGCAGCCCCACCGATCCATTCAAATCCATTTCACGGCCTACGAAGGCCGCTGCGCTTGATGGCGAAGCGCTCGATCGGCGGATCAAAGCCTCCGGGCTCAATCCTGCCCACACCTTTGGGAGTTTCGTCGTCGGGGCGAATAGCCAATTCGCCCACGCGGCTTGCGAGGCGGTGGCGAAGAAATCGGGGATCGGCTATAATCCGCTCTTCATCTACGGCGGTCCTGGCCTCGGTAAGACCCACCTGATGCAGGCCACCGGCCATGAAATCCTCCGTCGTGAGCCGGGTTCGCGGGTGATTTATCTCACTTGTGAAAAATTTACCAACGAGTTCATCGACGCCATCCGCCGCGGTGACATCGAGAAATTTCGCCGCCGCTACCGCAGCTCGGACGTGCTACTCATCGACGACGTCCAGTTCCTCGCCGGCAAAGAGCGCTCGCAGGAAGAATTTTTCCACACTTTTAACACTCTACTCGATGGCCGCAACCAAGTGGTCCTCACCTGTGACCGCCCGGCGTGCGAGATCAAGAGCCTTGAGCCGCGGCTGATTTCCCGCTTCGAGTGCGGCCTCACCGTCGAGATGCAGCCGCCGCAGATGGAAACGCGGATGGCGATTCTGAAGAAAAAGTCGCTCGATTGGAAAGTGCGGGTGGATGAGTCGGTGCTGCTCTTTCTCGCTGAAAAAATCCGCACGAACGTCCGCCGCCTCGAAGGCGCGCTGATGCGGGTCGCCACCTACGCCTCGCTCGCTGGGGAAAGTGTTACGGTAGAAAAAGTGGAACATCTCCTCCGTGACCTCATCCGCGAGGAGGCCAGCCGCCAAGTCAGCATCGACTCGATCCAGAAGGCCGTGGCCGAGCATTTCGACGTCCGCCTTGCCGATATGACCAGCCGCCGCCGCCCGGCGAGCATCGCCTTTCCGAGGCAGATCGCCATGTATTTAAGCCGCTCGCTGACGAAAGGATCGTTGATGGAAATCGGCGAGGCCTTCGGCGGGCGCGACCATGGAACAGTCATCCATGCCTGCAAGAAAGTGGGGGAGCGGATCACCGACGAACCCGGCCTCAAGGAAAGCATCGCGCGCATCGAGTCGCAGCTTCGGCGCTGATTTCTAGCCACTTTCGGGATTATTCACAGAAGTCTTGCCAAGGCGTGGCGAAAGCAGAAACTACGCCGCAACACCACCCCGGTATCGCATTTATGAAGTTCCGTATCTCCAAGGAAGCCTTTCTCGACGGCCTGCAAAAAGTCCAACACGTCGTCAGCTCGCGCACCACACTGCCGATTCTTTCGAACGTCCTCCTCGTCGCAAAAGACGGGCGCATTCAGTTTACCACGACCGACCTTGATGTCGGCATCACCGGCTCCGTCGAGGCCCAAATCGAGAAAGAGGGTGCCACGACGCTTCCTGCCAAGCGCCTCGTCAGCATCATCCGCGAGCTTCCTTCCAGCGAGGTGGAAGTCTCGGTCGATGCGAAAAACCACGCGTCCATCCGCAGTGGTCCATCGTTCTTCAAAATCATCGGCCTCGGTGAGGCAGAGTTCCCACCGCTGCCCGATTTCGAGGGCGCTAAGGTTTTCAAAATCCCGCAGCAGACGCTGCGCGACGGCCTCAAGAAAACTTCCTACGCCATTTCCACCGACGAGACACGCTACGTCCTCAACGGCATTTTCACTTCCTTCCGGGATGGAAAAATGACCCTCGTCGCCACCGATGGCCGCCGCCTCGCGATGGTGGATGCGGACTTGGAATTCCCCGCCTCCCACGAGACGGATGTCATCATCCCGACCAAGGCGGTGCAAGAACTCCAGCGCCTTCTTGGCGATTCTGGGGAAGTGATCGTCAAGCTGAGTGACAGCCAGATTTCCTTCACCGTGGGCGACAGCTTACTCGCCAGCAAACTCATTGAGGGCAATTACCCGAACTACCGCCAAGTCATCCCGGGCGACAGCAACGAACGCGTCGTCATTTCCCGCGAGGCCCTGCTCGAAACCGTTCGCCGTGTCTCGCTGCTCTCCTCGGATAAATCGAACTCAGTGAAGCTCGTCTTCAGCGAAAATCACATCGAGGTCACCGCAAACTCGCCGGATGTCGGTGAGGCTCAAGAATCCATGGACGTGGTCTATCAAGGCCCGCCGATGCAGATCGCCTTCAATCCCGAGTTCCTGCAAGCACCGCTGCGTGCGCTCGATAGCACCGATGTCTATCTCGACTTGATCGACGAAATGAGCCCAGGCGTCCTCCGCATCGAAGGCACTTTCCTTTACGTCCTCATGCCGATGCGCGTGACGAACTGAGTTCGAGGTCGAAAGTAGATCCAGCAACTTTCAGAACGCCTGTCCTCGGACAGGCGTTCTGCTTTTCAGCCGCTAGCCTAGCTGGAAAACGTGAAATCGATTCCCTTGCGACTCCATGCCTTGGTGATTTCTTCCTGCAGTTTCTCGAATGTCCGTCCGTCCAGCAGCACTTGAAGGGCTGGTTCACCTTCCTTGCCGTCGTGCAGTGCCTTGAGAAAGGCCTTGATCCGCTTGCCATCACCGTCGCCATCCATGTGCAGGAAATAAGTGGTCAGCAGGAGGCTACAACCGTAGCTGAGCTGGGCAGTTTCCTGAAACTGCGAGTAACTCTGGGTCATAAAGCCCTTGAGCGCCGGCATCTGGATCTTGGTGCCGAGCGCCCGCCCGCCCATGTCCTTGGAACCGTAGCCCGTGGCGTAATCGATGATCGGCTTCTGGTTTCCCCGCACGCTGAAGGTCCCGGAGCGATAAGGAGTGATCGCGACATACTCGGCGATCCCTTCGGAAAACCAACCCATCGCGCCGGAGGCGAAATAGCACTCCGGGGACACTTGGTGAGTCAGCTCGTGAGGGATGGTCTTGCTGCTTTTTTCGCGATCCAGCATGTAGCCACTGCCCACCGGCTTCACTCCGATGCTGTCGAGCGGCACCAGCACGGCCTCTTTGCTGCCGATGAAGACCCCAGCACTGCTCGCCGGTCCGCCAGCCTTGACGTAATCTTCGAACTTCTCGAACAAGAGGATCTTATATTTGCCCTCGGTTTTCACCCCACCATTGATCGCTAGAGGCAGCGTGCGGCAGTAAAGCTGAGTGGCCTCGAACATCACGGCGAACCCCTTGATCACCGATTTCGCGAGCCGCACATCGCAGACGTAGCGGTAGTTCGCGCTTTCGTAGATGAAGCTCTTCTTCTCCACATTCTCCTCCACGGTGTTGATCTCGGGGTCTTCGGCGAACTTGATGCGCTCCGGCCATGGATCGCTGAAATTAAATTTTTCCGCAGTCTTGGCGATTTTTGCCGGAGCGGTCAGACCTTTAGTCGTCGGTAGGAGTGCCCGGTTTTCCTCAATGTATTTGCGATCCGGCTCAGAAAGTTTCGCGAGTGGGTAAGAAATTTCCCGACCATCCTTGAGTTTGAGAATGACCGCTGGGTCCTCGATCCGCAGCAGGGTGGCCTCCATTTTGCGAGCCTGAGCATCGGTCCAAGTGCGGAGATCATCGGCCTGACAAATGCCGAACATAAAGAGCAGTGGTAGAAATCGCATGGTGAATGAAGGTTGGAGTAGTAGGGCGAATGTTGATTTTAAAATCCCGGACTGAGCGGTAGGGGTAAAGCGTCCTTAAAGCAAGTCACTGCTTGGAAATCAGTCGATCACGTCCATGATCCCGCCGCGCCTATGGATGAACCCGCGACGAATGACACAAGCCCTGCGGACGCTCCCGCAGAAATGACCCCCGGATTGCGGCAAGACCTCGCCGTCCTGATGAAGGTGAACCTCAATCTTTTCGTCCTCATCACCACGTTTTTCGGATTCATCCTCGCCTCACGCGGCGACATCCACTGGATGAAATTAGTCCACACCATCCTCGGCACGGCGGCGGCGGCATTTGGCTCGGCTGCGTTTAATCAAGTGATGGAAATCGATCTGGACGCCCGGATGAAGCGCACCGCGAACCGTCCACTGCCATCCCGGCGCATGGATCCGCTGGTCGCGTTCGGTATCGGCTGGGTGCTCTCCGCCCTCGGTATCATCCATCTCGCCGTGCAGGTCGGGAATCTCACAGCCTACCTCGCGGCGGCGACGGTGGCGATTTACGTCTTCATCTACACGCCGTTGAAGCGCTTCAGCTCGGTGAATACCTTGGTGGGTGCCATTCCTGGCGCGGTCCCACCCATGATCGGGTGGGTCGGCGCGGGCGGCTCGTTAGGGTGGGAAGCATGGTTTTTGTTTGGTCTGTTATTCCTCTGGCAGCTCCCGCATTTCATCGCGATCAGTTGGCTCTGCCGTGAGGAGTATGAGTCCGTGGGCTACCAAATGTGGTCGAACGGTGACGTCACGGGGAAAAAAAGTGGGCTGCTTTCCGCCATCTTCGCACTGATGTTAGCCGTGTTTTCGCTGCTGCCTGCGTTCTTGGGATTTGCCAATCTGCTGTGGACCGTCGTTGGCCCGCTGCTGGCGTTGTTGATGGTGGCGCTGGCGCTGAAATTCTTCCGCGATGGCGACCGCACGTCCGCGCGGCGGTTGTTTTTCTTCACGCTGCTCTATCTGCCCATCGCGCTGATGGTGCTGGTGTTCGCTTGGAAGAAATAACGGAAACGAGCTGATGAACGAGTTGATCGCATCCACCCAGCGCCTCGCGGAAGAACTGCGAGATCTCACATTTTCCCCGCCCGTGTCCCATGTTTACCGGACGCTCGATTATACATGGCAGGCTCATTTGGAATATTTGAAGCGCTTCGGAAAAGGCAAGAAACGCGTCGTATTCCTCGGCATGAATCCCGGCCCGTTCGGCATGGCACAGACCGGTGTCCCTTTCGGTGAAGTGGCCGCCGTGCGCGATTGGATGGGGATCCAAGCACCGATCGATAAGCCGGAACACGAGCACCCGAAGCGCCCGATCGATGGCTTCCACTGCCAGCGCTCAGAAGTCAGCGGGCGTCGCTTGTGGGGATTATTTTCCGAACGTTTCGAGAGTGCCCCTGCGTTTTTCAAAGATCACTTCGTCCTCAACTACTGCCCGCTGGTCTGGATGAGTTCCACCGGCGCGAATCTCACACCCGACAAACTGTCCGCCACCGAGATGGCCCCCGTGGAAGATGCTTGTCTGAAACATCTCCAGGAAGTCATCGCGCTGCTCAAGCCCTCATGGCTCATCGGCGTGGGTGGATTTGCCGAGGAGCGCCTCCGCCGTGCCACCGCTTCGGGCGGCGGGAAAGCAACCGTCGGCCGCATTTTACACCCGTCTCCTGCATCGCCTGCGGCGAATCGCGGTTGGTCAGAAGCTGCCAGCCGCCAACTCACCGCCCTCGGCGTCTGGCCATAGAAATCGCAAGGAAAGGCGACAAATCCAGCGGTAGCGCACGACGGGAAACGAGTCTGACACGGGTCACCAGACGCCTGACAAGCCCGACAACCGATCTGACACGCTCGACAGCGGACCTCACACTCTCGACTACGGACCTGACTAGCTCGGCAGCCAGTCTGACACGCTCGACTCATGGTCTGACACGCCCGCCCACCGGTCTGACAAGCTCGACAGCTGAGATGGAACGACCGACAAGCCGTCTCGGCCACCCGACCACCGCGCTGACAGACTCGACAGGACACCTCACCGGCCCGACAGGCGGGCAGGTGAGGTGTTGGATGGGTGATTTTATGCCATGTCGAAGCGGTCGAGGTTCATCACCTTGGTCCAGGCGGTGGCGAAGTCTTGGATGAATTTTTCTTGGGAATCGGCGGTGGCATAGACTTCTGCGAGCGAGCGGAGAATCGAGTTCGAGCCGAAGAGGAGATCGACACGGGTGCCGGTCCACTTGAGTTCGCCGGTGGTGCGGTCGCGGGCTTCGAAGGCTTGCTCGTCGGGCGAGAGCGGACTCCAGACGGTGCGGATGTCGAGGAGGTTGACGAAAAAGTCATTCGTAAGGGCCTCGATCTGGCGGGTGAAGACGCCGGCTTGGAGGCCGCCGGTGTTGGTATTGAGGACGCGCAGGCCACCGATGAGCACGGTCATTTCCGGGGCGGTGAGGGTGAGGAGCTGGGCTTTATCGATGAGTAATTCCTCGGCAGGGATGGTGTATTGCGTTTTCTGGAAGTTCCGGAAGCCGTCGGCGAAGGGTTCGAGGAAGCTGAAGGATTCGACGTCGGTTTGCTCCTGCGAGGCATCCATCCGGCCCGGGGTGAAGGGGACGGTGATCGGGTGGCCAGCGTTGGTGGCTGCTTCTTCGACCGCTGCACCACCGGCGAGGACGATGAGGTCGGCGAGGGAAATTTTCGTGCCGCCGGATGCGGTGTGGTTGAACTCGCTGCGGATGGTTTCCAATGCGTCAAGGACCTTGGCGAGTTGGGCGGGTTGGTTGACTTCCCAGTCTTTTTGCGGAGCGAGCCGGATGCGGGCACCGTTCGCGCCGCCACGTTTGTCGGAGCTGCGGAAGGTGGAGGCGGAGGCCCATGCGGTGGCGACGAGTTCGGAAAGGGTGAGTCCGGAGGCGAAGATTTTCCCCTTGAGGTTGGCGATGTCTGCGGCATTCACGAGCGGGTGATCCACCGCCGGGATGGGGTCTTGCCAGATGAGGATTTCTGCGGGGACTTCCGGTCCGAGGTAGCGGTCACGCGGTCCCATGTCGCGGTGGGTGAGCTTGAACCAGGCGCGGGCGAAGGCGTCGGCGAATTGGTCGGGGTTCGCGAGGAAATGGCGGGAAATCTTCTCGTAGGCGGGATCGACACGCAGGGCGATGTCGGTGGTGAGCATACTGGGGGCGATTTTCCGAGTCGCGTCGTGGGCATGGGGGACGGTGCCTGCGCCCGCGCCGTCCTTGGGCCGCCATTGGTGGGCACCGGCGGGGCTTTTGGTGAGTTCCCACTCGTAGCCGAAGAGGTTTTCTAAATAGTTATTGCTCCACTGGGTGGGGGTGGTGGTCCATGTGACTTCTAGGCCACTGGAGATGGTGTCTGCGCCCTTGCCGGTGCCGAAGCTGTTTTTCCAGCCGAATCCTTGTTCCTGGAGGCCTGCGGACTCGGGTTCCGCGCCGACGTGGTCTGCGGGGCCAGCGCCGTGGGTCTTGCCGAAGGTGTGGCCACCGGCGATGAGGGCTACGGTTTCCTCGTCATTCATGGCCATGCGGGCGAAGGTCTCGCGGATGTCGTGGGCGGACTTGAGGGGATCTGGATTTCCGTCTGGGCCTTCTGGATTCACATAAATGAGGCCCATTTGCACGGCGGCGAGGGGGTTCTCGAGGATGCGGCTGTGGATTTTTCCGTCCGCAGAGTCGTCGGAAACGAGGACGCCGCCGTCTTTCTCGACGCCTTTTGAGCCATGGGCGTAGCGTTTGTCGCCGCCGAGCCAAGTGGTTTCACGGCCCCAATAGACGTCGTGGTCCGGCTCCCATGTGTCGGCACGACCGCCGCCGAAGCCGAATGTCTGGAAGCCCATGGTCTCGAGGGCGACGTTTCCGGTGAGGATCATGAGGTCGGCCCAAGAAATTTTGCGGCCGTATTTTTGTTTGATCGGCCAGAGGAGTCGGCGGGCTTTATCGAGATTGACGTTGTCCGGCCAACTGTTGAGCGGGGCGAACCGCTGCTGGCCGCGGCCTGCACCGCCGCGACCGTCGCCGGTGCGGTAAGTGCCAGCGCTGTGCCATGCCATGCGGACGAATAGTCCGCCGTAGTGGCCGAAATCGGCGGGCCACCAGTCTTGCGAATCCGTCATGAGGGCGGCGAGGTCGGCTTTTAACGCGGCGAAATCGAGGCTTTTGAACTCCGCAGCGTAGTCGAAGTCGCCGCCCATGGGATCGGACTTGGAGGAGTGCTGGCTCAGCAGGCCGACGTTGAGCGCCTTAGGCCACCAATCGCGGTTCGTGGTGCCGGTGCTGGGTGGGTGGCTGAAGGGACACTTAGCTTCGGGCGCGGGTGCGGAGTGATCGACAGGGCAGCGTGGAGTTTCGGTGGACATAGGATGGTGGGTGGAATGGATGGAGAAATGGCTTCAAAGGACGGTGAAATAGCCCGTGAATTCCCGATGAGGCGCGGCACTAATGACGTCAAATTTGCCGTTGGTAAAGGGGGCGATTTCAATGGATGGAATTCCCCGCAGCGATGGTCATCGTTTCTCGCTGGACGGCTGTGGACGGATTCCTTTCTTTGACAACCCTTCGATTTTCACCTACGGCCTGTAAGAGGCAATCGCCACTTCCACCGTCAACATACCAACATCATGAAAAAACAAATTTGGATTCCATCAATCGCCCTCTCGTTCTGCTTGGCCGCCTGCGACTCACCGAAAACCACCACGGAAAAGATGGATGCCGGTGCCGATAAGGTCGCCGCAGGTGTGAAGGAAATGGCTGCCGCTGCCGGCGAGAAAGCGGACAAGGTCAAAGATGACGCGAAGGCCGCGATGGATAAGGTCGGTGAGAAGGCCAAAGCCGCCGCCGCCGATGCGAAAGCAACGATGGATGCCGCCGCCGCTGACGCGAAAGAGAAGATGCAGGAAGCTGCGGACAGCGCGAAGAAAGCTGCAGAAGATGCGAAGGCGAAGGTCGAGGATGGGCTGAAGCCGGAGTAAATCCCAACCGTCCGCAACGTTTTAAAAAGCCGCTTCTCTCGCCGAGGGATGCGGTTTTTTTTTTTCACGTCGTAGCCGGTGAGGTCTGGATTGAAGAGCGCTGGCTCTAACTTCACGTTGAAGCGTGGGTGGTGAGAGGTTGGATCTCCTTGGCTTCCTTGCTGCGGAAGATCCGATAGAGGCCCGGTAGGACGACAAGTGTCAGCAGCGTGGAGGAGATGATCCCGCCGATGACCACGGTGGCCAGCGGGCGCTGGACTTCTGCGCCGGTGCCGGTGGCGAGCGCCATGGGGACGAAGCCGAGTGAGGCGACGAGGGCAGTCATGAGCACCGGGCGCAGACGCATCAGCGCGCCTTGGATGACGGCCTCGTCGAGTGCCATGCCGTCTTTCCGCAGGTCGTTGATGAAGGAAATCATCACCAGCCCGTTGAGCACGGCGACGCCTGATAGAGCGATGAAACCGACACTGGCAGAGATCGACAACGGGATGTCCCGCAGCCACAGGGCGAGGATGCCGCCGGTGAGTGCAAGTGGGACGCCGGTGAAGACGAGCAGCGAGTCTCGCACGTTTCCAAAGGTCATGAAGAGCAGCGAGAAAATCAGGACCAGCGCGATGGGCACGACGATTTTCAAACGCTCCGAGGCGGAGATGAGTTGCTCGAAGGTGCCGCCCCAAGTGATCCAGTAGCCGGGCGTGAGTTTCACTTCGCGGGTTTTCTCTTGGGCTTCCGTGACGAACGACCCGAGGTCGCGGCCACGAACGTTCGCGGTGACGACGACGCGGCGCTTGCCGTTTTCGCGGCTGATCTGGTTAGGACCGGGACCGACTTCGAAATCGGCGAGTTCACCGAGTGGGATGAAGGCGGGGGTGCCATCGGCTCCGGCGACGGGAATCCTAACCGGGATAGTTTTCCACGCATCCATGTCGGTGCGGAGGTTTTCCGGAAGCTGGACGACGAGTGGGTAGCGGCGATCTCCCTCGAAAATCTCGCCGACTTTCTGCCCGCCGATGGTGATGGCGATGACTTCCTGCACGTCCGAAACATTCAGGCCGTAGCGGGAGAGCGCGGCGGGCTTCATGTTGACGCTGAGCAAGGGCAAGCCGGTGATTTGCTCGACGCCGACGTCCTCCGCGCCGGGGATTTGCTCAAGGATTTTGCCGATTTGTTTGCCTGCCGCTAACAATTCATCTAGATCATCGCCGAAGATTTTCACCGCCACATCGCTGCGGACACCGGCGATGAGTTCGTTGAAACGCATCTGGATCGGCTGGAGGAATTCGTATTTCGTGCCGGGGACTTGTTCGAGCGAGTCGGACATTTTCTGAATGAGCGCCTGTTTGGACATCGTCGGGTCCGGCCATTGGGCGCGTGGCTTGAGCATCACGAAGCCGTCGGCCACGCTGGGGGGCATGGGATCGGTGGCGACTTCCGCAGTGCCGATTTTCGAGAATGTCTCGGCGACTTCCGGGAATTTCATGAAGGCCTTCTGCACCGAGTTCTGCATGTGGACGGCCTGCGAAAGGCTGGTGCCGGGCACGCGCAGGCTGTGGACGGCGAGGTCGCCTTCATCAAGATTCGGAATGAACTCGCTGCCCATGCGGGTGGCTAACAACAGGCTGAGCGCGACGACGACTGCGGCAGCCACGGCGATCACGCCACGATGAGCAAGCGAGATTCTTAGCAATGACAGATAGATGACCTTCACGCCACGGACGAGCAAGTTCTCCTTTTCCGCGATCTTGCCACGCATGAAAATGGCGATGGCGGCAGGGACGAAAGTGATGGAGAGAATCATCGCGCCGCCCAAGGCGAGAAGGACGGTGTAGGCCATGGGGTGGAACATTTTTCCTTCGACGCCGGTGAGCGTGAGGATCGGCAGATAGACGACCATGATGATGAGTTCGCCGAACATGGTGGCTTTTCTCACTTCCTTGGTGCCTTCGAAGACGGTTTTCATGCGTTCTTCCAAGGTGAGTAATCGCCCATGGTGGTGTTGTGCTTCCGCGAGGCGGCGGATGCAATTTTCCACGATGATGACGGAGCCATCGACGATGATGCCGAAGTCGAGAGCGCCGAGGCTCATCAGGTTTCCCGAGATCTTCGTGCCGACCATGCCGGTGATGGTAAAGAGCATGGAAAGCGGGATGACCATGGCGGTGATGATCGCGGCGCGGACGTTGCCTAGCAGAACCAGGAGCACGACGATGACCAGCACGGCCCCTTCGAAAAGGTTCTTCTTCACGGTGGCGATGGTGGCGTCCACCAGCGTGGTGCGGTCGTAAACGGTGTGGGCGACGATGCCTTCTGGGAGGGTGCGGTTAATTTCCTCGAGGCGTTCGGCGACGCGCTTGGAGACGACGCGGCTGTTTTCCCCGGCGAGCATGAGCACGGTGCCGAGCACGACTTCGTTGCCATCCGCGGTGGCGGCTCCGGTGCGAAGTTCGCCGCCGATCTCGACGTTTGCGATCTGGCCAAGAGTGATGGGACGGTTGTCACGGGTGGCCACAGCGATGGCGCGGATGGACTCGATGTCCTTGAGCTGGCCGGGCGCACGGATGAGGTATTGCTCGCCGTTGCGCTCGATAAATCCGGCCCCGACGTTGGCGTTGTTTTTTTCTAACGCTGCCATGATTTCACTGAGACTGATGTCGAAGGTGAGCATCAGCTTGGGATCGGGCATGACGTGGAATTCCTTCTGATAGCCGCCGATAGTGTTGACCTCGACGACGCCGGGAACGTTGCGGAGTTGCGGCTTGATGACCCAGTCTTGGAGGGTGCGGAGGTCCATCGGGGTGACGGGCGTGCCGTCGGGATTCTTCGCGCCGGGCTCGGGCTTCACGGTGAACATGAAAATTTCACCAAGGCCGGTGGCGATGGGTCCCATCGACGGACTGATCTCCGGCGGGAGCTTGTCTTTGACCTCCTGCAAACGTTCTGCGACGAGCTGGCGGGCGAAGAACTTGTCGGTGCCGTCTTGGAAAACGACGGTGACTTGCGAGAGGCCGTAGCGGGAAACGGAGCGAGTGTAATCCATGGACGGCAAGCCGCCGAGGGCAGTTTCCACGAGATAAGTGATACGCTGCTCGGTCTCTAACGGTGAATAGCCAGGAGCTTCGGTGTTGATCATCACTTGGACGTTGGTGATGTCCGGCACGGCGTCGATGGAGAGGTTCCGGTAGTTGGAAGCCCCTAGAATGGCGACGGCGATGGATGCCAGCAGGATGAACCAGCGGTGGCGGATAGAAAATTGAAGGACCTTTTCAAGCATGATGATGGGAAGTTAGAATGACTCAATGATCGTGGCTGGCTCCGGATTTCATGACGTCCGCCTTCACGACGAAGGGATTTTCCGTGACGTAGGTGGTGCCGGCTTCGAGGCCGGAAAGGACTTCGATCCAGTCGCCGTCGCGCAGGCCGAGTTCGAGGATGGCGATCTCATAGACCTCGCCGTATTTCATGAAGACCACGTCCCAATCGCGGAAGGTTTGGAGCGCGTTGTAACGGACGGCGACGGGAACTTCGCGTTCTTCCATGACGCGCTCGGCATGGACGAACAGTCCGGGAATCCATTTGCCGTCCGGGTTTGGCAAGGCGGCGATTGCCCGCACGGTTTGCGTTTCCTGACTGCCAAAGGGAGCGAAATAGGCGATCTTAGCGGCGGCTTTCTGCTCGGAATCTTTGTCGTCGTGGATGGAGATTTCTTGGCCTTTTTCAAGTGTGCCGGAATCCGCCCTGCGGATGTTGAGCTCGACCCAGACACTGCTCAGATCGGCGATGGTGTAGATCGGCTTGTCGTTGGTCACGGCCACGCCGCGTGAAACATCGCGGGCGATGATGGTGCCGGACATCGGCGCGGTGACTTCGTAGGTGGTCATGCTTTGGTTGCTCTCGATGACAGCCAGCACGTCGCCCTTTTGCACGGTGTCGCCGAGTTTCTTGCCAGCTTCAGTGACGATGCCGGGAAAACGCGGGGTGACCTTGGCCATCTCGTCTTCGTTAGGGATGATCCGGCCGGTCATCGCGGCGAGCGTGCGGATCTTGTGAGGCCCGGCCTTGTCGAATCCGAGCGCGACGCTGGCCGCAGCTTGATCGGTGATTTTCACGCGGCCTTCGTAGGACTCGTAGGCCCAACTGGATTTCTTGCCTTGGTATTCGGCCGAGATTTTCACGTCGAATGAGTGGGGCTCTTCCACGACTCGGCTGCCGACGAGGTAGTCGTCCTCCTTCTGGTAGGTGAACGCATCGACGCGGGTGCCGAAGCGGTGCAGCTCCATGGTGAGTTTGACCTGATCCGGATCGAGCGGCTTATTGTTCACGAACGGATAGACGCGGGATTGCGGTGGGATGTCGGGTTCGTAAATGGTCACTTCGACCGCGAAATCACCGTCGCGGAGCATGCGGCCGCCGTGCGGGCCGCGTTCGTAATCGGCTCTCGGCGCTTCGCCGTGTTCGGCGGAGGCAGCAGTGTGCGGAGCTTCCCGCAGGATGCGGACACCGAGGAAAATCCCTCCGGTGAGAATGGCGGTGATGGCCAGAATTTGAATAACGAGTTTCATGTGAGTAGTTGGAGAGTTAGGGAAATTTATCGGACAGAGGTGGCGAGGGCTTCTTCGAGACGGCCACCGAGGGCGCCTTCGAGTTCGGCACGAGCTTCGAGCGCGGCGATTTGAAGTTCGAAAGCACGCATCCGCGTCTGGGTGAGGCGGTTGATGATCGGCTGCAACTGGGTGATGCTGCCTTGGCCTTTTGCCATCGCGTCCCTTGCCTGGGACAGCGCGGCTTCGAACAACGGCACCACCTTCGAGCGGTAGTGGATCGCGCTTTCTTGGGCACTGAGCGCGCTCTGATAGCGTAACTTCACGACGGCGGAAACGCGGGCTGGCTCGAATTGTCTGAGTTCGCTGCGGGCGGCATCCACGGATGCCCGTGCTCCGGCAATGGCCGCTTCGTTGTGATTCCACAGCGGTAGATCCATGGTGAAACCAACCCCTAGCAGGAGTCGGCCTTTGTCGGTATCCTGTTGGGCCAGCAGTGCGGCTTCCATCTGACCCAAGCGGTCCGCCTCGGCCATGGACAACCGTGCCCGCGCCGCTTCCTCGCGTTTCAGCAAGGCAAGGCGCAGTGGAGTGCGGCGGATCGCAAAAAGTTCCAATGCCCCGCTGTCCGCCGGAAGCGAGAGTCCGGAAGGACGTTCGACCATGATGACCGTCCCGCTGCGCCGCCCGATCCGGCGGGCGAGCGCGGCACTGCGGGCGAGTCGCTGGGTTTCCAACGCCTCACGTTCCGCCGCTTCATTGGCGGCTTCGGCATCGAGCAAGGCGAGTTCCACGGTGCCTCCTTGGCCGGCCTTCACGCTTTTCTCAAACGATTCGCGCAGGGCTAGCAGATCTGCTCGGTTTTGTCCGCGGATCGCTTGCAGCTCCTGCACCGTCCAAAGCTCGGTATAGCGGCTGTAAACATCGTTCAGCACTCCGGCGACTTGGGCGCGGGCGTCGGCGCGGGCGGATGCTTGTTCGATGAAGGCGTAGTTCCGGCGCAGGCCGAAATAGCTGCGCTTCACTGGCTGGATGAACTTCAGGTCGATGATCGGCTTGTCGGTCAGGGACTGGAACTCCGCCTCCAGCCGTGGATTCGGGATTTCGGTGACGGCGAGTGTTTCCGCGAGGCGGATTCTCAGATCGGCATCGGCGGCGAGGATGTCAGGGTGGTTTTGGAGTCCCTCGCGCAGGGCGGTGGAAAGCGGCAGGGTTTCTTCCGCTAGACACGGAAGCGCGGCGGACAAGATCCAGCCGGATAGTAGCAAAATGGGAAGTTTGGTCATGAAAATGAATGTTGAGCGATCAAGGGCAATGCTGCATCGACGCAATGCGCCGGAGCAACGGGTCGGGCCACAGGGGCAAAGCTCCGCGCTGAATACGCGGGTGCTAAAGCGAGCGGGCTTCAACGGCACGAGGGTGCCGGAGCGCTCAGCCGATCTGTGGCGGCTTGATCAGCTCGAATGTCGGCCCTTCCATCCCCGCTTCTGACGTGGGAAGGCAATTGGATCGGTCGAAAGATGGAGGCATCAATCCACCGGAGAAATCAGTAAAAGCACAGAAGGGAATGTGTGGGAGATCCACTTGGTGATGATGCGTGTCGCCCTTGGAGTGTGGATCATCATGATCCTCCGGGACATCTTCACCATCGGGATGATCCGAGTGGATGTCGTGCGGATCCTGCACCTGAAACTCGTGCTGGTGATGGCCCTCGGCATGGGTGTGCTCCACCATGCTGGACGCCCGGCTGTCAGTGGTCGCGCCAAGAAAAATGGCTAGCAGCAGAAACCAACCCGCGAGGATGGAGTGGATGCTGTGCTTTTTCCGCGAACGCATGAGTGACTCAGGTGAGATGCTAACCGCGATTCAAACCGCGGTGGCTCAAGCGGGTAACGATCCTCGGTTCATTTGGCAAGATTTTGTTCGTATCGCAGTTCGGTGACTTGGATTCGTTCATCGTTAGGCGAATGACGCTCTCTTTAGGTCGCTTTCCCGTGAAGGCAGGCGACTTCTTTATTTCACGTCGTAGCCGGTGAGGTCTGGACTGAAGAGCGCTGGCTCTAACTTTACGTTGAAGAGTGGGTGGTGGAAGGTGGTGCGGAGGCGGGATCGATCTTGTAGCTCGATTTCGAGTGCGCGGAGTTCGATCTTTAGGGGATCGATATCGAGAAAAATCCATGGGATCTGCGAGCGGATGCGGCGGTCCTTCGGTTTGAGTGTGTATTGATAGATACCGGAAGTGACGCTCGACTCGACGATTTCAAAGGTCCGATCAAATCGTTCGACGGATTCGAACGCCTTGCCGGCTAGCAACGAAAACCGTGCTGCCTGCGGTGACTCGGTGCTGGTGCGGCGGGCCGTTTTCGCCGTGGCATCGACTAGGGTCAGCGTATTTCCATTCGAGACGGCTAGTGTTTGAAATGGCTCGCCGAGCTGCCAGCGGACTTGGTCTGGCTTGGAAAAATAGAGTCTGCCGGCGGTGGTGACTGGCTCTTTCAAGGCGGGGAGCTTGCGTTCTTGAGTGAATGAGACATCGAGCGAGGAGATGGACGCCTGCCGTTGAAGCCACTTTTCCAATGGCAGCTTATCGGCGTGGGCGGTGGCGAGGAGCAGAGGAAGAATGAGGAAAAAACGCATGGCGATTGCGGCGGAGTTTTACGGCGATGTCGGAAGTTTCAAGCTGCATCGCGCGGTGGAGGGGAGGCCTCGTTGGTCTTACCTGTTGGTCTTGCCATGAAGGGTGATCTGACCATCCTGCGGCACGTATGATGCAGTCATTGATCGAGACTTGGTTCAGTTGGGTTCACAACTGGGGATATGGTGGGGTGGTTGTTTTGATGGCCATGGAGAGTTCGATTTTCCCGGTGCCAAGTGAGTTAGTGATCCCACCTGCGGCGATCTTGGCAGCACAGGGTGGCAGCATGACCTTGCCGGGTGTGATCCTGGCAGGAACTTTCGGCTCGTGGCTGGGGTCTGCCATTACTTACTGGGCGGCGTTGTTCCTTGGGCGTCCGGTGGTCATGCGGTTCGGTAAATATTTCCTGATGCCGCCGGATAAGGTTGAGCGGGCGGAACGGTTTATGCATCGCTACGAGGGAGGCGGGATTTTTTTCGCGAGATTACTGCCGGTGATCCGTCATTTGATCTCGATCCCTGCTGGAATGATCCGGATGGGGTTTTTAAAATTCAGTGTGCTGACGGTCATCGGCTCCGCAATCTGGTGCTGGGTGCTCGCGGTGCTAGGGCAGAAGGTGGGGAATAAGCTTGAGCCAGAACAAATGGCAGCCTTGAAAAACGGCCGTGGTGTGGACCTCACGAGCTTGATCCATGCGGTGAAGCACGAAGCGATCTGGATCATCGCCGCTGTCGTGGCGGTCTGCGTGCTTTACTTCGTGGCGATGCGGCTGACGGACCGCAAGAAGTCCTAACTGTGCTCTGGTCGTGGGTCGCGGGTGAGGAGCTCCTGCATGGCGAGGGGCGCGGATTTCCCTTGATAGAGGATGGTGTAAACGGCGTCGATGATCGGCGTCCTCACTCCGGCGCGGCGGGCGGCTTCGTGGATCGAGAGTGTGTTCGGGACGCCTTCTGCCACCATGCCGAGTGCGGCGACTGCCTGCTCTAGGCTCTGGCCCTTGCCGAGTGCGAGGCCCACCCGGTGGTTCCGCGAGTGCTCGGAAAAGCAGGTGACGATTAAATCTCCGACGCCGGAGAGGCCGGAAAAAGTTTCCATCCGTCCGCCAAGCGCCGTGCCGAGCCGAGTCATCTCGGCAAGGGCGCGGGTGACGAGACCTGCCACCGCATTGTCGCCCAGCCCGAGTCCGTGGGCCATGCCAGCGGCGATGGCATAGACGTTTTTCACCGCCCCGCCGAGTTCGATGCCGGCGAGGTCGTCGCTGGTATAGGAGCGGAAATGCGGAAGGGTGAAAAGGTCTTGGAGCCGGACGGCAAGAGCGTGGTCTGCGGAGCCGATGACGGCGCAAGTCGCCATGCCAGTCGCGATTTCCTCCGCGTGATTCGGCCCTGATAGCACGGCGATGGGGTGGCTGGGGAAAACCTCACGTAATACTTCGCTCATGCGGTCGCCGGTGGATTTCTCGATGCCCTTGGCGCAGGAAAGCAGCGTGACCGAAGCGGGTAGCCCTGCGGCGGCCAGCGTTTTCGCCATTTCGCGGGTGGCGGATGTCGGCACGGCGAAGATGATGAGCGAGTGGCCTAGCGCCTCTTCCGGCACAGTGGAGGCACGGACATTTCCATCAAGGGTGATGCCACTGAGGTAGTGCGGATTCCGGTGCTCGCGATTGATGGTCTCTATCGTTTCCGGATCGCGGCCGATGAGGAGGATCGACTCGAGCTTGGGCGACAGCAGTTTCGCCATCGCCATGCCGAATGAGCCAGAGCCGAGGATGGCGGCGGAGGAAAATGGACGATCAGACATTCAGGGATTTCGCCTTACGAGTGAAGCGGTGTTCGGTGCCGGTGCGCAGGCGGTCGATGTTCGCCCGGTGTTTCCAGATGGCGAGGATCGCGATGATCAGGGTGAAGATGAAGAGCGGCTTGTTCCATGTGCCGTTCTGGATTTTTCCATGGAACCACGATCCCCACAGGGTCACGAGCGGCAGCACTGCAGCGGTCACGATGCTGGCCAGCGACACGTATTTACTCACCAGAAATACCGCGAGCCAGACGGCGATGAGAATGACGATGGCTGCTGGCATCAAGGCGATGAGGACCCCGGCGGAAGTTGCGATGCCCTTGCCGCCCTTGAACGCGACCCACGGCGAATAGTTATGCCCGAGGATGGCGCACAAGCCGGTCAGCACCTGAACGATCTGCGCGGTAAGCATTGGGAAATCCTGAGAATACGCGCTGAGCTGCGTGATGCTGAGTGGGTTTTTCATCCCAGGAAAATGAATCAAGGAAACCGCGATCAGCACCGGGATGAAGCCTTTGAGCGCATCCAGTAGCAGGCAGGCGATGCCGTATTTTTTCCCGACCACCCGCAGCACATTGGTGGCTCCGATGTTACCGGAGCCGTGTTCGCGGATGTTGATGCCCTTGGCCCTCGCGATGATCAGGCCGAAGGGGATCGACCCGAGCAGGAAGGCGAAAATCGGGCAGAGCCAGAGTTGCATCACTCAGCGGTGGCGGATTTGATCGTGATCGGCACCACCGGCACGTCACCACTGCGGGTCTTGGTGGCTTTGATCTTGTCCACCACGTCCATGCCTTCGACGACTTTACCGAAGACTGCATAGCCGCCGTTGCTTGGGTAATTCAGCATTCCGTTGTCCACGACGTTGATGAAAAACTGGGCCGTCGCGCTGTTCGGATCGCTGGTGCGGGCCATGGCGATGGTGCCACGGTCGTTCTTCAGACCGTTTTGGCTTTCGTTGATGATCCCCTTGCCGGTTTCCTTCTCGGTGAGGGTTTCTCCTACTTGAGTGGAGCCACCGCCTTGGATCATGAATCCGTCGATGACGCGGTGGAAGACGGTGCCGTCGTAGTGCTTTTTCTTCACGTAGCTGAGGAAATTCTCAACGGAGACGGGAGCTTTCTCTGCATTCAGTTCCACGACGATGTCGCCGCTGGAAGTTTTCAGCCGGACCTTGGGAGTCTTCGTGGTCTTGGCGGTAGGTGCGGCGGGTTTTTCGGCGTCCTTGGCAGGTTCGCAAAAGGCGAGGACCGGGAACAGGGCGAGTGTCATGAGGGCGAGACGGCGTTTCATTGGGCGGATTTTTTAAGCGACCCGCCGGGGGAGTGCAAGCGCTGTTGATTGATCCACTCCATGCGAAATGCCTCACCCATTTTCCCACGCCGGACTTCTGAGGTGGGAGGCTGGAGGTAGGAGGTTTAGCCTTAGACCTCGGAGGTTTAACCTTAGGTCTCGAGAAATTAGTCTTAGACCTCGGAAGATTAGTCTTAGACTTGCAAAGATTAGTCTTAGACTTGGGAAGATTAGCCTTAGGCCTTGGAGGTTTAGACTTAGGCCTTGGACCTTGGAGGCTAGAGGGAAGAGCGGGAGGGTTGGGACTACGGCCCTCGGAGGAATTTCAGGGTGCCGCTAGGACGATGCTCCATCGGGTGGTTAGGAACTCACTCATGATGATGCGAATGAAGAATAGGACCTATAAGACCCATGGGACTTATATAAGTCCTATAGGCCGTATAGGTCCTATGAGTGATGTGAAGCACCCATCACCGCTACGAGACACACCCCGCGCAGCGTCCAGGCCAGCGTCCGCCAGCGGTTCGTCCGCACCAAGCGCTGGAGTAGGCCCGGCTCGTAGCCGCCTTCGAGTTGCTGGTGCAGCGGCACTTGCACCAGTGCGGTGCAGCCCCAAGCCACGGCGAGAAATCCTACACTCAGTAGAAATCCAGGGGCACGCTCGCCGCAGTAAAGCAGTCCCGCCGCGCTCGCGGCTTCCACCAACATCAGCGGTCCGACCAGCCAGATGATCCGTGCCATGTGCCGATCATGACAGCGCCGGAAAGCCGCCTCTCCCACATCTAAAAACATCGGGTAGTGCACCACTTGGATCGTCCAAATCAGACCGACCATCGCCCAGCTCGCTGCCACATGGATCATCCATAAAATATTCATCTCTAGGTGCGCACTTTAGGACCGCCACGGCTACCCCGGCAACTTAGCAAAATTTCGTGGCTAGTTCTGTCTCAGAATAACGGGTAGGAGGAACGGGAGTTCCATAAGTCCAATAAGTCCAATAGGTCCTATAAGACCTATGATTTCCGCAAAGCACCTACCCGGAACAGAATCCCCCGCAACGCAGCCGAGTGGTTGACGCGAAAGCTGAGGGGATGCACCTTGCGGGAAATGAGCGCGGTGGTGAATTATAAGATCGGTAACGAAAAACTGGTGCGAGTGATGGCGGGTGCTTCATCCCACCTCCGGAGTTTGCTGGATCGCCAAGGGCGGCCGGACGGTGCGCTACGGATCGCGGTGATCGGTGGCGGCTGCTCGGGACTTCAGTATAAAATGGATTTGGTCGATGGCCCGCGCGACCGGGACATCCTCGTCCCGAGCAACGGCGTCAATGTCGTCATCGACCCGAAGAGCGCACTTTTCGTCAGCGGTAGTGAGCTGGATTTCTCGGACGATCTCCAGCAAGGCGGCTTCAAGGTGAGTAATCCGAATGCCGTCGTCACCTGTTCCTGTGGCGAAAGCTTCGCCGCCTGATCACGAACGGGATTGATTTATGAGCGAAATCCGCAACGTTTCCGGTCACATGAAATGGAAGTGCGTGTTGGTTTTTGCGGTGTTGTCCGTTTGCGGCGGACGGGTGGCCGCAGCCCCTAGCACCTCCGTCGAAACCGCGTTGAAATCGCTCGATGTCTTGATTCAAGAGTTGGCAGATCCTCGATTCCGCACGCGTGAAGATGCCAGCCGCAGGATTTGGGAGCTGGGTGAGTCCGCGCTGCCCGCCCTGCGCATCATTGCGTTGGGGAAAGACCCAGAACAAGCCTACCGCGCGCGTGAATTGATGCGGAAGATCCAGCTCTTCCTCACGCCAGAGACGGACACGGCGGTCATCGAGCTCGTCGAGCGCTGGGAAAAAGCAGCTCCGGACGAGAAGGTGACTCTCTTCGCCAAGCTCATCCAGAAGCGCGCATGGCGGCAGATTCTCAAGCTCTATGCCTTAGAATCCAGCGTGGATCTCCAGCTCCGGCTGGGCCAAGTGCTGCGCAGCGGAGCGGGCCCGGTCAATGGGATCTCGGGGTTGGCAGTCATCGCCGCCCGTGAAAAACTGGCGTTGGGCGATGTGAAGAGTGCTCGCGAATTTTTAGAAATGGCCCCCGCCGATGCCGCAGGATTGCTCGCACTGGCGGAGTTTCACCGCAGCCAAGGGACATTAGAAATCGAACTTGAGCGGGCGAAATTGCTCAAAGGCCAGCACGCCGCCGCCTGGCAGCTCGCGCTTTACCGAGCCTCAGGAAATCTCGAACAAGCGAAAATCTCAGCTGTAGCGGCGGGGGAAACCAAAATCGCGGCGCTGATGTCCGCCCTGCTAGGCGATCCGCTGCCATGGCTCCAGCAGGCTCCGATGGCGGGCGAGGACCTCCGCATCCACAAGATTTACAACGATTTTGCGATCCGGCGCTGGCAGGGGAAGCCGATCCGTGAGGTGGACCGTCAGCCACTGCTGGTCGATGCGGGTTCGTTGAACCGCATCGAGCGCCAGAATGCGATTAGTGCGCTGTTTCTTCTCGGTGAGTCGGCACCGGCCGAGTCTGCGAGTTTAAAAAACGCGGCGTTTGATGCATTCATTTACTACGAATCCATGGAGCGGATTCCCGAGGCCATGAAGGCACTGGGGCTGGATCCAGAAAAGCCGGACTATGTGGCATGGGTCGAGAAACGCTTCGAGATGCTCGCTGAGGATCACCCCGGTGACGACCACCTCGCTCCCACCAAGATCCAAGAATTGGTCATCCTCGCTAATTTCCTAGAACGTCGGGGGCTTTTTTCCCAATGCGAAGAGGCGTTCTTAAAACCCATGGCAGCTCTCGCCGAGGATAATGCGAAGGCCTTCACGGAGCTTTTGGGACAGTTTTACAGAAATCCACGCAGGAGCAACTCTGCCGTGGCCGGAGCTCCGGAAACCGCGAAAAAGGCGGCAGTCGCTTGGGCAGGCGACGATGAGGGCCGCTGGGATGATGTCGTAGCGGAGGTGTTTGGCGGACAGGATGAGACCATGGATCTGCTGGACTGGATGGCGGAAATGGAGCCGAAGTCGAGCCGAGCGGAGCGGTTCGAAGGACTGCTGGCAGTGGCTGGATTAGGTCGGGATCCGCGCCAACTACGCGCCCGGTGGTTGGGCATGGCGTGGGCAGCGATCGCGCAAACTCCCCCGGAAAAACGACAAGCCTTACTGGGGAAAATGACCGTGTTCATGAATTTAAACCCCGATGTCACAAACTGCCTCAAGCTCTGGGATCAACTGTCGGCAAGCGACCGAGATGGGCTCCGCGGCGACATTCACCTCTACGATCTCTCCGCAGCAGGGCGCTGGCAGGAAGCGACCGAGAGCGTCCTGAAGCAGATTGAAAATTGGTCGAAGGCCGGGGTGGAGCCTCTGCTTTCAATCCACGCTTCTGCCGCTGCCTGTCTCCGGAAAGTGGGCCGTGCGCAGGACGCAGCCGCGCAGGATGCACTGGTGGAAAAGCTGGCCTTGGGGAATGACGCCGCGCAGATCGCCGCAGGATATTCCTACGGCTACGACTACCCACGCGCCGCAGAGTGGTTCGCCCGTGCGGTCCGCCAGTGCGACCCAGAAGATCATATTGGACTCTACAAATTACTCCAAGCCCATCAGATGTCGCTGTTGGAAGACGGGAAATGGCTTGAATTCGCCGCAGTCTCAGAAGTGGTGGCGCAGATGGCGGCGGCGCTGGAGCCGATCGACGCCTCACCGCTGGAGGCTCTGAATTTGCGGCTCCAGTCAGACCTTGGGCGGGCGCTGGCAAATTTAAAAAATGATCGCGCCGGATCGGTCGCCATTCTCGAGAAGTGCTTCCGGATGGTCCCCAGCGACGGCTTGCTCGCGGACGATTTTTTCCCCGCACTCCGCAAGGTGGGTCTCATCAAGGAGCACAACGCGTGGTTCGACGAATCATGGGCGAGAGTTTCCGCCGTGATCGCGCAGTTTCCGGACTCGGATAATACTTGCAACACCGCTGCGTGGCTCGCGGCCCGTGCCCGCCGGAACTTGGATCAAGCGGAGAAATTTGAGGAACGGGCACTCGCTCCACACCCTGAGCAATCGGCTTATTTGGACACCATGGCCGAGATCCAGTTCGTCAGGGGAAACCGCCGGAAGGCACTTGAGTGGTCTGGACGAGCGGTGAATTTTAGGTCGCTGGACCTGCAGTTGCGGCGGCAAAATGAGCGATTTCGCAGCGAGCCACTGCCGAAATAATCTCGCCTGCCAGATGGGCGCCGAATGCAGGTGAAAGGCGACGCACCGCTCTTGACACCCGCGCTGCTCTAAGGCGGAGTTCTGGCTTCTATGGCTAAGTTATCCATCCGCGACCTCGAACTTTCCGGCAAACGCGTCCTCATCCGCGTCGATTTCAATGTCCCGCAGGATAAAGTCACCGGTGCCATCACCAATAACCAGCGCATCGCCGCCGCGCTGCCGACCATCAAATTCGCACTCGAAAAGGGTGCATCCGTCGTCTTGATGTCGCACCTCGGACGGCCAGACGGCCAGAAGATCGAGAAATTTTCGCTCAAGCCAGTCGCCGATGAGCTTTCTAAATTGCTGGGTAAACCGGTGAATTTCCTCACGGACTGCGTCGGCCTGGAAGTAGAAGCTGCTTGCGCCGCGCCAGCCCCAGGAACAGTGACTTTACTGGAGAATCTCCGTTTCCACATCGAGGAAGAAGGCAAGACCAAGCGAGAGGACGGCACCTCGGTCACTGCCGAGCCAGCGAAAGTGGCCGCCTTCCGCGCCAGCCTCACCCGGCTTGGCGACGTCTTCGTAAACGACGCGTTTGGCACCGCCCACCGTGCTCACAGTTCCATGGTCGGTATCGATTTACCGCAGAAAGCTGCCGGTTTTCTGATGGAAGCAGAGCTCAATGCCTTCGACGCGGTGCTGAACCACCCGAAGCGCCCGCTGCTGGCCATCCTCGGTGGTGCAAAAATCGCGGATAAAATCCCACTCATTCACAACCTGCTCGATAAGGCGGATAAAATCATCATCGGCGGCGGCATGGCCTACACTTTCCTGAAAGTGAATCGTGGTATGAAAATAGGCTCATCACTTTTTGACGAAGTCGGTGCAGGCATCGTCGCCGAGCTCGAAGCGAAGGCAAAGGAGCGCGGTGTGGAACTGATTTTCCCGGTGGATTTCATCTGCGCGGACGACTTCAGCCCGACGGCAAACACCCAAGCGGCGACCGTCGAAAGCGGGATCCCCGACGGTTGGGAAGGCCTCGATGCTGGCCCGGAATCGATCAAACTCTACCAAGCAGCGATCCTCGCCTCCAAGACGATCATCTGGAACGGACCTGCGGGCGTTTTCGAGTTCGAGAAATTTGCTGGAGCCACCCGTGCCATGGCCGACGCCATCGCCCAAGCCACCGCAGACGGTGCCGTGACCGTCATCGGCGGCGGAGATACTGCCACGGCTGCCAAGAAATTCGGCGTCGATACCAAGGTCACCCATTGCTCGACCGGCGGCGGTGCTAGCCTCGAATTCCTCGAAGGAAAAGTGCTCCCCGGTGTGGCCGCTCTGACCGACGCTTAATTCCGCATTTTTTAAAACCCGTCTATTACTCAGTTCTGAATTTTATGAATCGTAAGCCGATCTTCGCCGCTAACTGGAAAATGAACAAAGGAGCTTCCGAGACGGAAGACTTCATCAAGAGCTTCCTCTCGAAGCTCCAAGGGCAAGATTTCCCCTGCGAAATCGTGATCGCCCCGCCGTTCATTTCCCTGCCGAAACTCGCGGACCTGCTCCACACCGCGACCGCCGTCCAGAATGCCCACGCCATCCAGATCGCCGCGCAGAATTGTTCGCAGTTCGATTCTGGGGCCTACACCGGAGAAATCAGCGTGCTGATGCTCCGCGAGTTTTTCGTCCACTACGTCATCCTCGGCCACAGCGAGCGCCGGGCGATCTACGGCGAGACGGATGCAATGATCAACGCCAAGATCAAAAAAGCCCGTGAGGCCAATCTCAAGCCGATCTTCTGCATCGGCGAAACCCTCGCCGAGCGCGAAGCCGGCCACCTCGAAACCGTCCTCCGCACCCAAATCACTGGCGGTCTCGATGGCGTTTCCGAAAAGGACCTCGGCGAAACCGTGATCGCCTACGAACCGGTCTGGGCCATCGGCACTGGCGTCACCGCCACCTCGCAACAAGCCCAAGATGCCCACGCCTTCGTCCGTTCCGTCATCGCCGACCTCTACGGCGCCGACTCCGCCGCCAAGATCCGCATCCAATACGGCGGCAGTGTGAAACCCAACAACGCCGCCGAACTCATGGCCTGCCCGGACATCGACGGGGCCCTCATCGGCGGTGCTGCACTCGAACCGCAGAGTTTCCTAGAAATCATCCGCAACGGCGCAGCCTAGGTAGTTGGGACATCCTGTCCCAAGCATTCATTCATCCATTCACCCTCATGTTCACCCGCATCATCGCCCTCACCTTTCTCCTTCTCAGCAGTTGGAGTCATGCCGACCACGTCATCGTCACGGGTGGACCGGCGATGAGGAAATGGGAAGATTTCCGAGTGGCAGATGATCAGCACGACCGCTGGTGGGCGAATTTCGTCCGCGCCTCCACCCTCCGCATGGCGGAAGTCCGCAAGGCTTATGGCTCCGACGCGCCGCTGGTCTGGATGGTCTATCAACCAAGCTATTTGAACCGAGCCCGGGAAGACGGCCAGCCTTACACGTCATGGATCGCCGAGCAGGCGGCCAAGCGTCGGGCCTCGCTCATCTGGTTCAGTGGTTCCGGAGATTTCATCCAAAAGCTGAATTCCCGCCCGCGTGGGTCCATCGAGACCTTCGATTTCTTCGGCCACTCGAACCGCTACGCCTTCTTGTTCGACTACAGTAATGAAATCCTCGGTGCCTCCACCGCATGGCTGCACGAGAAAGATTTGCCGCGTATCAAGTCCTCCATCTTTAGTCGCACCGCTTATTGCAAGAGCTGGGGCTGCCACACCGGTGAAAGCATGAGCAAAGTCTGGAAAAGCGCCACCGGCGTCGCCCTCGAAGGAGCGAACGGCCCCACGTCCTATATCCCAGTCGGCCAAGGCACGCTTCCTGTCGTCCACGGCCGTTGGGTGAGGTGAGACTTCGTAGCGATATCTGATCACGGCGGTATTCGCCCCAAAAAAACTCGTGTCTTCAGCCCATTTCTCCATGACTCTCGCCGAACTCCAAGAACTCCACGCCCTGCCGTTTTTCGACCTTCTGAAGCGTGCGCGGGTAGTCCACGAAGCGAATTTTTCTGATGGGAAAATCCAGCTCTGCACGCTGCTCTCCATCAAAACCGGCGGTTGCTCTGAGGACTGCGCTTATTGCACCCAATCCGCTCGCTACGATACGGATTTACAAAGCCAGCGACTGCTCTCCAAGGAAGTCGTCATGGAAAGTGCCCGTGCCGCCCGGGCAAATGGCTCCACCCGTTTCTGCATGGGAGCTGCTTGGCGCGGGGTGAGGGGCGGGACTGAGCGCTTCAACCAAGTCGTGGAAATCGTCAAGGAAGTCTCCTCACTCGGCATGGAAGTCTGCGTCACCCTCGGCGAACTCGGCCCTGCGGAAGCCGTCACCCTCAAGCAAGCCGGCGTCACGGCTTACAATCACAACCTCGATACCTCACCCGAGCACTACCCGAACATCGTCACCTCGCATACCTACGAGGACCGGCTGCGAACCATTCGAAATGTGCAGGACGCTGGCATGTCTGTCTGCTGCGGCGGCATCCTCGGCATCAGCGAGACCATCACCGACCGCCTGCGGATGCTCGAAGTCATTTCAAGTTTCAATCCACAACCCGAGAGCGTGCCGATCAACTCGCTCATGCCCATGCCCGGCACGCCGATGGCGAATAACCCGCAAGTCGATCCGTTCGACCTCGTCCGCATGATTGCCTGTGCCCGCATCGCTGTCCCCGCCGCCAAGGTCCGCCTTTCCGCAGGCCGCACCCGCCTTTCCGACGAAACCCAAGCCCTCTGCTTTTTCGCTGGGGCCAACTCGATCTTCTACGGCGACAAACTTCTCACCGCCTCCAATCCAGAAGCCCGCAAGGACCTCGAACTGCTCAAAAAGCTCGGCCTCGAAACCCTCGAACCTAATCCTTCGCTCGAGGCCCCGCTCACCGACGGCTCCCTGCCCGCCAGTCCCGCCTGCTGCCCACCGCTAAGCCGCAGCGAGTTGGAAAGTCCAGTCGCAGGCGGTTGAAGTCATTGCCCGATTTTTAGTGGTGGGTTGATTCAACGATACAAACCTTCGTGACCCAAGCACGCTCCCGGCACAAGAACACAGGGATTGCACCGGATTCTGCTGGCAGTTATTTCTCCTTTTAGAAAGTTCCCCGTCCTTTGGATTCCCCGACACCCGATTCTTCGCCAGCGATTTGGCTCCTTCGTATTTCTGAAACCTTCGCGGATTTTTCTGCGGAAATCGTCGCGGTGCTCGGCGCGGAAATTTCCAAAAAGTTGGGTAGTGAATATTATTTGATCCGCACCCGAGATCCCGCTGCGATTCATCGGTCCGACGCTGTGGGCTACTTGAGGTGGAATTTACCGGTCGATCACACATGGCCGTGCAATCCGGAAAAAATGGAAGGTTTCGTCGAAAAAGCGGCGCAGGCGATGTTCCGGAAATTTGGGAATCGTGACCCACAAGCGATTTTCATCGGCCAGCTCGATCCCAGTTCCACCAGCCGCTATTACAAGGCGCTCGCCTCCAATCTCCGTGGACGGACACTTCAGCTTTTCCCCGCAGAAGTCGCTGCGTTCAAGGAAGTGGAAGCGCAGGACAGCCGCCGACCGACCTTGTTCTGCCTCGTCGGCAAGGAAGGTCTGTTCTGCGGTATGCAGAGCCCGCAGGAGTCGAATGGATTCTACCCGGGTGGCACGAAATATATCAGCCAGACCTCGCCAGACACCATCAGCCGTGCGGGTGCAAAAATCGCCGAGGCGCTTCACTATTTATTGCTGCACCGGCAGTTACCCAAAAAAGGCAGCCACTGGCTCGAACTCGGAGCCAGCCCCGGAGGCATGACTTCTGAGCTGCTGGGGAGGGGATACAAGGTGACAGCGATCGACCGTGCACCGCTGGATGCGCGTCTGGACAAGCAGAAGGATCTGAATTTTGCGTTACTCGATGTGGCGGCCTTCAAGCCAAATGCAAGGATGCGCTACGAGGCGATTTTATCCGACATGAATGGCGACGCCCGAGAGGCGATCCGCCAAGTGAGCCGGCTTTCGGCCCATGTTAAACCCGGTGGTCTCGTGATTTTCACCCTGAAAACCCCGGGCGTGACCTCGTTCCCGGAAATGAACGAACTCTATCGAGACGCGGTCGCCACGGCAGCGGCGGCCGGGCTTATGTTGTTCGCGAAAACCCACCTGACTTATAACCGCCACGAACTCACGCTGTTTTTCGAGGTGGGACCGGCGGCTTGACTCCACTTTCAAGGCGGCCATGATTCCGCGCGATGAATAGGTTTTTGAAATTGATCACCCTCGCCGCCATCACGCTTTCGCTGAACTCGTGCGGGCTGCCGGGGGCGCTCATGCGCTCGGCTGGTAATTTGATTCAGGGAGCAGACAACTTGGTGGGGAAAGCGATGACCACCGGTGTCTAAGAGTTTCCTCGGCGGATGATCCGGCTGCCATCTGACTCTACAACGAAGGAAAGCCAGATCGTTTCCGGGGGAAATAATTCCGGAAATTTATCTCCCCATTCGGCGACGACGACGCCGTCCTGTTCTAAATATTCGTCCCAGCCGAGGGCGATCAGTTCTGCGGCGGATTCCAGCCGGTAGAAATCCAAATGAAAAACGGGCAAGCGGCCGCCCGAGTATTCATGCACAAGGCCAAAGGTCGGGCTGGTGACCTCCGCCGTGGATCCCACACCGGCCACGAATCCCTTGGTCCAGTGGGTTTTTCCCGCGCCTAGCCCGCCGACGAGGGCGATGACTGAGCCGGGTTTCACCAAGGCAGAGGCCTCGCGGCCTAGATTCTCCATCGCCTCGGCGGATTCCGCGTGTCCTTGCATCGGCCCTGTGCAAAGCGGAAACCGGGATTGAAGTCGATTTGAAAAAAATCGCCGGGAGATTTCTAAAATACGCGGTCCTACGTATTTACCAACATTCACACTCAGGTCACTCTCCGCAAGCTTGGCCCCCGAAGTGCGTCTGAGTGGATCGCCGATACGATGATCGCTGATGACGGTGCTGTCTTGCCTGCTTTTTTAAAGCGGTCAAGGCGGCACGCTCGGCCGGCAGGTAAGTCCAGAAATCCCACCACTTTCTCGTCTGCGAACTGGGTGAAGTTCATTTCCGCAAGGTCGAGGGGACGCCCACCGAGTGACATCGTGTATTCGCTGAAAATTCGCGTTGATTCTCCACCCCATCGCCCGTGAGAGTCATGCCGCCATGCTCGATATCCGCGTCATCCGCGAAAACCCCACCGCCGTTCAAGATCGCCTCAAAGCTCGCGGCGGTGACCACTGGAAGCTCGTCAACGACGTGCTCGCCTGCGACGAATCCCGCCGCGCTGCGGAAACGTCGAAGCAACAACTCCAAAGTTCGCGTAAAACGATTTCCAAAAACATCGGTATCCTCAAGGCCAAGGGCGAGGACACCTCCGCCATCGAGGCAGAGGTTCGTGGCATCAACGAGCAAATCACCGCGCTGGATGTCGAGGCGGAAATCGCGACGGCTCGGCAGAATGAGTTGCTGCTGAATCTCCCGAATCTCACCCACGAGGCCTGCCCGGTGGGTAGCGACGAGACGGCAAACCCCGTCGTCCGTATTTGGGGAAGCCCGCCGGAAATCGCCGAGCCTAAGGACCATGTCGAGCTGGCCCTCAAGCACGGTCTGATCAACTGGGACGACGGCATCCGTACCGCTGGCTCCGGTTTCGTCGTTTACCGGGGACGCGGTGCGAAACTCGAACGCGCGCTGATCAATTTCCTGTTGGATACCCAAGCAGCGAATGGTTACGAGGAGGTAAACGTCCCGCACCTCGTCAAGCGCGAGTGTATGGAAGGCACCGGCCAACTCCCTAAGTTCGAGGATGATATGTATGGCACGTACGCGGATGAAAATGGGGTGAACAGCCTGTTTCTCGCGCCCACCGCCGAGGTCCCAGTGACGAATCTGTACCGCGATACTCTGCTTTCAGAAAGCGATCTACCGGTGAAAATGGTCGCTTTCACCCCGTGTTTCCGCCGCGAGGCAGGCTCGGCTGGACGCGACAACAAGGGCATCATCCGCACCCATCAGTTTGATAAAGTCGAGCTGGTCCAGATCGTCCATCCCGACCACGGCTTCGAGGTTCTTGAACAGCTCACCAGCCACGCCGAGTCCATTCTCCAAAAGCTCGGCCTCCACTACCGCACCATCGAGCTATGCACCGGCGACATCGGGTTTTCCTCGGCGAAAACTTATGACATCGAGGTCTGGGCACCCGGCCATGGCAAGTATCTTGAGGTCTCGAGCTGCTCGTGCTTCGGCGATTACCAAGCCCGGCGGATGCGGCTGCGGTTCAAAGATGGCGAGGGAAAAAACCGTTTTCCCCACACGCTCAACGGCTCCGGCACCGCGCTGCCGCGGCTCTACGTCGCGCTGCTCGAACAATACCAGCAGCCGGACGGCTCGATCCGCATCCCGGAAGTGCTCGTCCCGTATTTCGGCGCGAGCGAAATCCGCTAAACGGCATCTTCGCGATTGGACGCGGGCGAATCCTGATTCAAGCTCCGGCCATGATTTCGCAAGGTCCGCTGTCGCAAAAAATATTCGCCGTCGCCAAGGAACTCATCCCCGGTGGGGTGAATTCTCCGGTGCGGGCGTTCCGAAATGTTGGTGGTGAGCCGTTCATCGTCCGGCGGGCGGCGGGCAGCAGGATCGAGGACATCGATGGCAAGCACTACATCGACTACATCGGCTCGTGGGGGCCTAACATCCTCGGCCACGCGCCAGTGGTCATTACGAATACGATCCACGAGGTGGCGAAGAGCGGGATTTCTTTCGGGATTCCCAATATGTTCGAGGTCGAGATGGCACGGACAATTTGCGACTGGGTGCCATCGGTGAAAAAAGTCCGGATGTGCAGCTCGGGGACGGAGGCTACGATGTCGGCGATCCGGTTGGCGCGTGGATTTACCAAGCGGGATTACATCGTCAAATTCGACGGCTGTTACCACGGCCACAGCGATTCGCTGCTAGTCGCGGCGGGTTCTGGGGCGCTGACGAATGGTGAGCCGGATTCTGCGGGAGTTCCTAAGGCGTTCGCGGAGAAGACCTTAGTGCTTCCGTATAATGATCCGGAGGCGCTGGAAACGCTGTTCGCCGCGCGTGGCGAGGAGATCGCGGCAATCATCGTGGAGTCGTATCCGGCGAATGCGGGGCTGATTTTCCCGAAGGCTGGCTACCTTGATCTGTTGTCCTCGATCACCAAGAAATACGGGGCGTTGCTGATTTTCGACGAGGTGATGACCGGCTTCCGGCTAGGGAAAGATGGGGTGCAGGGGCTGGAAAATTTGACGCCGGACTTGAGTTGTTTCGGCAAGGTCATCGGCGGTGGATTGCCAGTGGGTGCCTTCGGTGGCCGGGCGGAGGTGATGGATATGCTCGCGCCGATTGGCCCGGTTTATCAGGCTGGGACCCTGAGCGGGAATCCACTGGCGATGGCCGCCGGTCTGGCGCAGCTGCGGGAACTGGATAATCGCTCGGGTTTCGGTCGGTTGGAGCAGCTCGGCGCGCATTTTGAAAAAGGTTTGCGCCAGCTTCTCGCAGAAAAAGGCGTACCACACCGGCTGAACCGCGTGGGGTCGATGTTCTGCCTGTTTTTCACCGATCGCGAGATCGTGAATGTGAAAGACGTGATGAAGCAGGACATGGAGTTCTTTAAGAAATTCTTCTGGGGCTGCCTCGACAAGGGCATCTACCTCGCACCGTCGCCGTACGAGACCGGCTTCATTTCGCTGGCCCATACCGAGGCGGATCTGGATGACACACTCACCGTCTTCAGCGAGGTGCTGGCGGCGATTTAGTTTCCTCTGGCAGCGACATTTACGAGTTCCGTGTTGCGTGATTGGGCGATGGCGGACAGGCTTTGCGACACGCTATTTGACCGCAGATAGATACGGATTTTTTCCACGAACGATGAATAATAGCCTAGGTGATCCGTCCAAGTCCGCGCAGGAGCCTGTCGGTTCCGCCGATCTGGATGCCACCCTGTTGGATCCAGACGACGATTTCCGGCTCGTAGCGCTGGCGCAGCAAGGGGACATGAGTGCCTACGACGCGCTGGTGACTCGGCACCGGGGAAGGATATTTGCCATGATTCGGAACATGATTCACCAAGAAGCTGATGCTTGGGACCTCTCGCAAGAGGTCTTCATCAAGGCGTGGCGTGCCTTGCCGCGGTTCGAGGCCAAGGCAAAATTTTCCACCTGGCTTTACCGGATCGCCCATAACTCCGTTTACGATTGGGTGCGGAAACGGAAAATCGAGAGTGCGGGTGAACTCAACGACGAGATCTTCGAGCGCGAACGGATCGACCCTGCCTCATTCACCACACCTTACGGCGGCGAATTACCGGACGCGTCGATGGCCCACGGCGAGCTGCGGGCGAAAATCCAAATCGCTCTGGGCAAGCTCTCTGCCGAACACCGCGAGGTCGTGATCTTGAAAGACGTCCAAGGGCTGTCATATAAGGAAATCGCCGATGCGATGTCGAGCACCCTCGGAACGGTCATGAGTCGGCTTTTCTACGCGCGTCAGAAACTCCAAGCCTTGCTAAAAGATGAATACGAATCCCGATGAAACAACGCTGGCCCTGTGGCTGGACGATGAATTGACCGGCAGCGAACTCGCGGTCGTCGAGGCATGGGCGATCCACCAGCCAAGTCAAGTCGCGGCTCGCAACGAGATTCGTAAGTGGCGGGCGACTGTGATCCAAGTGATGCCAGCGTCCGAGGAGCCGCCGTATCCAGATTTTTTTAATCGCCGCATCCTGCAAGCGATCCGGGCGGAGGCTCCGATTGCGGAGACGGTCACTAAAAAGCCATTTTCGTGGGCTTCATGGTTCATGCCGCTGGCCGGATGTGCGGGCATGGTGCTTGCTTTCTACGTCGGAAAAACGTCCCAAACCGTGTCGGCATACGATGTGGCGAATGCCCCCCGCGCCATCCCGGTCGAGCCAGTGGTCTATACTCCAGAAAATGGGGTGAACGCCGAGTGGTTTGCCAGCTCCAAGGCATCTGCCACCGTCATCGTCCTCAGTGGAGTGACCGCCATTCCAGATACCACGGATTTTTCTGAAACCGCCTCAGTGCCGATGGATCGAGAGATCGATTCTACGGCGGAAATCGACGCCCAACTGACCATTCCCACCGGACCATGATGCGGCTTCACCCATGGATTCTAGCGGTGATCACTGTAGGACTTTTGGTTCTTACCCACGCCACTCACGCTCAGGACGATCCTGGTTTGGCGAATATGGGCCGGGTGAGTGTGACGGTTTATTATGCGACGGATGGCGACCCGAAAATCGCCGGAGCGAAACTTTCCTCCGTCGGCAAGGAAACGGAAAAGCGCCTTCGCGACGAAGAGCGCTTGAGATTCAAGCACTACCGCTTTCTTGGGCAAGATGTGAAGCCGTTGCTGCGGAGTTACGAAAACTGGGCAGTGCCCCTGAAGCCTTCAGACGAAGTGATGGTCCGCTTCGAGGCTCGGAGTCGGCCGACGGCGGAGGCGACCGGCCTCGATCTGGAACTCTGGCTCAGCCGCAAGAAGGTGCTCAAAACCGACGCCCGTCTCGAAGGCAAACGGCCGCTTTTCGTGCTTGGGCCTGATTGGCGCGGTGGCCGCTTGATTATCGCCGTGGCCCTTGCGCCTGCGGACAAACCCGGCTCATAGTCCTCTTATGAAATTGATCACCGCCATGTGGCTGATACTCGCCGCTTTCACGCAGGCAGCTGGGCTGGAATTCGAGCAAATGGTCACCGAGGTCACCGCCCCAGCGGATGCCACTACGGTCACTGCCGATTTTAAATTCACGAACAAAGGCGACAAGCCAGTGACCATTTCGAAAAGCGATCCGGGTTGCTCATGCCTGAAGGTGCAGGTTTCCGAAGGGAAGCTCCAATATGCGCCGGGCGAGTCTGGCCTGATCCGCACCACCTTCGAAATGGGAAATTTCTCCGGCACAGTGGATAAAATGGTGGCGCTCTGGTTAGACAATGCGCCAGATAACTCGCCGACCCTCAAGCTGACTGTCCGGGTCCACATCCCCGTGATCGTGGCCGTGGAGTCTGAGCCTGGGAAAAAAACCTTACAGTGGGAAATCGGTGGAAAAACGGACCCCCAAGTCATCCACATCGTCATGGCGGAAGGTCACACCATTCACGTGACTGGCATCACCGCATCATCCCAAGCGTTCAGCCACGAGCTCAAGACGATCGAGAAGGGCAAAAAATATGACCTCATCGTCACCCCCTTGGAAATTAACACGCCCGGCATGAGCGTCATTCGGATCGAGACCGACTGCGCGATTCCGAAACACCGGATCCAGCAGGCCTTCGCCGTGTTACGCAAGTCGTCGCCTGCCGATGCGGCTGCGAAACCATGAAAGCGCTCGGTCAACTCGCAGCAATCGCCTTCATTTCGCTTGCGGCTGCGGGTGGAACCTTCTGGGTCAAAGGACCACCCCAGCGGAAATTAGCCTGTAATCCCGCCACCTTGAAAGCGGGCGAAGTTTGTCTGGAGCAGATTTCCCCCGAGGCGAAAGTTTTGTGGGTCGATGCTCGCTTGAGGAAAGATTGGGAGAAAACGGGCGTTCCGGGTTCCCTGCTCTGGAATCTCGATCCGGCGGAGGACATGCAGGCATTTGAAGCGGACATCGCCATGCACCTCATGGAAACTCCGCGGGTTATCGTGTATTGCGGAGATGAAAATTGCGGCATCAGCCACCAAGTTGCTGAGCGGATCCGGGCATTACAGATGGGCGCGGACGTCTCAGTTCTGCGTGGCGGGTGGCGGGCGTTGAGCGAGGCGGGCCGGGTTAAGGGCTCCAATCCAAGGTCTTGAGATCGACAACTTCCAAGAAAGGAGTCGTAGGGCGTTCTTCCGTATTCCAACGCAGGACCACGGTACACGCCCTCGCCTTGCCATAACTGAGGCTGTAGGTGCCGTCTTCGAGCATTCGGGCGATTTTTGATTTCTTGTTGATGAAGGCGAGGGCGATTTCCTTCGCATCGTCTTGGGCAAGTAACTTCAGAGTGAGTTTTTTCTGACGATTCGGCACTGTCTCATCGTTGCAAGCCGCGAGTGGCAGGATGGTCACTTGAAACGTCCCGGATGAGTCGGAAGGCGTCTTGGCGTATGCGGCGAGACGTCCGCCGTAGGAATCCAGAAAAGGATCCACCACCACCTTGGGGTCGGCGTCTCCGCGCTTTTGAACGAGAATGGTCTGAGCCTGCTGGCTTGGGTCCTCGGTGTCGAACGTCACATGATGATAGAAATCCACAACCTGTTTGGCTGCGTTGTTCTGAATGGCCTCGATGAAGATCTCTTTCGCTCTTGGCAGTGGTCCGGCGAGGCAAGATTTTGCGAGGGCAGGCTCGGGGGTCTGCGTCGCCACCAGTGTCAACCGCTCGGCAAGAGTTTCTGCGGCGAGAAATTTTTTTAAAACTTCCGTCGCCGCTTGGCTCGGAGTCGGTGGCGCTGGTGCTGGCTCGTCCGGCACACTCGGTGGCGGCTCTGTGATCTTTGGCGGTTCCGGCACAGGATCTGGCAGTGCGGGGAGGGGAGGCTCCGGCGGATTTTCAGTGTCGGTTGGCTCTTGCGGGGTGATGCTCTTCGGGGAAAGGGTTTTCACCGGGACTTTTGGCATGGAGTTTTTCACTCGTGCTCGTTCGTCCCGATCCTTGAGAAAGGAGACCACTCCCGAGCCGATTGTTACGAGGGCGGCGATGTAGAGTAATACGAATAACACCCGGAAGAGGCTACTTCTTTGTGGTGCACGGTTAGGAACGTTGGTACTATCCTCGGCCTCGTTCACGCCGATTTTCGGCGACTCTGGCGGTGGGGTGGTCGCTCGCTTGCCATGGTTAGTGCCGGTCGGTAACGGCTTGGGTTGCGGGTTTCGGACTGGTAATTTGGGAGCCATGTCCGCCGCTAAAACTTGAGCCGGTGGCGGCACTTGGGGCGTAGAAGTGGGGCCTGAATCAGGGAGTACTGCGGAGGGTGGCTCCACCTGCGGAAGTGGCGTGGTGGGAGTTGGCAGTGGGATGAGCTGGAGCGTCTGAGGCGTCTGTGGGGCTTGGATTTGATTGCGACAGGAAGGACATGGGCCAGTGACGCCTGCCAAATGGGCGGGGACGGTCAGCTTGATGGCGCAAACCGGACATGGAAAGGAGATGACGGAGTTTTCCATTTCGGATTCAGATCGGGAGAAAGGTTGTTCAACCGCAGCTCAAGCGTCAATACTTCAGAAAAGCTAACCATTCCGCCAGAGATCATGAATGGTGGGCGCACTCCCTTGCCGTCCATGGCTCCGGTGATTCTTGGACTGCGGCAGCAGGTCGCACGCAGGCCGAGTTAAACATCCTGCCGGAATCTTCCGCCCTGTTAAGCGGCCTGCCGGAGTAATGCGATGAGCACGCCTTGGATGATCAGCTCTTGCGCGGGGATCAAATCCGGGAAATCCGCGTTTTCGGCCCGTAAGAATGGGCGGCCTTTTTCCACGAGATAGCGTTTGAGAGTGGTTTCTCCATCGATGAGTGCGGCGACGATGTCGCCCTTCCGTGGCTCGCGGAACTCGAGGATGACGGTGTCGCCACTGCAAATGTGAGCGTCGATCATCGAATCCCCACGGACCTTGAGTGCGAAAGTGCGGGCGTGGCGGGGGATGCCTAGTGCGGCGATGTCGATGGAAATACAGCCTTGGCGATCTTGATCCACGTCCTGCGCCATGCCCGCCGCGATGTTGCCCATGATGGGGATGTCGATGATTTCACCACGATCTAGCTCGTCTGGAAAAATGACGGCACGGGCTTTTCCGGGGATTCGGTTGATCACGCCCTTGCGCTCGAGGGCACGCAAGTGGCTCATGGCGGCGGTCTGGCTGGCGAAGCCGAAGGCGTGTTGAATTTCCCGCGTGGAAGGCATGAGGCCGGTCTGGCGTTGGGATTTCCGGAGGTAGTCGAGAATCTCTTGCTGGCGGTGGGTCAGTTCGTTGTGCATTGGTTATGAACAGTGTTCCGGGGAACAAACGAAAGCGAGCGAGCGGTCGCAAGCGAAATCTTCAAGAGAATGGGAACGACATATCCGGCTGGTGATTGTGGAAACCACCGTCTAGGCACTTCCGGTGCAGAGCGAGCAGGATATTTCCCCGCCATCTCGCCGGGTCTTCCGGCGATTGTGGATCGTGTTTTTCCTGCAAGGGATGACGCCGGGCTTCTGGATGCCGGCGCTCACGAATATTTTAAAAGCCCGAGGGCTGGGTGGTTGGGTGGCCTTGGTATTCATCGTGCCGCCGTTGGTAGCGATGATTTCGCCACTCATCGGTGGGGCACTGGCTGACCAGCGGGTGGCGGCGAATCGGCTGTTTGCTTGGACTTCATTGATGGGGTCGGTGGCGTTGGTGGCGGCGTTTGGCTCGCTGCACGCGGGGTGGAATCCGTGGTGGTTTGTGACCTTACTGGGGTGTTATTCGCTGGTTTCCGGGCCTGGATGGGGGCTGGTCACCACCGTCGCGCTGACGCATCTGGACGAGGGTGAGCGGACCTTTCCGCTGGTGAGACTAGGGGCGACCTTGGGGTGGATGGCGGCGGGGGTGATCACGAGCTATGTGCTCCGGGCGGATACCAGCCCCATCGTGGGCTACGCCTCGGGGATCGCGCGTTTCGCGGCGGGGGTCATGGCCTTCGCGCTGCCTCACACGCCACCGCTGGGCAAGGCGGGTTCATGGAAAAGCCGTCTGGGACTGGATGCTTTTCAACTGATGAAACATCGTGACCACTTTGTATTTTTCGTGGTGACGGCGGTTTACTCGATCCCGCTTTCCGCATTTTACATGTATGCGCCCGAGCTGTTGAAGGCCTTGGGGGACCAGCATTCCACGGCGACGATGACGCTGGCCCAGCTCACCGAAATTGGTGCGATGTTGGTGGTGGGCTCGGTGATGCTGAGGTTCCGGGTGAAGGCGGTGCTGCTGTGGTCGCTGGGTCTGTCGGTGGTGCGGTTCGGGATGAGCGCGTATGCCGGGGCGAGCGGCCTGATCGGCTGGCACATCGGCGGCATCATGCTGCACGGGATGTGTTACACGTTCTATTTCATCACCGCGCAGGTTTTCCTCGACCGCCGGGTGGAGCCGGGGATGAGAGGGCAGGCCCAAGGACTGCTCGCCTTGGTGACCAGCGGACTCGGCCCACTGCTGGGGGCGATGATCTGTGGGGGATTGCGAAATCACTGGGTCACTGCGGATGGACGGGGCTGGATGGAATTTTGGTCCATCCTTGCCGGGGTGATCGCGCTGTGTTTCGCCGTCTTCGCTTGGTTCTACCAAGGACTTGGCCGGCGGGAGACTGATGCTTAGCGGGCGTAGAGTCGCAAGCCGTGACGATGGCACCCGGGCTGCGGTTGATTTTCAGCTCCAATTCTGCAATTCGAGGATGTTTCCTTCCGGGTCTCTCGCGTAAACCACCGTCAGAGTCCCCACTCCCGTGACGGTGGTGGTGGAAATTTCGCCCACCACACCGCCACCCGCGTTGAGAACCGCATCCAGCGCGGCGGCGACATCGCCGACAAGGAATGCGAGGTGGCCGAAGCCGCATTCATTGACCACCGGCATCGGGCGGTCCAGCAGGTGATCATAACTGAAAATCTCCAATGTAGGACCATCTGACTCATACCCCGGCAGCGAAAGGTGCATCCCGGTCAGATGAGGGGCTGGAAGCGCGGTCAGACGGTCGAGCCACACTCCGGCAAGGTCGCGTTCTGGCAGTCTGGGAGTGCAGCCGAAGACGTCTTGGTAGAAATTTACCAACTTCCGCCAATCTCTCGCAGTGAGATTCGTGTGAACGTATTTCGCTTGGATAGGCATCGCTCAGAAAAACTGTGAACATCCAGCACTCATAGCAAGTGCCCATGCCGCCGAGGGCGGTCTGGTCTGTATCTTCCCCCCAGCCGCGCTCGGAACCTCAAAAGCACCACCAACCTCCCAAAAAGCACCAATGACGATGCAAGTTGCACCGTCAACCCAGCAAATCGCTGCGATAGCTTCCCGAAAAGCACCAATGACGATGCAAATTGCGACGTCAACCCAGCAAATTGCTGCGATAGCCTCCCAAAAAGCACCGATGACGATGCAAATTGCACCGTCAACCCAGCAAATCGCTGCGATAGCCTCCCAAAAAGCACCGATGACCGAATGTCGGCGGAGTCGCGTTTCGGTATGGCGTGCCTTCCGGCGGTGTGCTTTTCTGCGCGCGTCCCATGGAAGATCCCGCCGCAGAATTTACCACCATCGAGTCGATCTTCGTCCGGCATCGGAATGCGTTATTGGTCCGTGGGCGATTCACGTCGATTTACACGGACTATTATTTGCACCTGATGCAGCACAGCGTCCGCCCGCCCGCCGAGCTGGACCAGATGCTCAAGGACATGGTCGCCTTGCTGACTCTGCATCTCGTCTCCCGGCCGTGGGCGGAAACGATCGCTTGGACCGCGAATCTACGAGCGCCTAGGATCAATCTATTTGTCACCGGGAGTTCGCTTGAGGAGTCGATCACTGGCCGCGTTTTCACTGAGGATGTCCGCGAGCCGGATCGGAATTTCTTCTACGCCCAGACGACTACCGCCGAGGCCAACCAGCCGCGAATGTCCACTTTAGAAATCGAAGGCAAGGACCCGATCGCGTGGATTTCCCAATACTACGAGCAGTCTGAGCAGCGCCCGGGTCGTGCGTTTCGGTTGGATGACGAGAATTTCGTCCTCATCGCTGCGCAGCCGGATTGTGACTTGGAATGGCTGGAAGCGCTCGATGAGGTTGCAGTGGCCGCGATCCTCGAAACCGAGGAGACCAGCGTCCTGGAGACCCGGCGCTTTCGGTTCAACTGCGGCTGTAACTTTGATAAAATCCTGCCGATTCTCGGCGGTTGGCGCGAGCGGCTGGACGACCTATTCGAGGAATCAGATTTCATCAATATCCAGTGCCCACGCTGTGCCGCCAAGTATCGGGTGACGCGCGACATGATCGTTTGATCCCGTTGCCATCGCTCCGGCAGTCTGCTAATTTCCAGCCATGACCGCGTTAAAAAAACCAGATTTCATCACCATCGAGGACTACTGCGCTGGTGAGGAAATCAGTGAGGTGAAGCACGAATACCTCGGCGGCACCGTGCACGCCATGGCCGGTGCGACCAACCAACATAACCGCATCGCTGGGAGTTGTTTCGGGTTCTTGTATGGAAAACTCCGTGGCAAGCCTTGTGAACCTTTTAACAGCGACACGAAGGTCCGCATCGACTTCCCCGACCACACGCGATTCTACTACCCGGATGCGATGGTGGTCTGCGAGACGAAATCCGGCACCGACCATTTCCAAGACCGCCCGGTCGTCATCGTCGAGGTCTTGAGCGACAGCACCCGCCGGACGGATCTCTGTGAAAAACGGGACGCCTATCTCACCATCGCGACGCTGAAAGTCCTGTTATTCATCGAGCCAGATTCGCCGTCCGTGCAGGTCTTCCGCAGCAAGCCTCAAGGTGGATTTGCCCTCGAACACTACTCCGGGCTGGATGGCGTGATTCCATTACCAGAAATCGAGGCAGATCTGCCACTGGCGGAACTTTATGAACGCGTGAAGCTGGATGCCTGAGCCGCTCCGACTTCATGCAACGTTTCCACCACGCCCAATTCGCCGATTTTTCAAAACTGGCGGAAATCAAACGCTCCACCCGACAACGCGTCTCCGTCTGCATCCCCACGCTCGACGAGGCGGCGACCATCGGTGAAATCGTTTCCACCATCCGCGAGCAGCTCATGGTCAGCCACGGGTTCGTCGATGAAATCCTCGTCATCGACTCCGGTTCGCAAGACGCCACTCGGACGATCGCCGAGGCGGCCGGGGCCAGTGTCTATCTCGCCTCCGAAATCCTTCCCGGGTCGGGTGACTACCGTGGCAAGGGTGAAAATCTCTGGAAAGCCCTCCACGTTTCCAGCGGAGAAATCATCTGCTACATCGACGGGGATATCTCGAATTTCCACCCCGGTTTCATCACCGGACTGGTCGGCCCGCTGCTCACTGACCCTTCGCTCGACTACATCAAGGCCTTCTACGAGCGGCCTCTCGCCTACGGTGACGAGTCTCACTCCACCGGCGGCGGTCGCGTTTCGGAAATCCTCATCCGCCCACTGATTTCGCTATTTTACCCCGAGCTCTGTTGCATCATCCAGCCGCTGTCCGGCGAGTATGCTGCCCGCCGTGCGACGCTGGAGTCCCTGCCATTTCCCACCGGCTACGGCGTGGAGATCGCCCACCTCATCGATCTCGCCCACAGCGGCAGGATTTCCCGCATCGCCCAGACCGACCTCGTGAAGCGCGTCCACCGGAATCGAGGCGACGACGAGCTCGGCAGCATGGCCTTCGCGCTCCTGCGAGTGGTCCTGCACCGCCTCCAGCGCTACGGAAAAATCTCGCTCGCCACCCCGCTTCCAGATCTCTACCAGTCTTGGCTGGTGGACGGCGAATCGGTTCAACTGATTTCCAAGATCATCCCCGAACCCGAACGACTCGCCATCAAGCCCCGCTACTCGCCCGGATGAAAGCCGCCACACGCGACGAGATTAAGGAGAACGCCACGATCTTCCAGATCTTCATGGTCGTCCTTTCCATTTACGTGCTGGCTGTCCTGTTCGTCGAGTCGATGTTCAAGATCTCACCGGAGATGACGGGGCTCCTCGAACAGATCGATTCCTTCATCTGCCTCATCTTCCTCGGGGATTTCTTTCACCGCCTCTACCGCGCTCCCTCGAAGTGGAAATTCCTGCGCTGGGGATGGATCGATTTCCTCTCAAGCATCCCCACGTTCAATCTGTTTCGTGGCGGTAATGTGTTCCGCATTGTCCGGATTTTCCGCATCCTCCGGGCCTTCCGCTCGGTGAAAATCCTCATGCGGTATCTGCTCAGGAACCGCTCGCATAATACATTCGTCACCGTCGCTGCATTCTCCTGCCTCCTCGCCATGGGTGGCTCGATGGCCATCCTCAATCTGGAAGAGGCTAGCCCAGACCGTAACATCAAGACACCTTCCGACGCGCTCTGGTGGTCCATCGTCACCATCACCACCGTCGGCTATGGCGACCGTTACCCGGTGACTGACGCTGGCCGCATCGTCGCTGCCGTCCTCATGGTCGCCGGGGTCGGGCTGTTCGGAACTTTCACCGGTTTCGTTGCCAGCATGTTCGTCGAGCCGGACATCAAGCGGGAAGAAAACGAAGTCCATGAGCTATCCCGCCAAATCCGTGCGCTACGCAGGGAAATCCGAACGATGGATCAAAAAATCAACCAGCGGAATCCACCAAGGAACCCAAACGCCAAGCACCGCCGGAACCAGTCTCCATCCACCAACTCAGCGCCAGAAAACGATTCGAATTTCAAAGGCAACTGACTGTGAAACGAGAAATGCGGACAGTTTCGGCGCGATGATCGGTGGAGTGGCCGAACGCAGCGGAAGGCCGCTCATAAATCACGGTTGCCATATTCGGATCCGATGTAATTTTCCTGCCAAATGAAAAGAATCACTCAAATGTTAGCCGCCGTCTCCGCGTCAATTTTCACCGGGAATGCCGCCGCCGAGCCGATCGCGGTCGGCGCACCGCTACCGGCGGTCGAGCAGAAAAACCAAGATGGCGTGGTGGTCAAACTGGCAGAGGCCGGAGCTCACGGCTACACGCTCGTTTATTTTTACCCGAAAGCAGACACTCCCGGCTGCACGAAACAAGCCTGTAGCCTTCGTGACTCCTACGCAGCGCTGACGGATCAGAAGGTGAAAATTTTCGGCGTCAGCACGGACAAGGTGGAGTCACAGAAAGCGTTTAAAGCAAAATACAAACTCCCTTTTGACCTCCTCGCGGACTCAGACAGCAAGGTCGTGGATGCCTTCGGCGTTCCGAAAACCGTGGGCTTCGCGAAACGCCAAGCCTACCTGTTTAAGGACGGGAAATTGGTTTGGAGCGACACCAGCGCCTCCACCGAGAAGCAGGCGGAGGATGTTCTTAAATTCCTCGCAACTCAGTAATCTCAGCGGCCAATTAAACCGCAGTTGGCAGGGTGATCTCGGCTGGGTGGAGTGGCATTTGCCCGCAGCGAGTTGAGAAATTTTTCGTATTGCACGAGTTCCAGCCTGCCATCGTGATGCTCGATGATGGCGGTGAGGCTCTCGACCCAGTCGCCAGAATTGAGATAGTGGATCGGTCCCACGTGTTTATCTTCCGGAGTGTGGATGTGGCCACAGATGATGCCGTCGCATTTCCGGTGACTGGCAAGCTCTTGAAGTAGAATTTCATACCGATCCACGAAACTAACGGCTGACTTGACCTTGGCTTTCACTCGCTTGCTGAGAGAGAAGTATTCCTTGCCACGCCATGAACGCCAGAGGTTGTAGAAGCGATTCACTTTAAGCAGGAAATCATAGCCCACCGCGCCGAGTGAGGCGATCCACTTGTGGTTCGTCGAGACACTATCAAAGCCGTCGCCATGGACCACGAGGTAACGTTTTCCGGCGGCTGTGCGGTGGATGTGCTCCTTGGTAAATTTGATTTTCCCGAAGGAAAGCGGGAGGAAGCGCTCGAGGATTTCGTCGTGATTTCCCCTTAGATAGATGACCTCGGTCTCGTCTCGCTCGGTCATTTTAAGCACCTTACGGATGAAGCGGCTGTGGCGGTTACTCCATTTTCCGCCACGGCGTAGTGCCCAGCCATCAATGATGTCGCCATTGAGGATCAGCTTTTCGCAGCGGAGGTGCTTGAGGAAATCCACGACCTCGTCTGCCTTGCTGTCCGGCGTGCCTAAGTGAATGTCTGATAGGATGACGGTCCGGCATTCATACTTCGGTCGCTTGTCGAGCTTCTGCGGGACGGGGGCCTTGGCAGGCTTGATTCCTGCGATTTCACTCAGACGAAACTCAAATTCACCCACCACTTGGTCCCAGCCGAGTGTCTCCGCCGTTTCGCGAGCTGCGACTCGCAGCGGGTGATTGGGACGGAATGATAGGGCGGCGACTGCGTTTTTAATAAATCCGCCAGCATCGCCCTTGGATGCCTTGAGTCCATTTTCTTCCTCCCGAATATGCAGCGCAGCGGCGGCGTAATCGTAGCTCACCGTCGCCAAGCCACTGGCCATGGCCTCTAGCAGGACGTTCCCAAAGGTTTCCGTTTCACTGGGGAAAAGCAGCACATCCGCCGAGGCGTAGTGCTTCGCCAAGTCCTCTCCGAGTTGCACACCGGTGAAGCTTACCCACGGGTGTTTCTCTGCTAATTTTTCGCGCAGCGGGCCGTCTCCCACCACCACGCACCGCATGTCCGGCACGGCTTGGCGCATTTGCTCGAAGGCTTTGATTGCTAGATCGAAGTTCTTCTCCGCAGCCACCCGCCCGACCATCACCGCGACGGGTGCTCCGGGACTTGCCGCCCATTTTGCGCGGAGCGCTTCGCAACGTTTCTCAGGATGATAGAGTTCCGTATCCACGCCACGGCCCAGCAGATAGACGTTGTGAAATCCCTCGGCCACCAGCTTGTCCACCACTTCTTGGGACGGGGTGAGCGTGCAATCCGCGCGCTGGTGAAACCGCCGCAAGTAGGCCATGGCCACCGGTTGCAGACCGCCCATCCGGTATTGCTCCATGTATTGGTGGAAATTTGTGTGAAAGCCAGTGGCCACCGGGATGCCGAGCGCGTTCGCAGCCTTCAGCGCGGATTTTCCTAACGGGCTCTCCGTCGCCACGTAGATCGCATCCGGCCGCTTCTTCATCCACCGTGTCCGCAGCTTAAATGGCTCCGGCAGACCCACCCGCACCTCCTTATAGCCGGGGAGCGGAATCGAGGCCGAGCAGGTCTCACCAGGCTTGGCAAACTCACCGGTGTGGATGACGTGCAGCCGGTGGCCCCGGAGTTTCATTCCTTCCGTTAGCCGGCCCAAGGTCATCGCCACCCCATTCACATCTGGGGCGAAGGTATCCGTCACGATGTCGATTTTCATGAGTCTCTGAGTGATTTAAAACCGCAGAGAAACTCAACATATCCAGACGTCACAAATGGTCTGGAACCCGTGACAGTTCCGTCACGCACCGCATCCGTCAGGCATAGATCACCTGTTCCAGAAACAATCCATCTGAAGGCGCACACAGCGGCGACTTCCCGTGTGGCAGGCCAGAAGGCTGATCGAGCAGCGCGGCGAGATCCCCCAAACGAATTCGGCCTTGCGCGGCGTGGACGGCACCACCGGTGAGGAGTCGGACCATTTTATAAAGAAAACCATCGCCCTTGTAGCTGATCTGATAGCCATCTTGCAAGGTGGTTAGCTCCACCGACTCGATGGTCCGGCACCAGTCGATGTCCGACGTTTCATTCCCCCGATACGCGGCAAATCCGTGGAAGTCATGACGGCCGATGTAAAGAGCGAGCGCATCCCACAGCACGTCGGCATCGAGCTGGCGCGGGAGGTGCCAGGCCAGCCCTGCCTTGAGCGGTGGCAACACAGGATCCGTACAAAGATCGAAGTGATAGATTTTTCCAATCGCAGAAAAGCGGCTGTGGAAATCCGCTGCTACCTCCTCGCAAGCCATGATCCGGATCGTGGCAGGCAGCTTGCAATTGAGCGCCGGGACCCAGTTAAAAGGGTTCATCGAAATTTCCGATGGCGCATCGAAATGAGCGATCTGAGCCAGCGCGTGGACCCCGGTATCCGTCCGCCCGGAGCCGTGAATCCGCAGCGGCTGCTTCGCCACCTCCGCCAGTGCGGTGTGGATCAGGTCCTGCACCGTGTTCCCGCAAGCTTGGGACTGCCAGCCGTTGTAAGGGCGGCCGTCGTAAGCGATCGTTAGTTTTAGACGCATCAATGGAGAGTTCTATCAGGCAAGCTCGCTCATCCAGAGGTTAAGAATTTCGACGGCGGCGGCTTGGTCGATGATAGCCTTTTGCTTTTTGGCGTTGCGGCCTGCTTCGCGGAGTTTCGCAGCGGCGGTGGAAGTGGTCAGCGTTTCATCCACAAAGATGAGCGGGAGAGCAGGAAGGCGCTCGTGTAGCAGACCGGCGAAGGCTCGGACTTTCGCCGCAGAAGTGCCCTCACTGCCGTCCATGCGGATCGGCAGCCCGACGACGAGGGTCTGGATTTTTCGCATCTCGGCGAGCTGGGCGATCTGCTCGACGGTGCTGCCCTTGCTCACGTCGATGGTCTCCACCGGGTGCGCGAGGATGCCGAAATCATCAGTAGCAGCGATGCCGATGCGGGCGTCGCCGTGATCGATGCCGAGCGCAGGGTGCGGCGAAGATGGGATGCTAGAGCTCAACGATTTTCGATTTCCTCACAACAGTTCCTTCGGCAGTAAATCGGAGAGCTTCTTGATCGCATCCGCTTGATGGCGATTGGCGATGAGCAGCGCGTCGCCCGTTTGGACGATGATCAGATCGTCCACGCCGAGCAGGGCGATGCGGGTGCCGGGGCGGGCGTTGAAGACGATGTTATTCTGCGAGTCGATCTCGGTGATAGTCTCGTTCGCACGGTTTTCGTTGCCGAATTTTTCAAGATATTTGGCGATGGAAATCCATGAACCGACGTCGTCCCAATCAAATGTGGCCTCGATGTTCAGCACACGGTCGGCGCTTTCCATGAGTGCGTAGTCGATGGAAGTCGGCGTGAGTTTTGGAAATTCTGTGGCTACGGTGGCGGCGAGATCTGGCGCACTGCGGAGGGTGGAGATGAAGTTGGCCAGCTCAGGTGTATGCTTCGAAAGCTGCTGAACCACCGTGGGGATCGCCCAAACGAACATCCCGGCATTCCAAGTGAAATTCCCTTCGGCGAGGAATTGCTCGGCGACTTCCGCACTCGGCTTTTCGCGGAAGCGATTCACCTCGACCGGTGGATTTGAGCACTCAAGGCTGGAAATTTGCGCCAATTCTCCGCGTTCGATGTAGCCGTAGGACGGGCAGGCCCATGTCGGACGGATGCCGAGGGTGACGAGGCCGTCGGATTTTTCCGCCGTTGCGAGTGCATCGCGCATGACGGATTGGAAGGCTGGGATGTCTTGGATGAGCTGGTCGGAAGGCAGCACCATCATCACCGCGTTTGGATTTCTCGCGGCGACCAGGCCGATGCCGAGGGCCACGGCCGGTGCGGTGTCGCGTTTCGCAGGCTCGGCGAAGAGGTTTTCCGCAGGCAGCATGGTCGCGATTTCACGGACGGCGTCCAACTGCAGCTCGTTGGTGAGAATGAGGATATTTTCGAAAGGCACCAGCCCCTCCAGCCGACGGATCGTCTGCTCCAGCAGCGTGCCGGTGCCGAAGAGATCGAGTAATTGCTTGGGCTTCGAATTGCGGCTGAGCGGCCAGAAACGGGTCCCGGAACCTCCGGCGAGAATGAGGGCGTATGTGTTTTCGAGGGAAGGCATTGCGGGCGAAGCTTTTCGGAAATGGCGCGGTTGGGGAAGCGGGAAACCGCAAGATTTCCATTTTCCGGGGTTGTCGTTAGGCGAGAAAAGAAATAACCCTCACCCATGGCAGATGAGTATAACGAAACGACGAATCCGGCTTGGATCGAAAACAGCGCGCTGACTGCACCCGCGCTCTTGGGTGCCGCTGCGGGACTTTTACTCGCAGATCTCATGCACCCCGGAGCACGACGCGGAGTGGGAATCGGCCTAGGCGTCCTTGGTGTCGCGGCGCTACTGCCATTCGTCGTCGGTGGCGTCACCGGCTTGGTGACTGGCCCGCGCAGTAAATTCGGCGTCCGCCGGAACATCCAGCGCATCCGCGATGCGGGCATCGTCGCTCCGGCCTACGACGACGTAGAGGAAGAACTTCGGGAACAAGGGCTGATCTAAATCCGACGCTGTGCTCAACGGGCGAGTGGGAAAAGCACTCGGGAAATCACCGGGAAATGATCGGAAATTTCGGGCTGGTCCTCGGTGATCACTTCCGCCGCCTCGACCTTCGCCTCCCGGCTCACCAAGATGTGATCCACCTTGAGTCCATCGCGACGACCGCTCCAGAAGTGCAGAGTTCTACGGTTTTTCTCGGTGGGATGTAGCATTTGGTAAGTGTCCAGCAGGCCACCCGCCCAAGTCTGCTCGGAACCAGCGAGGACAACACGCCTACCGGTCAGGTAAATCAGCCCCGGATTCGACTCCATCGCATTGAAGTCGCCGATCAACGCCACTGGCTCGCTCGGGTGCTTCCGGCCATCGATCCGCCGTGCGATGAGCAGGGCGGCCCGTTCGCGTGATCGTTGATTCCGGTGATCCCAGTGCGTGTTAAAAACGTAGAATCCACGGCCAGTCGCGCTGTCGATCAGGCGCAGCCAAGCGGCCACCCGCGGAATCTCATTTCCCCAGCTTTTCGAACCCACCAGCTCCGGCGTGTCAGAGAGCCAGAACGTCCCACCATCCGTTTCATCCGGCTGAAAACGATCCCGCTGGTAGAAAATCCCCGAATATTCTCCCGCCTGTTTGCCATCATCCCGACCCACTCCGGAAAACTCATATTCTGGCAGTGAAGCCCACAAATCCGCCACTTGCCCGTGGAGCGCTTCCTGCACTCCGAAGATATCCGGCTGCTCACGGCGGATCATTTTCACTGCCCCTACCACCCGCTGCCGCCACGCCCGTGCATCCCGATCACCCGCATTTTCATAACGCACGTTGAAACTCAGCAGCCTCAACTCCAGCGTCCTGTCTTCGCGGATCGGCACCGCTTGAGGTGTCTCCCGAACACGATTCCGGCGGCAGCCCGTCGAGCCGACCACTGCGGTGAATAACAGACAAAATAACAGCCAGCAGAACTTCATCTGCCGCCAAGCTACAAACGACCGATTCCTCATGAAAGCTCGGAACGGTCAATGATTGCCACATTGCATCCGCGCACTTTTAGGTTACGAATTACGGATGCAAACGAATCTCGAAAAAGCCAAGCCCGATCACTCCGCCGAATGGATCGCACTCAGTTCCAAGGTCCGCACCTTGGCCATTCGGCTCAGCGAAAAAGCCCACGGCACCCCGCTTGAGGCGGATGCTGCGGAACTCCTCAGTGAAATTCCCCGGCTCTGCGATCACCTCGAGCGTATCCACCGCGAGGCCGGAAATTTCCTGAGCGAGCTGGATGAAGAACTCCCCGAAACAACCACGGATTCACCGAACGCGGACCTCGACGAAGTGCAGCGCGCAGCCCTCCAAATCCACCGCGAAGCCCACGAATTGCGTGCTGATTTCAAGGACATCCTCAAGGCACTCTTCATGTGGAAGGACGATCCAGCCGAACGCGTTCTGAAAAAAAGCTAGATCACAAAAAAGGCCGCTTCCTCACAGGAAGCGGCCTTTTCATTGAATCTAAAAATCTCAGTTGGCAGCGGCGAGAGCAGCAGGTGCCACCACATTCACGCGGCGTCCGTCCTTGTCGAAGAACACCCGGCCATCGACGAGAGCGAAAAGCGTGTGATCCCGGCCACAACCGACACCGAGACCTGGATGGACCTTGGTGCCACGCTGGCGGATGATGATGTTCCCGGCGATCACGGCTTGGCTGCCGAACTTTTTCACGCCGAGGCGCTTGCTGCGGGAGTCGCGACCGTTCTTGACGGAGCCTTGTCCTTTTTTATGGGCCATAAAAGTAGGTAAGTAAGTGGGGTGAAATTAGCCTGCGATCGAAGTGATCTCCAGCGTGGTCAGGCTGCGGCGGAAGCCCTTGGTTTTGTGGAAACCCTTGCGGCGCTTGAACTTGAAGGCGACGCCCTTGGGTCCACGATATTGATTGATCACCTTGGCAGTCACCGAGGCACCCGCGACAAGTGGCGCACCGATTTTCACGGACTCACCTTCGCCGACGAGCAAGACGTCAAACTTGATTTCTGAATCGACTTCGACATCGAGCTTCTCGACGTCGAATTTGTCGCCTTCTTGGATGCGGTATTGTTTACCGCCGGTTTTGATCACTGCGTAGGCCATGGCCGGATGGGAATAAAAGTTGACCCGCCCTTGTGAGCGGGGCGGGAGAACACCACGGCACTCCTACCTGCGCAAGATTTTTTTCTCAGGAATCCGGGATTTGCGAGGAATCCACGAGTTTATGCGGTTCGAGAAGGCCATTCCCGCCTTGACTCTGGTGACCAAATAACTTCGGTAGCCATCCATGAAACTTGGGAATTTCGCTAAAATGATCGTCCTTGTCCTGCCACTCTCGATACAGCCATCCGCTGGCCAAGAGGCGCTCCTCGACAAGTTGATTTTATATCCAGGGTCCTACTCACAGGTTTGCGACGTGATGTCGATGCCAGAAGACATTCCGTATCAGGCATTCGTGATCTCGGACTTCGAGGGGGCAGGATTTTCGAAAGCGAACCAAACCCAAATTGACAAAAACCGAGAACCGCTGGTGAAGGCCATCCGCACTCGTTTGCAAACGATCGACTTTTCTCGAAAAATCGCACCGCCTCAGGAAGATCCCCAGCCCGAGGAGAACATGGATGGCGACGCCTTCGGCTGCGATCCAGCCTCGCTCAACCCGCTGCTACTGAGATTGATCCGCCAGCTCCACGCCATCGAGACGCTGCCAGAACTCCTCCTCGTCGAGCAGAAACTCGTGAAGGGAATCGCCAAGGCGAAGGACGATTCGAAGGCTGCACCACCCACCGTGGCCGGCTGGTCAGTCCACCAAGAAGGCCCCTACGACGAAACGGCGGACGAAACACAGCGCGATCGGAAAATCAACCTCTTCAATGCCCGAGTCGCCCAGCGCGACCTCGTCATGCTGATGGCCGTCTTGATGCGGGAGAAATCCTATCCTGCCTACTTAAAGACCTCCATCGAGACTGCTTACGCCAAGGGTCTAAAAACCCAGTCGAAACAAGGCGACCTCGCGAAGTTTAAATCCAGCGAACCGATCCCCAAGGAGCTGGAGCACCTCGAAATCGAGATCGATCCCATCACCCGCCTCCCCCGCGCCCGCTACTCCTCGGTGAAAATCCCCTACACTCGCGAATCCCGCGACGAAATCCGGGCCGCAGCTGAGAAATGGATCACCGAGCATCCATGAACTGGCTCCGCCTCTTCGGACTCGCCCTCGCGCTGGCCACCGCCGCCGAGGCGAAAATCGGACCGAATCGACATCGACTCGTCCACATTTCCGCAGGCAGCCATTCGCTCGGATCCTCGGACCACCCGCTGAATCGCCCCCACACCTTCAAGACGCCCGGCTATTTCATCGCCGATTGCGAGACGACCAACGCCCAGTTTGCCGCCTTCGTCGCAGCGACCCATTATCAGACCCGCGCCGAGCGAAATGGCTGGAGCCTCGTCGGCGGCGAAGGCAGCGCCGAATGGGAATGGAAGCGGATGAACGGTGCAAATTGGAAACATCCCTTCGGCCCCAGCGGCCCGGATGCCGTGAAACTCCCCGATCACCCTGTCACCCAAATCTGCGGCGAGGACGCACGCGCCTATTGCCGGTGGGCTGGTGGTCGGCTCCCCACCCTCGACGAATGGGAAACTGCCGCCCGCGCCGGTGCAAAAACCGCCTATCCGTGGGGGAAAAATTTCCTCCCCAAGCGCGCAAACACATGGAACGGCACCAGCCACCTCAAGAACACCCGCGAAGACGGCTTCATCCTCACCGCGCCCGTCCGCAGCTACCCGCCGAATGCGTGGGGCCTCTACGACGTCATCGGCAATGTTTTCGAATACTGCGAAGGCCACCCGCCATGGATGACCACCGCCGAGTCCACCCGCCGCATCTGCGGTCGCGGCGGCTCGTGGTGGTGCTCCAGCCACTGCTGCCATTTCCATAACCTCCTCGACATCGGCAGCATGATCAAAACTGCCTCGCTCCCGAACCAAGGATTCCGCATCGTATTCGACTGAAATCATCCGCCGCTCGACCTGCTCTCCCTCGCCGCCCCCGCAACCGTTTACCAAAAAAGGTCATCCTCGACCCTTCGAGGGTAAGCGATCACCCTCAATCCACGTACAAGGACCGAAAAAGGCTCATCATTCACCCTTGGAGGGTAAACGATTGCCCCCAATCCATAAGCAATGACCGAAAAAGAGTAATCTTCCACCCTTGGAGGGTAATCGACCGCCCTCAACCCATGAGCAATGACCGAAAAAGGGTCCTACCTAACTAGAATTGCGCGACGTTTACAGGATCCAGAAGCCGATTTTCTGAGGAATAGGAAAGGTTTCCCGAGCAATGTCCATTCTCCTTCATCGCTGCGGTTGGGCAAAAGGGACGATAATCAGATCGCCACTCCTCAGCGGACAACATTACAAAAAACACCAAAAATCCGTCCTCTGATCTAATTTCTAAATCATCGATCAAAACCGATATTCCCCAGCAAACCAAAAGTGCAAAGTCGCTTTGCTAGAATTATTCTCGCCAAACAAGCCCATACCTACCAGCCTTCCCATCCAATTAATTAAACAATTACACCAAAGAAATGAGCAGACTGCGAGGATGGTTAGGCGAGAAGATAACTATGTTTGGGATGTGGCTCTTTCTCGACAAAAAAGTCTATCGCCGATTCCATGACGTGATTGTCCCTACGTCCAATGGAACAACCCAGATCGACCATCTTGTGGTTTCTCCATTTGGTTTGTTTGTGATTGAGACGAAGAACTTTAAGGGATGGATTTTCGGATCAGAAGACCAGCCTAGGTGGACTCAATCTCTCTACGGAAAGAAGTTTTCATTTCAGAATCCACTCCGACAGAACTTCCGTCACACCAAGTGCGTTGAAGAATACTTTGAACTCGATCCGACGGTTCTCCATTCCATCGTGTTCTTTATTGGCGAGTGCACTTTTAAGACACCGATGCCATCTAATGTGCTTCGATCAGGACTCAGCAGCCATATTAGATCCTACCAACAGGTCCTCTTGTCTGACGCCGAGATTGATCGAATTATGCTGGCGATACGTTCTTTAAAAGATAATCGATTATTGAACCACCGGAGCCATATGAAGTCGCTTCAAGAGCGTCACTCTTCGACAACCAAATGCCCGCGATGCGGAGCAGAACTTGTGACGCGTATGACTAAGTCGGGGGTGAATGCTGGGTCAACGTTCCTTGGTTGCTCAGAATTCCCAAAATGCCGATACACAAAGAAGGTATAACACGACTCTTCACCCGACGGCGACAAGCACCTTGTTTGGTTTTCGGGCTTCCATCTCGCTGCGGATGAGCTAGACGTTGCAAATCAACCCAAGACCATCTCTATGAAAACAACATTACTCGCACTGTTAACTCTAGTATCAGCCATAATGGGAACCATCGCAGGGGAAGAACCAAAAGATGAGTCACTGATCCTCGATACTCTTCTCGAAGCGACACAGAAGAATGAACTCGATAAGTTTGAATCCGTCTGTGACGACAAGATGAAGACTGCGATGAATGCAGAGAAGCTGGCGCAGGTTTCAGGGCAGATCTCTCCGCTGATGAAGGACGGCTTCAAGAGGGAATACATGGGGGTTTTAAACCGAGGCACCATAAAGACCTACTATTGGAAGATAGAGTTTCAGAAGGAGGGCGTTCCAGACATGCTGGCAGAACTATCGATAAAGAATGGTGAAGCCGCCGGATTCTTCATCCGCTAATCTTTTTCGAATGAAAAATCCTACCCCTACGCTCCATCCGATAGCGATAAAATCCCCGTTTGGTTTTCAAGCTTTCATCTCGCAGCAGACGCGTAAGACGTCCGGTAACATAAGAATCTTATGAATAATCAATCTGAAAATCACACGGAGAATCATATCGCTGAGATTACCTCGGAGCTAAGAATCATTCGCAAGCTTTTGACTGCACTATTGTTCGGGATGGTGGTTCTAATCGGAACCCCGATTTATCCAGAGTTTGCGATGCTACTCGCGATTGCAGGGGTTCTCTCTTGGCTAACTTTATCGATGGCTTGCGCTCTTCTTAATCGAGCGCAGCGGAAGCGCTATGAAGCAATCCGTTTCCGCGAACTGTCAGGACGATCAGTGCGGCCGCAGTAGAATTCTGTAAGCCGAATAAGTCGAGACACAGTCATTCCCACCAGTTGCTCCGCTCTTGATGTTTCTACGTAACTACAACTTCGACACCACGTTTGACGCTGGCTCCCGTTAGTGGAGTTGTCGTCACTTTGATTTTTACCCAAGGATCAAAACCAAGATCTCCGATGTATCTCAAGTTGGTAGCTTAGAGATTCAGCCTTGGTGGTATTTAACAGGAATTGAGAATTTGATCGATCCCTCGAACGGGCGCACGATCTTGTTCCGACTCATGCGTCAGTACCCTTTTTCTGCCACCCGTCATCAATTCCGACGGCTGATCGGGTGGGCGGGGGAAATCATCCCCATTGCGTGGCCCATGCGGCGGGCAACCGCATGGGTTTCCCCTCTGGCATCTGGACAAGGGCGAGTGACTGCCGCGCGGTGACGAGTAGAACGCCATCTGACTCACGAATCATTTCGAAGTGGCACCAGAAGCGGGCGCGGGAAATCTCGCCAAGGCTCCCGCGGAGGGTGATCCAGTCGCCGAGTTTGGCGGGACGCTTGTAGTCGATCTCGGTGCGGGTGACGACGGGGAAGACGCGGGTGGCAAGCATGGTGGGGAGGTCCATGCCGAGCTTGGCTGCAAGGCGAGTCCGACAAGTTTCAATCATCCGCAAGTAGGCGATGTTGTGGACGACTTGCCCGCAGTCGGTATCGAAAAACATGACTTCTTCCCGGGTTTCGAGACTGGGTTTGTGACCTGACATGGAGGGAGGTTGTGGCACCTGAGGAAGAACCGCAATGTTCGCTTGTGGGAAGGCATGAGAGTTGCTTTACCTCGGGAGGAATGTTTGAGGGAAAACTCCAAGGGCTGAAGGTTGCAGGGCTGTTCGCGGGGCTCGCCGCGCAACTATGTGCGGGGGAATTCGCGGCTCCAGCGGAAGGTCCGGTGGCATTCCGCCGGGACCGGGTGCCGCTGGATGCAGGAGCGATGGGTCGGCTTTCTCAGGGACTATTGACCCTAGCTGAAGGGCTGAATGCGGAAACTGCGCCCGAGCGCCGTGGGGTAGTGCAGATGCTTGCCTTGGCCTTAGCTCTTGATCCGGCAAACACCAAGGCACGCAGCCTGATCGAAGATCTCGTGAGTGGAAAGCAGGTGCGGGGCAGCGAAGTGGAGGCGGGGGAAATCGAAAGCTGTCGAGCGTGGATCTGGAAATCCATCGAGTGGTTAGAAACGGCGGAAGCTGGAAACCAAGGGCAAGCGTTAGCCGCCTGTTTGAAGGATGTGGTCGTTTTTTCCGATCCCAAGGATTCGCGAGTAGGTGCCCTTCGCGACGCGGGCGAACGAGGGGCTTGGGCTGGCTGGATCCCGCCACTGGCTGCTTACGAAACAAAAAAAATCCCGCCTGCTGACGAAATCCTACCTGTGGAGTCGGCTCCGACTGAACCACCCTTGGCCGCTGCGACGGTCGTCACGCCGATCTGGAAGATGGACCCAGATTCTGACAATGGAAGATGGGTTCTAGCAACTGCCGCCCTCCGGATGTCTGCGGTGAGAAAAGATGAGGGTGAAGATGAAAGTCGTCCATTCGCCTTATCAGTCGGTTCTCCAGCAGCCGCCAGAGCATCTTCCGGCCTGAGCACGCAGATCCTGAAGCTACTGGAAAACCAGCACGGCAAGCTTCCGAAGGACCTCCAAGTCACACTCAGTGCCGATGAGTTAGACGAAGCTCTCCTTTCAAACAAGCGTCAATCCATCAGTGCTGCTTCGGCGGTGCTGGCGAGTGCCGCAGTCACCGGCCGGGAAGTGGGTGATGCTACGATCATCGGCAACATCGACGCGGCCGGCAAGTTCAGCCTACCCAGAGATTTCTGGGCTCAACTTCAAGCGTTAGGTTCCGGCAGTGATGGACGCTTAGTGCTGCCAATGGCTGCAGCAGATTATCTGCCGTCGATGCTGGCACTGGAGCGCGCGCAATTCTTCATGGAATATGAAGTGCTGCTCGCGGCAGATTTCAAAGAACTACTGGAACTAACTGCCAAGAATCCAGCGGCCACCCTCGCAAAAGTTTCTGAGCAATTTCACGAAATCCGCACGAAAGGCGCAGCACAACCGCTGGGCCAGTATGTTGCGAATCCATTTGTCCGGCGGCGTCTCGCAGAAATTTCACAGGAGGCTCCGTATCATTACTCAGCGAAAATGCTCGGTATTCAGAGTGCGGGAAACCGCCCCACGATCGTCCGCAGGTCGGTATTGGTTGCAGAACTCCGCCGGGCCATCGAGCCGATGGACTGGATTGCGAAGACCTCGGTTTATGAACTCGAGCCGGATCAAATCGCACAGTTTGGAACGACCTACGAAACATGCCGCGTCCAAGTGGATGGACTTCTGCGTCATGCAGACAAGGGCGACCGGGGATTGGTATCAAACGTCCAAGACTTGGTGGTCGGCCTCCGTGTGCTGGAGCGTGCTGCGAAAGGCCGGGGCTATCCTTATGAGATTCTTTCAACCATGAACACGGCCCAGAAGGCTCTAATGAATAATCATCGGGCCGTGGCCGAGGAACTCGACCGTGAGGAGGCCGACCAGAAAGTGATTCCTCCTCGTTAGAAATATTTGAGAAACCGGAAGGCTTTCATGGGAAAAAATTGTCTCTCGCATTCCGCAACTTCCCACCATGCGATTCGTAAATTGATGAGATCACTCCTCTTTTCCTGTATCTTATCCCTTCCGTTTTGTGCTGCTGCCGTCCCATTTCCTGCGGGCGGTGTCGATCTAGTGACGCCTCTCAGTGGGATCAGTGCATCGGGCGGAGACCACGGTAGCGCGGTAAAAGTATCGGTGAGCGGGCAGGAATTTTCTGAAGCAATGAAGGTCACCGTGGCGACTGCTAGGCCGGACCAGCCGTGGAGTGCGCAACTGGTTGTCACATTTTCCGTGGGCACGGTGAAGAGTGGCGACAAGCTACTGGTCACTTACATGGCTCGCTGTGTCGGTGGTGCGGGAAAAGGCAAGGCCACAGCTAAGGTACAGTTAGCCACGACCGACCATGCGATGGTAGGCATGACGGGCACTGCGAAAATCGGACCTGAGTGGGAGCGGATTAACCAAGCGTTCGTTGCCAAACTCGATGTGCCAGAGGGCAAGGGTGAGGTGGTGATTTTCTTGGGAGAACAGGTGCAGACGGTGGAAATCGCGAAGGTAAGTGTGATGAACTACGGACCGAACATTGATCTCGCCGCACTGCCACAGCCGGTAGAAACCTACCTTGGTCGTGAGTTAGATGCTGCTTGGCGTAAGGCGGCGCTGGAGCGGATCGGGAAAATCAGAAAGGCGGACTACTCAGTGCGACTGGTTGGAGTGGATGGTAAACCGCTTGCTAACAAGACAGTGGTCGTCGAGCTGGCCCGCCACGAATTCGGGTTCGGTTCTTGTGTCACTCGCGGGATGCTGATTCGTGAGGATCGGGACGGTGATCGCTACCGTGACATCGCTAACCGGACGTTCAGTCGAGTGGTTTTCGAGAATGATCTCAAGCCAGATTCATTTCCTCACGACGATCAAGGTCGCGCGGAGTTAGAGAAAAGTTTCGCGTGGCTTGAAGCGAAGGGGATCACCGTCCGTGGCCACTATCTGATGCAGGAAGCTCTCGATGGTTGGTCGCGGGATCGCTTGGCGGATCCGGTAAAATTGCGATCTGATCTTATGGCAAGCGTCAGGGAGCGGATTGCCACCGTCGGTCACCGGGTGACCGAGTGGGATGTGATCAACCACCCCATTGCGTGGCAGGAAGCGGAAGTATTCGCTCAAAAAGGACCGCCGCTCGACACGCTCGGCATGGACGTTTTCCGCGAGGCTCGGCGGCTAACGAAGCTACCGCTGTGCATCAATGAGGACCAACTTTTCCGCGCTGGAAGGCAACAAGATGGGACTTATGAGTTGTTGGAAAAACTCAAACGTCAAGGCGTGCGGGTGGATGGTCTTGGAAATCAGGCGCACTTTCACTGCAGTTTTCTGCCCTCGCCGGAGGATTTGCTGCGGGTGACACACCGCTTCACTGCAGTGGTTCCGAAGCAGGTGGTAACGGAGTTCGATGTGGTGACTAACGGCGACGAGGCCTTGGCCGCAGACTATTTGCGGGATAGCATGATGGCTTGTTTCAGCCACCCGGCATACGACGGATTTATGTTGTGGGGTTTCTGGGAGGGCAGCCACTGGATCCCTGAGGCGGCGCTGTGGAAGAAGGATTGGACCCGCAAACCCATCGGCGGGGTGTGGGAGGACTGGATTGGTGAGCGCTGGCATAGTCGTGAAACGGTCACCAGCGATGCCATGGGTAAGGTCACTTGGCGCGGTTTCAAGGGGACTTACCGAGTGAGTATGAGCGGGGTGACGACTGCGCCGGTGCATCCGGGCACTGCGGTTTCACCTGTGGAAATCGTGATACCCTAATCGACGGCGGACCGTTTAAAAATAGCTACGCGAAAGGGGATTCCATCGGTCGGATTGCGGGGGAATCCGACCGATGGAATTTTTGCAATCTCACCAATTGAGCAATCGGATCACCGCAGTTCGGAGGGCTGTTTCCAGCACTGCGGCTTCGCCGTGGCTCAGGGGGAGAGTAATTTTCCGCAGCGTTTTATCCGCAGAGTTCTGGCGGGAAATGCTGAGGAGGTAAGGGGCGCGATCGGGGTCATCTTGGTGGGTAAGATCGAAGGCACTGTTCGCCCTTTCCGACTGGTGGAAGAGCTTCGCCTGCGGCAGGCGGCCCTGAAGCGTGGCGAGCACGGTGCCGAGATCGGATAGGCCCCATTTCATGGTAATTTTATTTTCCCAGTCGAACTGCTTGTCGCCGGACTGGTTCGCTGCATCGACAAACAGCGCGCCCTTGGCCTTGTTTAGGCCGAAACGGATGACGCCGCCGGTGCCGCGTGAGTTGGGCTTATAAATCGCGTATTCTGCGGGTCTTTCGGCGGCGGGGGAAGAATCGGAAACATCGTCTTTCATCGGATTAGGTCATTGATTTCTTAGATACGATGGTGAAATCGAGCGTCGGTCGGCAAGTAAAAAGTGTTCACCGGAACATTTGTGCGCGTGCAAATGAATCTTGGCCCGTGCGGTCCGGGTGGGCAGGCTGTGCGGCAGTGAATGCACGAGTATTGATCGACGGACCATCGGAGCTCGTTTTCGACTATGCGATTCCGGCAGGTCTGGATGTGCGGCCTGGCTGCCGAGTCCGGATCCCGCTGCGGCGGAAATTGGCGACGGGCACGGTGCTATCCATCGGTGCGGGCGAGCAGGCAGACTTCGCGCTGCGAGAGTTAGAATCGCTGATCGATCCCGAGCCATTGATCACTCCGGTCTTGCTGCGGACGGCCGACTGGATCGCGCGTTACTATGGGTCCAGCATCGAGTCGGTGATTCGCTCGGTGCTGCCGGAGGGCGTGCGCTCGGAGGAAAATTCCGCGAAGACCCGGCGCGTGGCGGTGCTCGATGCCGCGCCGGATGCGGAGGTGCTGGCGAAGTTAGAGAAACGCGCGCCGCGCCAGTTTACGATCCTCTCGCTGTTAGCCCATGCGCCGAATTTGCGGCTGGCGGTGGTCGAGCTGGGTGAGGGGAATACGGCGGCGCTGAAGTCGATGGAAAAAGCTGGTCTGCTCCGGCTGGTGCTGGAGGAGGTCCGGCGTGAGCCAGATGCCGATAACACCGAGGAAATCCTCGAGTCCAAGCCGCTCACTCTCAATCCCGGCCAAGCCACCGCGCTGGAGGCCGTGCTCATGGCGGTCGCGCGGCCTGAGACTTCCAAGCCGATTCTGCTGCTGGGTGTGACCGGCTCTGGGAAAACGGAAGTCTATCTGCAAGCGGCTCAGCGGGCACTCGACTTGGGGAAAACTGTGCTGGTCCTTGTCCCGGAAATTTCCCTAACGCCACAGACGGTGAGGCGTTTCAAATCCCGCTTCGCCTCGATGCAGGATCAAGTGGCGGTGCTGCACTCGAATCTATCACAGGGCGAGCGATTCGATGAGTGGCACCGCATCCGTAGGGGAAAGGCGCGCATCGTCATCGGCGCACGCTCTGCGGTATTTGCGCCGCTGCCGGACTTGGGGCTAATCCTAGTGGATGAGGAGCACGAGAACACCTATAAGCAGGAAAATGTCCCGCGCTATCATGGCCGGGATGTGGCGGTGCTGCGTGCGGCCTTCGAGCCGTGTGCGATCGTGCTCGGGTCTGCCACTCCTTCGTTAGAGTCATGGAATAATACACTGACGGATAAATACCAACTGCTGCGTCTCGACCAGCGGGCCGATGGTGCCTCCATGCCGCTGGTGCGAGTGGTAGATATGCGGTTAGAGCAAGCTAAGCAAAAGGGCGGCACGGCGATTCTATCGGATAAGCTGCGGACGGCACTCGAACAACGGCTAGAAAAAGGTGAGCAATCGATCCTATTTCTCAATCGCCGTGGGTTCGCACGGTCGCTGCAGTGCACGGCTTGTGGTCACGTTTGCCAATGTCCGCACTGTGCGGTGGCCCTCACTTATCATCGCACGGACGAGCGGCTGGTCTGCCATGTCTGCGGCTACCAATCCATCGTCCCGCGCAAGTGCCCGGAGTGCCGCGATCCTAACATCCTGCTGCAAGGCTACGGCACGCAGAAGGTCGAGGAGGTGCTGGCCAAGGTATTTCCGAAGGCCAAGTTTGCACGGATCGATGCAGATGCAATGCGGCGGAAGAACGCCCTGCGAGATACTCTAGCAGCGTTCAAGGCGCATAAGATCGATGTCCTCATCGGCACGCAGATGATCGCCAAGGGGCTGCATTTCCCGAATGTCACGCTGGTCGGCATTCTCAATGCGGACTTGGGTCTCCACATCCCGGACTTCCGGGCGGGTGAGCGCACCTTCCAACTACTGACTCAAGTCGCTGGGCGGGCGGGCCGGGGTGAGCTGGAGGGCGAGGTCATCGTCCAGACATTTACCCCGCACTCACCGTCGATCCAGTTTGCCCGCAAGCATGACTTCGATGGGTATTCCGAACAGGAAATGGAATTCCGCCGCCAGTTTTCCTTCCCGCCTTATGCCCACTGCGCGGTGCTGACGAGTCGCTCCACCCATGAGCGGCGTGCGGAGTTTACCCTACAAACCCTGCATCTGCGGCTGGCGGAAGATTTGCCTAACGGCATCACCCTCGGTGAGGTTCTGCCATCCCCACTCATCCGTTCGCACGGTCAGTTTCGGTTTCAAATCACGTTGCGGTCCCACCGTGCGAGGCCGTTAACCCGGCATGTGCAGGCGGTGCTGGCCAAGACCTCGCTGCCGGAAGATGTCACGGTAGTGTTCGACATGGATGCGCTCAACTTCTCCTGAAGAGGTGGTTCAGTTAGGGCTGCCGGCGCCGTTGAGGATTTCCATGTAGAGGTCTTCTAGCGAGCGGCGGACTGGGGAAAAGGCGCGGACTTGGACGCCGGCGCCGACGAGGAGGGCGATCAGCACGGCGGGATCTGCGCCGTGTGGCAGGGAAATGCGGGCGGCGGATAGAACCTCACCGCCGATGCTGTGGATGATGCCACAGGCAGTGCCCCAGGGTGCGAGGTCCACCTCGAAGACTGGGGTATCGTCTTGCAGGCCGTTCACCGTGCCTTCGAAGACTCGCTTGCCTTCGCGGAGGATGGCCACGCGGTCACACATCAGCTCGACCTCGGCTAACAAGTGGGAATTAAACAACACCGTCATGCCGCGCTCGTCGCGGAGAGTGAGGATGAAGTCGCGGAACCACTTGATGCCTTCTGGGTCGAGGCCGTCGGTGGGTTCATCTAGCAGCAGGACTTCTGGCTCGGGCAGGAGTGCCTGGGCGAGGGCGAGGCGCTGGCGCATGCCGTGGCTGTAAGTGCGGACCTTCGAGTGGACCCGCTTGGTGAGGCCGACGCGGTCGATGACGGTGCGGGCGGCGTCTGGATCGAAGCCGCCGGAGTAGCTCATGAGGATTCTTAGATTTTCCCAACCACTGAGATAGTCGTAGAATGCGGGTGCCTCGAAGATCGCGCCGACCTTGCCGAGTGCCTTGGAGCGGTGGCTTAGGACCGAGACACCGCCGATGGTGACGTCCCCCTTGTCGGGCATGACCATGCCAAGGATGATGCCAAGCGAGGTGCTTTTCCCGGCCCCGTTATGGCCTAGCAGACCGTAGATCTCGCCCTTCTGGACGTGGAAGGAAACGTCGGTGAGCGCGGGTTTCCCTGCGAATTTCTTGTAGAGGCCGTTAGCAACTAACATGGTGGGGTGCGATTCTTAGTTACCGGTGGTGATGCGGAATTTCGTGGCGCTGGTCATGTCGCCGTAGATGAAATTCACCTTGTTCGGGTGCCATGCTTCCTTGTCGTAAATGAGCGGAACCTTGTCCGGGCGGTCGTTGATGCCGAAGATCGAGAGCTGGTTGACCCGCCGCCCGTTTTGGGTGGAATTCCAAAAGTAGCTAGAGCCGGTTTTGGCAAATTGCTTGGTATCCGCCGGGCAGTGGAAGGCCTCCGCAGATTCTAAATAGGGCAGCAGCACGGTCTCTAGCACGGGGGTTTCTTCGGTTTTGGAAACTCGGCCTTGGGCCATCTCTGGCAGCTTGTCTTGGTTTTCTTGGAGGTAACTCTGAAGCGCGATGCCGAGTGAGCGCATGTTATTCAGACATGCGGCTTCTTGGGATTTCCCTCGGATCGAGCGGAAAATCGGGAAACTAATGCCAGCGAGCGCGGCGATGATCGCGATGACCACTAGCAGTTCGACGAGGGTGAAGCCGCTTTTCCTAATCATTGGCGTGGGCCGAATTCGTTACCGCGCAGGCCTTGCATCGTCTCGTTCATCGCTTCCATCAGCGGGGCGAGGTCGAGCTTGGTGTCGGCGTTCGACTTTTCGAAATACGCTTTCATGCCTTCCTGGCTGATCTTATCGAGGACCTCGGGACCGAGTTCGTCGGCGCGGGCCATGTCATCTGCGGTGCGGCCTTCTGCGATTTGTTTGAGTCCTTGCTCGACGAATTTCCGGCGCTCGGCGGGCTTCATCGCATCGAGGGATTTCATGAAGTTCGTCATGGATTCCACGACGGTGAGCTGGATGAAGAGGCTCTTCTCGGTGGCGGCGAGGTTACGGAAAAATTTCTCGCCGGAGCGGTTCTCGCGGTTTTTCTCGCGTTCTTGGAAGTCGAGGCCGTTGACGAGGGTGGCGATCTTGCGGAGCTCCTTGTCGCGGCGGGCGGACTCTGCGGCATCCGTCGGTGGATTTTCCCCGGACCAGTCGGCGAAGTTCGCTGCGAGGACCTCGCGGTTGACGCGCTCTGCGGTGATTTTCCGTGCTCCGGCGTAGCTGCGGACTCCCCACACGCAGCCCCAGACGGCGAGGAGAACGAGTGCTGCTTTGATCAATACTGCCCGGTGTGCCATGAGTGTCGCAGACTAGGCGATGGACTTGACCATGCAAGGGGCGTTTGAACGTCGAACATCGAACACTGAACGTTGAACATCGAAGAGAAGAGAAGTGAAGAGAAGAGAAGAGCGGGGGAATTTGATCCTTCCCGAGTTTCCTCAGGTACGGTTAGTGTTCGGGAAATGAGGAGAATACTTGTGACCGGTGGTGCCGGATTCATCGGCTCGAATCTAGTGCGCTACTTGCTGGGTGGGGCGGCGGAGGAACAGAGCGTCGAGATCGAGCGGGTGATCTGCCTAGATAAACTCACCTACGCCGGCTCCCGGGCGAGCCTCGCTGATATGGCATCCGATCCCCGGTTTCTGCTAGTGGAAGGCGACATCTGCGACGGTGAGCGGGTCGGTGCGCTGCTGCGGGAGCATGAAATCGACTCAGTGATGCACCTCGCTGCGGAGTCGCATGTGGACCGCTCCATCGACAGGCCGGAGGAATTCATCATGACGAATGTGGTGGGGACTTACCGGCTGCTCGAAGCTTACCGTCAGTATGCGTTAGGGACCGGGCGCGTGGGTGGTGCCTTTCTCCATGTCTCGACGGACGAGGTTTACGGCTCGCTGGGGCCGGATGATCCGGCGTTTTCTGAGACGAGCCGGTATGCTCCGAATAGTCCTTATAGTGCATCGAAGGCGGGCAGCGACCACCTCGCTCGGGCCTATCACCAGACTTATGGCGTGCCGGTGATCACGACGCATTGCTCGAATAACTATGGTCCCTATCAGTTTCCGGAAAAGTTGATCCCGCTGATGATTGGTAAGATTTTAAGCGGCGAGCCGCTGCCGGTTTATGGCGATGGTGGCCACGTCCGGGACTGGCTTTATGTGGAGGATCACTGCCGTGGCCTGGTCACGGCGCTGCTGCGGGGGCAGGCTGGGGAGACTTATCTGATGGGTGGGAAAAATGAGCTGACGAATGGCGAGCTGGTGCGCCAGTTGATCCAAGTCGTCCGCGAACTGGCTCCAGAGACGGCGGAAGCGCGGGTCATTTCCGTGACGGACCGGCTTGGCCATGACCGGCGTTATGCGGTGAATCCGGCGCGGATGGAGCGTGAGCTTGGGTGGTTTCCGCGGGAGAATTTCAGCTCGGGGCTGCGGAAAACGGTGCAGTGGTATCTTGAGAATGAAGGGTGGCTGCGGGCTTCGGTAGAGAAGAGTTTACCGCAAAGCCGCTAAGGTCGCGGAGGGACGCGGAGGGAAGAGGAGAGCGGATGGTTGATGGTGGATAGTGGATGGGAGAGAAGAGGAGATAGGTCCTATAGGTCCTATAGGTCTTATAAGTCCTATCTTCTTCCCATAACAAGACGCCCTGAAGGGCTGGACTACAAACGAAGAGGACTACGCACGCAGAGTTTCCTCGATGGCTTTGAGGATGCTGATGCGGCCGTCGCGGGTCTTGGAGGAGCTGATGATGACCGGCGGCGGTGCGGTGACGTGTTGGGAAATGCTTTGCTGAAAGGCGGCGATGGTGGCGTGGGTCTTCCCGAGCGATTGCTTGTCTGCCTTGGTGAAAACGAGTTGGAAGGGCACGGCGCATCCGGCGAGCCAAGCGATGAAATCCACGTCGATCGGCTGGGGCGGCAGCCGGGAGTCGATGAGGACGAAGACGAGGCGCAGTTGATCCCGCTGCTCGATGTAGTCGCCGACGGATTCGTTGAAATTGATTTTTTCGCTCTTGGCGACCTTGGCGTAGCCGTAGCCGGGCAGGTCCACGAGGCTCCATGACTCGTTCATGATGAAAAAATTCAGTAACTGGGTTTTTCCCGGAGTGGCGGAGACCTTCGCGAGCGCGTCCTTGTTGGCGAGCATGTTGATCATCGATGATTTACCGACGTTCGACCGGCCGATGAAGGCGAATTCTGGGCGGTTCCAATCCGGGGCAGATTCAGGATCACGGGCGCTGAGGTGGAAGACGGCGGACTTGATTTGCATAAATTCAGGAGCGGGCAGGGGGCTTTTCAGAAAAACTCCGAAGCGACTCCACGGCAGGGGCTGTCAAATCACAACCGCAATCGGGAAGCGTCAGATTTTTTTGTGGAAGTATCGCTGGCAGGGCACGCCCCCATGGCAGGCTGATCTGGCGTAAGCTTCACCGCTTTTCCCTTGCGGATTTCTAATCACCCGATAGGTCCAAGGCGCACTTTGATTCATCCCGGATTTGCGTGCATCACCCCTTAAAAAAATTACCCCCATGGCATTACCTATTATTAATATCGCAGCACTCGACATCCCGGCGGCAGACCTCACTCAGATCGAGGCGGCGCTGCTGGTTCTAGAAACTAAACTCAAGCCGCACTTGATCCCGCTTACCGCCCTCCAGCGGTCGAACTTCACCAAAATGGGCACCCGCGAACAACTGGTGCGCCAAGCAGTCACGGCGGCTCAGCAGAATTCGGGCGATCTGCCTGCCTCCATCGGCACGGCTGGGGCGGTGGCGGATGTCGTCTCGCTGGATAAATACCGGCCGTTGTTCGCCCGGGTGCAGGCGCTGGCGGAAGGGTGCGATGATACCGAGATGGCCATCGGCATCGATCTCATGAACTTCGCGCTGCGGGTCTATGGCCAGCTCAAGCTGAGTGCGTCGGATTCGCTCAAGGGTCTGCTGGACTCGCTGGGCAGCTTCTTCGGCGGGGGACGGCGGGCGACTACGCCAACCTCGCCGGTTTAATTGTCCCAAAATGGGGCGACGTTCAGGCATTTTGCAACGTCGCCGGCCCGAAAAGCTCCGTGAGTGCGCCAAATTGGCAGCCTGACGGGGCTTTTTGCTGGGCTAGTGCGCCAATTTGGCGCGTTGGACCGGCAAATCGCTGCGTTGACGATGCAATTTGCCCGGTGAATGGGGTAAATCGGCGCGATGGTGTCACTCCGAGGCGCAATATCGGGGGCATTTCACCGCCGATGCACGCAGATGGACGGTAATCGAGAGGATGAAGAGCGGAGCTTGCGCGGTGCAGCACCTCTCGCCTGCGATCAGGCTCCGGGCAGCTCGATGAAGCCTTCGAGTTTGCGGATCCGGGTGGGGTGGCGCATTTTCCGCAGGGCTTTCGCTTCGATCTGGCGGATCCGTTCGCGGGTGACTTGGAACTGGCGGCCGACTTCTTCGAGCGTGCGGCTGTAGCCGTCCTTGAGGCCGAAGCGTTGTTCGAGGACCTCGCGTTCGCGCTCGGTGAGGGTGTCGAGGACGTCCTTGATCTTGTCCTTGAGCATCGAGAATCCGGCTTCTTCCATCGGGTTATCCGCGGCCTTGTCCTCGATGAAGTCACCGAAGGAGGTGTCGTCGGAGTCGCCGACGGGAGCTTGCAGGGAGATCGGCTGCTGCGCCATTTTGAGAACGGCGCGGACCCGCTCGACGGGTAAGTGGATTTCCTCGGCGATTTCTTCTGGGGACGGCTCGCGACCGTATTCTTGGACGAGCTGCTTCTGCACCCGCATCAGCTTGTTGATCGTCTCGATCATGTGGACGGGGATCCGGATGGTCCGGGCTTGGTCGGCGATGGAGCGAGTGATGGCTTGGCGGATCCACCAAGTCGCGTAGGTGGAGAACTTATAACCGCGACGGTATTCGAATTTCTCGACCGCTTTCATCAGGCCCATGTTGCCTTCTTGGATCAGGTCGAGGAAGGAAAGGCCACGGTTGGTGTATTTCTTGGCAATGGAAATGACGAGGCGGAGGTTGGCCTCGACCATCTCGGTCTTGGCCTTGAGCGCTTCCTTGAGCCAATGGCGGAGCTGCTTGTTGGCCACCTCGAAAGTTTCTTGAGTGTGCCATGAGCGCTGGGCGATCTCACGCATTTTGCTGATGAACTCCTTGTCCTCGGGGTCTGCTTGCAGTTTGCGACCGTATTTCCAGAACATTTGTTGGTATTCATCGACCTGATCACAGAAATCTTCGACAACCTTTTGCTTGTAATAGAAGCGGGTGAAAACGCGGTTGAGCGTCTGGATGTTTTTGGAAAACTCCTCTTCTAACTTTTTTTTGCCACGGGGGTTCTTGACGGAAAGCTGGCGGAAGAGGTCGTCGTTCTCGTGGTGGAGGATCTTGAGTTGATCGCAGAGTTTCGGCAGGCCCTTCATGTAGCGCTCGCGGGATTCGATCTTCTTGTCGAGGATCACGCGGTCGAAGCGCTCCTTGCCTTTGTTGAGCTTCTCGGCGAGTTCGAGGTAGGAATCGGTCACGAAACCGAAGAGATGGAGGTGGCGGGCGACTTCGATTTCCGCGTCCTCGATGCGCTTGGAAATTTCCACTTCCTGCTCGCGAGTCAGTAGTGGGACTTGGCCCATCTGCTTGAGATACATCCGGACGGGGTCGTCGAGGATGTCGAGCTTCTGGTCGGCCTTGACGTCTTCCTCGTCGCCTTCGCCTTCGTCGCGCTTCTTGTCCTTGTAGCGGTCCACCTCGGAGGCGTCGATGATGTCGAACTCCATGTTCCGCA
>JAYUHS010000035.1:0-2461 GCA_043766715.1 Luteolibacter sp.
GAGGAGCTTGTCTTTGATAGAGGATTTCATGTGCGGTGTTTTTTCGGTGATTGGATGCACCACCGGAAAGCGCTTACACAGAATTTCTTACACTCCCAACCAAAGGTAGGGTTCCAGCGTGCGTGAGCGAGGTTCCAGCCTACATGAGCGATGCTCCAGCGTGCGTGAGCGATGTTCCAGCCTACATGAGCGATGCTCCAGCGTGCATGAGTGAAGTTCCAGCTTACGTGAGTGAGGTTCCAGCCTACATGAGCGATGCTCCAGCGTGCATGAGTGAGGTTCCAGCCTACATGAGCGATGCTCCAGCGTGCATGAGTGAAGTTCCAGCCTACATGAGCGATGCTCCAGCGTGAATGAGTGAAGTTTCAGCCTACGTGAGCGAGGTTCCAGCCTACATGAGCGGTCTTCCAGCGTGCGTGAGGGACGTTCCGGCCTACGTGAGGGATGTTCCTTGCTGTGATTTCCGAGTCACAACGGGGGGTGGACCGAATCAGGTCGGAATTTGAATCCTTAAAGGCACCGCCCTGAAGGGCTCAACTTACCTCTATGACGAGGCATTCTCCCCCTTTCCCACTCCGCTACCTTCGTGGCCCATCATGCTGAGTCATACAAATGAGTCGGCAGCAGGGCGAGGTGCCTGGGGACGCCGTTGAATGCATGATCGAGGGCGAGGCGCTGCCACATGCCGACCACGGCGCGACCGAGGATTTCCACATCGCCACGCGCATCGTGGCGGCGGATGCCTTGCGAATCGATGCGGAGGCGGGCCACGAGGTGGTCGAGCGAGTGACCGGTGCCGCGCGTTTTTCCGAACAACATCTTGGACATGTGGATGGTGTCGATGCTGTGGACCTCACGCGCTGGCAGGCCGTGGCGACGGCAGGTGGCGGTGAGGAATTTACTATCAAAGCGCAGCCCGTTGTGGGCGATGAGCGTGCAGTCTCCGGCCCATGCCGAGAACTCGCAGAGCACCTGCTCCGGCCGCGCTGCGTTGGCGACCTGCCGATTTCCCACGCCGGTGTAGCTCTCGATGAACGAGGAAATCGACCGCCGCGGTCTTGCGTAACTGGCGAAGGTGTCCTCCGGGCAGAGGCTGCCCGCCGTGAATCGCATGGCGGCGATTTGGATAAATTCGTCCTGCTCAGGATCCAGTCCGGTGGTTTCTAGGTCGTAAATGACGAAGGTTTCCCCGGCATGAAAGCGGTCCGCCCAGTAGAACGGGTGGCGGCAATCCGGGCAGGAAACGCGGGTGCCGATCGCCGACTTAGCGCCAGCGATCGGTAAGGTGCAGTTCGGGCAGTTGACTTTCATCAGCCCATCGCCTTCTCCATCAGCGTATTCATGCGGGTGACGGTGTCGCGGGCATCTTCGAGCAGACCGGCAGCGATTAGGGCATTATCCAGCAGTTGCAGCGCGACGAGCTTGGCCAACTCGGGGTTGGCATCCTTGGCCTCGGAGAGCTTCTTCACCAGCGGATGGCGTGGGTTGATTTCTAACTCGACCTTGATGGCGTCTTTGAAATTTTCATCCATCGCCTTCATCATCTGCCGCATCTGCGGGCTCATGCCATCGCTGGGAACGAGGGCGATGACCGGGCTATCCACCAAGCGATTGCCGACGGCCACGGCGGTTACGCGGTCGCCGAGTTCGGCCTTGAGGAACTCGCAAAGCGCGGTGGTCTGCTCTTCGGATAGCGGATCGCCTTCCGGAGCATGGTCGGCGAGATCGACGCCGCCGTGGCGGATGGAGACGAGTTTTTTCCCGTCGAACAGGCCGAGCGACTCGACCACGTATTCGTCCACCGCATCGGTGAAATAGACGACCTCTAACCCGCGGGCCTTGAATGCCTCGATGTAGGGGCTGCTCTCGACCTGCTCACGGCTAGCGCCAACGAGGTAATAAATCGACTCTTGGCCGTCCTTGATCCGGGAAATGTAGTCGGTCAGGCCGCAGACCGCACCGGCCTCGGTGAGGGATGTCTCGAAGCGCAACAGCTTGGCGAGTGCATCCTTGTTCGCCGGGTCGGTGGCGATGCCTTCCTTGAAGAAGCGGTCGAATTTCTTGTAAAATGCCCGGTATTTCTCCGGGTCGGCATCGGCCTCTTTCTCGAACATCTTGATCACGCGCTTGCTGATGACGCTGCCTAACTTTTTCACCAGCGCACTGTCCTGCATGGTCTCGCGGGAAATGTTCAGCGGCAGGTCGGCACTGTCCACCACGCCCTTGACGAAGCGCATCCAGTCGGGAAGCAGGCCTTTCGGATCGGCGTCGATCAGCACTTTTTTCGAGTAGAGTGCCACACCGCCATCGACCTTGCCGAAGCCCATGCGCTCGGGGTTCTCGTTCGGCGCGAAGACTAACGCATTGATAGCGATCGGTGCGTCCGCGCTGAAATGCAGGCGGTAAGCAGGCTCGTCCCATGCCTTGCAAGTGAATTGATAGAACGCCTTGTATTCGTCCT
>JAYUHS010000036.1:0-17397 GCA_043766715.1 Luteolibacter sp.
TGTCAACATCATGGCGTTCTGTAAGGAATTCAACGCCAACACCCAAGCCCAAGCGGGTGACGTGCTGCCGGTCGTTATTTCGGTTTACAAGGACAAGTCATTCTCGTTCATCACCAAGAAGCCGCCCGCTGGGAATCTCCTTAAAAAGATCGCTGGCCTTGCTTCAGGTTCGAAGGAAGCCAACAAAATCAAGGTGGGTAAAATCACCAAGGCCCAGTTGATGGAAGTCGTGAAAATTAAAATGCCCGACCTCAACACCAAGGACCCCGAGGCTGCTTGCCGCATCCTCGCTGGCACCGCCCGCCAGATGGGCCTCGAAATCGAAGGTTACTAATTCAAGGAGAGTTGGCGTCTCGCCAACAAGTCTTCTTCTCCACTCTCAGTTAACGGCCTCACCGCCCGCAGCACCCCGCAGGAGGGAACCGCAACCCGCGATTTCCGCCAGAACTGCCAAAAGATACGAAAATGTCCAAACACCGCAGCAAACGCTATAAAAAAGCAGCCGCCCTTGTCCAAGTCGGCAAGAGCTACTCGCTCACCGACGCCATCAGCACCGTGAAGGAATTCCCGGCGCCGAAGTTTACCCCGACCGTTACCCTTTCCTTCCACCTCGGTGTAGATCCAAGGAAAAGTGACCAAATGGTCCGTGGTTCTGTCTCACTCCCACACGGCACCGGTCGGAACGTCCGGGTCGTCGTCTTCGCCCAAGGGGCCGCCGCTGAGGCTGCCATCGCCGCGGGTGCCGAGTTCGTCGGTTACGAAGACCTCATCAAGCGCGTCCAAGAAGGATTCACGGATTTCGATTCCGCGATCGCCACTCCAGACGCCATGGCCGAAGTTCGGAAAATCGCCCGGGTCCTCGGACCTCGTGGCCTGATGCCGAACCCGAAGACTGGCACTGTCACTGACGACACCGCCAAGGCGGTCCGCGAAGTGAAGGCTGGACGCGTCGATTTCAAACTCGACAAAAACGGCAACGTTTCCGGTTCGATCGGTAAATCTTCGTTCGAAAACTCGCAGCTTGAGGAAAACGCCCGCGCCTTCGTGGACAGCGTAGTCCGCGCTAAGCCAGCCACCGCCAAGGGCAACTACATCCAAGCAGTGACTCTCGCCGCTTCGATGCTTCCCGGCATTCCTCTGGAAGCCGCCACCTACACCAAAGCTTCTGCTTAATTTCAGGTCAGCCAACGCATATGAATCCCGATAAGAAAATCATCATCAACGGCCTGTTGGAGCGCGTAAACGCCTCTCCTTACCTGATCGTCATCGATTACACTGGCCTCACCGTGCAGCAATTCACGGAACTTCGTAACCGCCTCGGCGCGGGTGGTGCGAATTGCACCGTTGCGAAGAATAGCTACATGCGCAAAGCGCTCGCCGAGGCTGGGATGCCGGACATCGGTGCTGACCTGACCGGCCAAATGGCCTATGTCATGGGCGACGCCGAAGTGTTCTCCGCCGCGAAGGTGATCAAGAATTTCGAGAAGGAATTCAAGAAACCCGAAATGAAGGTGGGCATCCTTGGTAATGCGATTCTCGATGCAGCCGCATTGCAAAGCATCGCCGATATCCCATCACGCGAAGCCGTTCTTTCCCAACTGCTTGCAACGATCCTCGAGCCTGCAACCCGCATCGCTCGCGTCATCAAAAACAAGTTCGATCCGGACGGCGACGACTCTGCCGAACCAGCAGCCGAAATCGAAGCCGCACCTGCCGCAGAAGTCGAAGCCATTTCAGTGGTAGAAGCTGAAGTCGCAGCGGTGGAAGCTGAAACACCAGCTGCCGAAGCATAAACAATCTGAACTGACGGTGATGGCGGCTCCCGTTCATCACCTGAACCCATAATGGTTCCTCGTCGGGGCGGTAGCTACCGTTCTGAAATTTCTGGAGGCTCTAGAAGCGACGAAACCGAACAAGGAGAACACACAAATGGCTAATATTGAAACACTCGTAGAAGAACTCGGCAAGCTCACCGTCTTGGAAGCTGTCGCTCTCGTTAAACAACTTGAAGAACATTGGGGCGTTTCCGCTGCCGCACCTGTCGGCGTCGCCGGTCCAGCTGTTGCTGCTGAAGCTGTCGAGGAGAAGACTGAATTCGACGTCGTCCTCACGGATTGCGGCGCGAACAAGATTGCCGTCATCAAGGCAGTCCGCGAAGTTGCTCCAGGTCTCGGCCTTGCAGACGCGAAGAAGCTAGTCGAAAGCGCTCCTGCGAAGATTCTCGAAGGTGTCGCCAAAGACGCTGCCGAAACCGCAAAGAAAAAGCTCGAAGAGGCTGGCGCCAAAATCGAACTCAAGTAATCTACTTCAGATTTGTCCCGGTGCGGAGGAATTCGCATCGGGACTTTCTGTCGAAACCGACGGGAGAACCTAATGATCACCAACTAGACTTTCCCGCCGATTCCGACTCCACTTTTCAACGCTTGATCCACCCTGCCTGAGACCGTTCGCGGCTCGGGCTCAATTTGTAATTAGAATACCACTACACGCCATGGCTGAACGTCTCTATTTCGGGAAATTCGAAGAAGTCATCGAGCCACCTAACCTCATTGAGGTTCAGAGTCGCTCTTACGATGAATTCCTTCAGAAGGAAGTGCTCCCTAGCGAGCGTGCGGATGCGGGTCTCCAAGCGGTTTTCCGCGAGGTTTTCCCGATCAAAAGTTATGACGAAGCGATCGAACTCGACTTTGTCGCCTACGACATCGAGGACCCGAAGATCACTTCACTCGATTCACTGCGGAACAGCGAAAGCTTCAGCGCGGCACTCTACGTGACCTTCAAGCTGAAGGATGAAACGGGCACCAAAAAAGAGCGCGTTTACATGGGCGAGCTGCCAATGATGACACGTCGTGGGACGTTCATCATCAACGGTGCCGAGCGTGTCATCGTTTCCCAGCTCCATCGCTCGCCGGGGATTTGTTTCGAAACTTCGCAGCACTTAAATGGCAAGCTGCTCCACTCGTTCCGCATCATCCCAGACCGCGGTTCGTGGTTGGAAGTGCAGTTCGACACGAATGATCTGCTCTACGTCTATCTCGACCGGCGTCGCCGTCGTCGTAAATTCTTAGCTACCACCTTCTTGCGCGTCCTCGGCTACCCGACAGACCGCGACATCGTCAGCCATTTCTACTCGCCCGAATCGCTCGCTCTCAGCGAAGCGATGGACGAGGGCGAGCTCGGTCACAAAGTGCCGTTCGAGGACATCCTCGATGGCGAATTGACCGTCGCGAAGGCCTACGAGCCACTCACCATCGGCATCGTCCGCCAGTTGTTGGCACTCGGTCACAAGGCAGTGGAAGTCATCGACGGCCGTGAGGACGAAATTCTCCTCAAATCTCTGCGCAAGGACCCAGCGAAGGACGAGGAGTCCGCGCTCAAGGATATCTACCGCAAGCTCCGCCCAGGAGATCCACCGACCGCAGCAAATGCTCGCGCACTTCTCAAGCGTCTGTTCTTCGATGCGAAGAAGTATGACCTCACCCGCGTCGGTCGTTACAAAATCAATCAAAAGCTCGGCATCCAGGTGGATTCCGACCAGCGGATCATGGTGCCCGAGGATTTCCTCGCTGCCGTCCGCTACATCCTGAAGCTGAAAAAGGGCGATGGCGTCATCGATGACATCGACCACCTCGGTTCCCGCCGGGTCCGTGCCGTGGGTGAGCTTCTTGCCAACCAGTGCCGTGTGGGACTGGCCCGGACAGAGCGCTTGGTCAAGGAGCGGATGACCTTATTCGACGTCAACATTGAGGGCATGACGCCGCAGAAGTTGATCAATCCCAAGGCATTATCTGCCGTGGTGCGTGATTTCTTCGGTCGTTCGCAGCTCTCGCAGTTCATGGACCAAACCAACCCGCTCGCTGAGTTGACGCACAAGCGCCGCCTCTCCGCGCTTGGACCTGGTGGTCTGAATCGTGACCGCGCCGGCTTCGAAGTCCGCGACGTCCATCCGTCCCACTACGGCCGGATCTGCCCGATCGAGACTCCAGAAGGACCGAACATCGGTCTCATCAACTCGATGTGTACCTACGCTCGGATTAACGAGTTCGGCTTCATCGAAACTCCTTACCGCCGCGTGGTGGGTTCTAAGGTCACCAACGAGATCGAGTATCTCACAGCGGACCAAGAGGAAAATTTCCTGATCGCTCAGGCCAATAACCCAATCGACAAAAAAGGCGCGTTCCAGACCGAGCGCATCACCGCCCGTGAAAAGGGCGGTGAGTTCATCGAAGCACTTCCTGCGGACGTCAACTACATGGACGTCTCGCCGAAACAGCTCGTTTCCGTGGCTGCCGGTCTGATTCCGTTCCTCGAGCACGATGACGCCAACCGCGCTCTGATGGGTTCGAACATGCAGCGCCAGGGCGTGCCGCTCCTCGTTTCCGAGTCGCCACTGGTCGGCACCGGTCTCGAAGGAAAAGCCGCCCGCGACTCGCGTGCAGTGGTCGTTTCCGAGGCAGACGGCATCGTTGCCGCCGCCACCGCGGAAATCATCGTCACCACGCCGGACGGCAAGCTTCCTGTTTCCGAGGAGAAATTCCTCAGTGACGCGGAATCGGTTAAAACCAACATCGACAAGGGCATCATGGCCTATCCGTTGCGGAAATTCATGCGCTCGAACGCTGGCACCTGCATCAACCAGAAGCCAATCGTCAAGCTGGGTCAGAAGATTAAAAAAGGCCAAGTCTTGGCCGACGGACCGAACACGGAAGACGGCGAACTCGCCATCGGACGCAACGTGCTCGTCGCCTTCATGCCTTGGAATGGCTACAACTTCGAAGACGCCATCGTCATATCCGAACGGGTGGTGAAGGACGATGTTTACACCTCGATCCACATTTCCGAGTTCGATGTCGCCGCTCGCGACACCAAGCTGGGGCCTGAAGAAATCACCCGGGATATCCCGAACGTCGGCGAGGATGCCCTGCGCAATCTCGACCACGACGGCATCATCCGCATCGGTGCCGAGGTGAAACCCGGCGACATCCTCGTCGGTAAGATCACCCCGAAATCCGAGACCGAGCTTGCCCCAGAAGAGCGCCTACTTCGCGCCATCTTCGGTGAAAAAGCGGCGGACGTGAAAGACACCTCGCTGCGCGTGCCATCTGGCTGCGTCGGCATCGTCCAAGACGTCCGGGTTTCTCAATCCGGCTTTGCTAAGAAGCGGGCTGAAAAAGTGGATCCAGTCGAGCTCAAGAAGACGCTCAAAAAGATCAACGACGAGCACAAGAAGAAGGCCGACAAGCTGACGGATGACCTCACCGAGCGTCTCTCCGACATCTTGCTGGGTGAAAAAATCCCGCTCGACGTGGTCAATGCGCAAACCGGTGAAATTATCATCCCGGCGAACCGCAAGATCACTAAAACGCTGCTCCGCAAACTTGCTTCGGTCCACGATCACATCGAAATCGATCCATCGCCGATCCGTAATAAGATCCTCGAAATCATCGGTTCCTTTGAAAGCCGTTTCCAAGAACTCGACACCGAACGTGAGCGAAAGCTCGACTCATTAGAGTCCGGAGACGAGGTCGATCCAGGCGTGATCAAAGAGGTCAAGGTCTTCATCGCCGCCAAGCGTAAGCTCTCGGTGGGTGATAAAATGGCCGGACGCCACGGTAACAAGGGCGTCGTCGCTACCATCGTCCCGGAAGAAGACATGCCGTATCTTGCCGACGGAACGCCGGTGGATATTTGCCTCAATCCGCTCGGTGTGCCATCGCGGATGAACGTCGGGCAGGTGCTTGAAACTCACCTCGGCGTCGCAGCCAAGGCACTCGGTTTCAAGGTTGCCACCCCGATTTTCGACGGCATCAAGGAAGAAGTCATCTGGGATTTCATGACCAAGGCCAAGAAGGTCGATGGTGTGAAATGGATCGGCGACAACGGCGAACTCCGCGAGCGCAAGCCCGGCGAACCGGAAGGCCGCGGCTACACCTGGATCGGCGATGGTAAGGACGGCACCACCGGTGGTAAATCGACCCTCTATGATGGTCGGACCGGCGAGGCTTTCCACAATCCAGTCGTCGTCGGGATGATCTACATCCTAAAACTCGGTCACTTGGTTGCCGATAAGATCCACGCCCGTGCCGTCGGTCCTTACTCGCTTGTCACCCAGCAGCCGCTCGGTGGTAAGGCACAATACGGTGGTCAGCGCTTCGGCGAAATGGAAGTCTGGGCACTCGAGGCCTACGGCGCTGCCTACACGCTCCAAGAGTTGCTCACTGTCAAATCGGACGATGTCCAAGGCCGCACCCGGATTTATGAGGCGATTGTCAAAGGCGACAATAACCTCGAAGCCGGCACGCCTGAGTCGTTCAACGTGCTTATCAAGGAAATGCAATCGCTCGGACTCGATGTCCGGCCGGGACGCAAGGGCTCGACCCATGGCTCCGGCATGACCGGTGGCTTGGACGACTACTCGCTTGATGACCTTACCCTGTAATTTAAACGCGAACCTACAACCTGACCTAAACCGTTACTACTAACATGAGTGTCGATAACAACCTTCGCGAACTATTCGGCGTGGACGAGCGCCCGGAGCAATTTGATCAAGTCTCCATCACCGTTGCATCACCGGAAATCATCCGTTCTTGGTCCAAGGGCGAGGTGAAAAACCCGGAAACCATCAATTACCGGACCTTCAAGCCTGAAAAAGGCGGTCTCTTCTGCGAGCGGATCTTCGGACCCACCCGCGACTGGGAATGTGCCTGTGGTAAATATAAGCGGATCAAGCACAAGGGTGTGATTTGTGACCGTTGCGGTGTCGAAGTGACCCTTAGCCGCGTCCGCCGGGAACGCATGGGCCACATCGAGCTGGCCGTGCCGGTTTCCCATATCTGGTTCTATAAGTGCATGCCATCGCGCATCGGTTTGATGCTGGACATGAGTGCTCGCCAGCTTGAGCGCGTGATTTATTACGAAGATTACGTGGTCACCGATCAGGGCAACACCGCCCTCGAAGTCGGCCAACTCCTTACGGAAAATGAACTCCGCGAGGCGGAAGACACCTACGGCGACGGTTCGTTCCAAGCCAGCATGGGTGCCGCTGCCATCATGGAGTTGCTCCGCCAGTGTGACCTTCCTGCCCTCATCGTAACTCTCGAAGAAGAGCTCGGAACCACCCGCTCCAAGCAAAATAAGAAGAAGCTCTCGAAGCGCCTCAAAATCACCCAAGGTTTCCACCAGTCCAAGTCACGCCCTGAGTGGATGATCCAGACGGTGCTACCCGTGATCCCACCGGACCTGCGTCCGTTGGTGCCGCTCGAAGGTGGCCGTTTCGCCACTTCGGACCTCAACGACCTCTATCGCCGGGTCATCAATCGTAATAACCGCCTCAAGAACCTCCTGCTCCTCAAGACGCCGGAAGTCATCATCCGCAACGAAAAGCGGATGCTCCAAGAAGCGGTGGATGCGCTGTTTGACAACGGTCGCCACGGCCGTGCCGTCACCGGTGCCGGAAATCGCCCGCTCAAGTCACTATCGGACATGCTCAAGGGCAAGGGCGGTCGTTTCCGTCAAAATCTTCTCGGAAAACGGGTCGATTACTCGGGCCGCTCGGTCATCGTCGTCGGGCCCGATCTCAAGCTCGGTCAGTGCGGCCTGCCAAAGAAAATGGCGCTCACCTTGTTTGAGCCATTCATCATCCGTCGCCTCAAGGAGCTTGGCTACTGCCACACCGTGCGCTCGGCCAAGAAGATGATCGACCGCAAGACCACTGAAGTTTGGGACATCCTCGCGGAAGTCACTAAGGGTCACCCGATTCTGTTGAATCGTGCGCCTACGCTTCACCGCTTGTCGATCCAAGCCTTCGAGCCGAAACTCATCGAAGGCGAGGCCATCCGCGTCCACCCACTCGTCTGCACCGCTTACAATGCGGACTTCGACGGCGACCAAATGGCCGTCCACGTCCCGCTCTCGATCGAGGCGCAGATGGAGTGCCGGCAGTTGATGCTGGCGCCAAACAACATCTTCTCGCCCGCATCTGGCCGTCCGGTCACGGTGCCGACGCAGGACATCATTCTTGGAACCTATTATCTCACCTGGGCCGGTATCCGCACCCAGAAGGACCGGGAAAAAGAGGAGCACATGCCGTTGTTCGACAGCGCCTCTGAAGTCGAGTTCGCGCTCGCCGCAGAGAAGATCGAGTATCACCAGTGGATTCGCATTCGTAACCCAGACCATGGTAAAACCAGTGTCTTCGGCTACAAGGGCGAGGAACTCACCGATAAGGACCGCAAGGAACTCACGCCACTCGAGCAGGCACTCCGCCAAGGGAAAATCATCGAGACCACCCCAGGTCGTGTCCGGTTCAATGAAATTTGGCCAGCAGGCGTCGGTTTCATCAACCACAACGTCGGTAAAAAGCAGATCGGCGACATCATCTGGCGTTGCTACCAAGTCTCCGGCAAGCCGAAGACCGTGGAAGTTCTCGACCAACTCAAGACCCTCGGTTTCCGCGAAGCCACCCGTTCGGGTACTTCCATCGGGATCGTGGACATGGTGATCCCCGAGGAAAAAACCGAGGTCATCGCCAAGGCCTACGAGGAAGTCGAAAAGGTCACCAAACAGTATCGCAACGGCGTCATCACCGACGGCGAGCGTTACCAGAAAGTCGTGGACGTCTGGACACAAGCCACCGACACCATCGCCAACGCGCTCTATCGCAAGATCGAGTTCAACGAAGGCAAGAAAAAGGCATCGCCCCTCTTCATGATGGTCGATTCCGGTGCTCGGGGAAATAAGTCCCAGATCAAGCAACTCGGCGGCATGCGCGGCCTCATGGCCAAGCCTTCCGGCGAAATCATCGAACGCCCGATCATCTCGAACTTCCGCGAAGGTCTCTCGGTGCTCGAGTATTTCATCTCGACCCACGGTGCTCGTAAGGGCCTCTCGGATACCGCGCTGAAAACGGCAGACTCCGGCTACATGACCCGTAAATTGGTCGATGTCGCCCAAGACGTCATCGTCTTCAAGCAAGATTGCGGCACGGCAAACGGCATCACGGTCGCTGCCATTTACGACGGCGACGAGGAATCCGCCTCGCTCTCCACGCGGATCTACGGCCGGGTTTCCTGTGAGCAAATCAAGGACCCCGTCACCGGTGGCATTCTGGTCGAGATCGACGACGTGATCGACGAAGTCCAAGCGAAGTCGCTCGAAAACATCGGCGTGCTCAAGCTCAAGATCCGCTCAGTGCTCACTTGTGAAGCCGAGCGCGGATGCTGTGCAAATTGCTACGGCCTCAACCTCGCCACCGGACTTCCAGTGAAAATCGGGGAAGCGGTCGGCATCATCGCTGCCCAGTCGATCGGCGAACCGGGCACCCAGCTCACCATGCGGACGTTCCACGTCGGTGGTGTCGCCGCCGCCACGTTCAAGCAGCCGATCATCAAGGCCAAGAACTCCGGCCGCATTGTTTACAAGGACATGCGAACGGTGCAGAACGTCGAGGGCCACTGGGTTGTTCTCAACAAGAACAGCACCATCTCGATCCGCGACAAGGAAGGCCTCGAGCTGGAAAGCCACATGATCGTCATCGGCTCCGTCATTTCGGTGAAGGACGGCGAGGATGTGAAAAAGGGCGACACCGTCGTTACTTGGGATCCTTACAACGTGCCGATCCTTACCGAGAAAAACGGCAAGGTTGAACTCCGCGACATGATTTCCGGCATCACCGTGACCAACGAAACGGACAAGGAAACCGGCAAAAAAGGCATGGTCGTCACCGAGCACAAGGAAGACCTCCACCCGCAAGTCGTCATCATCGACGAGAAGACCAAGGAGATCAAAGCGAGCTACTCCATCCCTGTCGGCGCCCACCTTTCCGTCAAGGAAGGCCAAGTCATCACTGCCGGAACCCAGATCGCCAAGACTCCGCGCAAGGTTGCCCGCACCAAGGACATCACCGGTGGTCTGCCACGGGTGGCCGAGCTTTTCGAAGCCCGCAAGCCCAAGGATTCCTGCGTCATCGCCAAGATCGAAGGCTCAGTATCCTTCGGCGGCAACGTTCGTGGGAAAAAGAAGGTCATCGTCACTCATGCCGAGACCGGCGAGCAAATCGACCACTTAGTGCCGATGGGCAAGCACGTCGTCGTCACCGAAGGCGATGTCGTCAAGCGAGGCGACCAAATCACCGAGGGCCCTGTGTCCCCGGAAGATTTGCTCGAAGCTTGCGGAGCCCAAGAACTCCAAGAGCATCTCGTCAACGAGGTCCAGTCCGTTTACCGCGTCCAAGGCGTGGAAATCAACGACAAGCACATCGAAGTCATTGTCCGTCAAATGCTCCGCAAGGTGAAAATCACCGACCCGGGCGATGCCGACCAATACCTCTGGGGTGACCAAATCGACCGCTCGAACTTCAAGCGCGTCAATGCGGAAATCGTCGCCAACGGTGGCAAGCCTGCCGAAGGCGAGCCAGTCCTCCTCGGCATCACCAAGGCCTCCCTTGAGACCGATTCGTTCATCTCCGCCGCTTCGTTCCAAGACACCACTCGTGTCCTCACGGAAGCCGCGACCCTTGGCCGGGTCGACTACCTCAGTGGCTTCAAGGAAAACGTCATCATGGGTCACCTCATCCCCGCCGGCACCGGCTTCCATCACCACCGTGATGCCGAGTTCGAGTTCACCGTCGAGGAGCCAGAACCCGTCGTCGCCGCCAAGGAAACCTTCGACGACGACGAAGACGCCGCCACCGCATAATCATCCAAAGCGAAATCACAAAAGCCCCGGCTCGTCCAAAAACGAGTCGGGGCTTTTTGTTTGAATCGTGGTTGCTGCGTCTCGCAGCACCTCTCTCAAATTGTTTCAATGCGTGAACTAATACCAAGGACTAGCCCCTAAGTAGCCATACCCTTACCGTTGGGGAAATCAGTGTATTCTTACGTTCTCTCCAGTTTTACGATGGGTAGGGTAAACCCATGACGACGTTGTCAGATCATTTGTTTTGGGATGTGGACCGGTCCGGGGTCGATCCAGAGCGGCATGGAGCGTGGTTGGTTAAACGGGTTCTAGAGTATGGACGCTGGCGGGACTGGCAGACTCTAGTGGCGCACTATGGCAAGCCGGACCTCTCCGAAAAAGTCACTCATCTGCGCAGGCTCCAGCCACGGGCATTGGCGTTTTGTTGTGCTTGGTTTCAACTTCCATCCTCGTCTTTCCGATGCTCCGCTTCGATGCCGTCCCAGAATCATTAAAAACGTTGCTACTCCACTTGGCAACGGTCCCGGCGATGCAGGAGTTTGCGCTGGGAGGCGGCACTTCGCTGGCACTGCGATTCAGTCATCGACTGTCGGTGGATCTTGATTTTTCACCCTTCATGAGTTCGCTCCAGAGGCGCTTGCTGAGAGTTTGGAAATCGGCCCGGTGACGATTATCGGTCAAGCGGCCAATTCTCTGACACTTGACGTGGGAGGAATGAAATTGGATTTGTTGCGCCACGCCTGTCGAATGCTCGAACCCGTTGAAAGGATCAACGGGGTCGCGTTGGTTTCACTACCGGACTTGGCTGCCATGAAGCTGAATGCACTCGCAAACCGAGGTTCAAAGAAGGATTTTTATGATATCATGGAACTGCTGGATCGCTTGGCGCTTCAGCAGATGATCGACTATTTACGGAAAAATACCCGGCGACAGACCCATTCACGGTGATTCGTAGCCTAGCTTGGTTCGAGGATGCAGAGACCGAGCCTGACCCGATTTCATTGAAGGGAACGACGTGGGCCGTGGTGAAAGCGAGGGTGAGTCGGGCGGTAGCAGGGCTTTAAAAATTCTCGTGGAGGAAGTGCATCCATCTCGAAAGTGAATGGATGAACAAAGCAAAAACGATAGAAAATCAGTCCACTCCCTATAAAATCCCAGATAGAGTCCTATTAAGAATTTTGCCGTCCCACCGCCCTTTAAAGATTCGCCAGATTCGTTCGATTCGCGGTCTCTCAAATCTTCTCCTCGCTTGGGAAATGATCTCTAGCAGCAAAGAAAAAGAGACCGCGAATCTGGCGAATCGAGTGAATCTTTTAAGTATGAGAGAAAGATCATGGAATGGGATTCCCGTCATCCAAACTGGCGATGGAGTGGAACTATCAGAATCAAGCAAGTCACTCAAATTGTTGAAATGCGCGGCCTAACCCCAAGAATTTTCTCTGCCCCCATCTTCGAGGCACTCAAATTGTTGAAATGTGTTTTCTGATCCCAACGACAAAATTCTTGTTAAACCGAGAGTAATGACCTCACTCAGAAGCAGGTTAGGTGGATCCAGTAAATGTCACCACGCGGACCCATTTCAAGAACTTCGAATTGTTCGGAAGGGGGTTGGCCTGTGATACGGAAAATCACCCGATACGTGCCAACTCGTAGCCGCATGCAGTTCACCCACTCACCCTGCATGATTTTGACCGATGGCAGAGCACATTCACTTGCTCGGCCACGGTGACGATAGCTGCCTTGATTTGCTCTTTGCGATCCACAGGAATTTTCTTCAGAGCCCGTGAAGCGAGGCGGTGATAGAGGATTTCCCTCATACTTCATCTGCAGTCACAAAGGCTTCGCGGCGGCCACGGATGGAGTCGTCCATGGCAACGCGCAAGTCTTCTTGGGATTGAGCACTCAGATCCATTCCAAAAGCTTCAATAATATCGATATATTGATCGTAGGGAATGATGACTTCAGAGGGTTGTCCTTGTTCATTAAGAACGATTTTTCGAGTGATTGTCATCGGCAGCAGGATACTTCGCAACTGACGTAAGGCGAGGTTGAATTTTCGGCCCTTGTCTCTGCCTAGGGCAGGCAGCGGCATAGCGACCTTTGAAATTGATGTATTACTGCGCGGAATTACCATAATACGAGCTTTGCGTGGCCTAATATTGCCGAATGTTGCGGGGCCTGATTTATCCAAATTGGCTCTGGCGTGGAACTATCAAAATCAAGCGACTCACTCAAATTGTTTCAATGCGCGGCCTGACCCTAACTGACTCGATCGAGGTCAAACTCTAAATTCTCGTTAAACCGAGAGCAATGAACCTTGTCAATTGTTTCAATGCGCGGCCTGCACTCAACTGAAGTAAATCACTTAAATTGTTTTAATGCGCGGCCTAGTGCCAAAGACAAAAATTTTGTTTAACCGAAAGCAATGAATCCTGTCAAATGTTTCAATGCGCGGCCTACCCCAGAGACTTACCAAATACTGACCTCAGAGACTTACTTAAATTCCATGCGGAAGAACGCTGCATTGTCCGGCACTCGGAATTCGAATTCGATATCACCGATTGGACTCACTGAAACCGAAGAACCGGTCGGAACAGGGAAGTCAGAAAAGTTCGTCAGATTGGTCGATTTCTTCCAACTCATCGTCAGCTTAAATTTTTCGCTAACGGGATCTCGGGCGATCAGAGGCGTTCCAACGTGAAGGGTCTGTATTTGCTGAGTGGTGTATAAGCCCGCACCGTTGGCGCCATCATAAAGCGCGTTCACCATCGCAACCTGACTTATATGCCAATCAAAACCGAGAGCTGAGAGATTAAATTCCACAGCGTCACTCAGTCCATCTCCATCGGTGTCGGTTACCAAACTCAAACCACTTCCACTCAATACAATGTCGAATGGATTCAGCGGCCCAAAGACGTTGCTGGCGATGTGAATCGTTGCTGTCTTTTGTTCAGTAGCGCTTGGGGTGAAGGTAATCGTGAAAGTCGCACTGGTCCCAGCGCTCAAGGTAGAGTTGGCTAATGCACCGACGCCGAAGTCTGCGGAGTTTGCACCGTCTTTATTGATCAAGCCCAGTGCCAAATCTGTCGTTCCGTTATTGGTAATGGTGAATGTCTTGGTCATAGGCGCTCCAATAGGCGTCACGAAACTCACAGGAGTAGCACTTCCGTCAAGCAATGTGGCGCTACCGACCCGAACACTTATTGAGGAATTAGGATTATACAGTTCTGCGCTTGCAATCGAAGAGCCGCCAGCAATCAATATCTTACCGCTAGCCAGTAAGGTAGCAGTGTGTTGCTGTCTGTTCGTGCTCAGTGCCCCTGCAACAGACCAAACCCCGGTTTTAGGGTCATACAGCTCTGCCTTGGATCCACCACAAACAAATACCTTTCCTGTTGGAAGCAATGTCGCAACAAGATCACCACCCTGAGTATTCATTACGCCTGTAGTTGTCCAAGTCGTGGTGACAGGGTTATAAATCTCTCCACCTGAGAGCACTGTGTTAGATGCACCTCGCCCGCCTGCAATTAATACTTTTCCATCGGAAAGTAAGGTTGCCGTATGCTGCGTTCGAGGGATATTCATTTCACCGATCTCGATCCACGTCCCGGTAGCTAAATCATAAAGCTCTGCTGTGGGCAGAATGCTGTTACCGCTCGTACCACCTGAGACAAGGCAATTTCCATTGGAGAGTAACGTTGCAGCGTGCTCCGAACGGTAGTGATTCATTGCACCAGTTTCCGCCCATGTCGCGGTGGATGGATCATATAACTCTGCGGTGGAGAGTGTAGAATGAGATGTGCTATTGTTGGTGTTTCCGCCTGCGACTAGTATCTTACCATTGGAAAGTAAAGTGGTGGTGCATGCTGACCTAGGCGTAATCATTTGACCGACAATTGACCATGTTCCGACCGTCGGATCATACAGCTCAGGGCCGGGAATCGCACCGTTGGAATCGGCTCCTCCAATAACTAACACCTTGCCATTTGTTAATAAAACGGCATTGTGCCCACTGCGCCCCTTGCTGAGCGAGCCGGTCAACGACCAAGTCCCGTTGGCTGGATTATATAACTCCGTGCTGCCAGTAACTGATCCTCCGCCCGCAATCAGCACTTTTCCGTTAATAAGTAATGTTGCCGAGTGGCCGCTACGGACGGAGTTCATTGAGCCAGTATTGGAGAAAGAAGCTGCAACGATAGTTGACAGTCCGCCGAATGCCAAGGCCGCCACAAGTATCGGTAGTCTCAAGATATATGTTAAATTCATGTCTTATAATGTTTTGATTAATTTGAAATAAGCCAAGCCTCACGTCGGAAATTATTCAACACCCTAGTTACTTTGGATACCCTTTGAAGCCGGTACGTTAGGAATTCCCCTGAGCGCGTTTCACCCGCTCGTGAAGAGCGCGGTAGAATATTCTCACTTCCTCACTGACTATAATGTCCTTGGGCAGTAGCTCCGCATCCAGAGAAATACCCTCCAGCGTCTTGCATCGGGAAAGTGCTACATAGGTTTGACCAGCCGCGAATGCCCCGTTGCCGATGTCGATGCGAAGGGAATCCAACGTCATGCCTTGGCATTTGTGGATAGTCAGCGCCCAGCCGAGGGTTAGTGGAAATTGAGTGAAAGACCCAACCACCTCCGAATTTATCCTCCTCTCGGTGGGGTCGTATTGGTTGCGGATCTGTTCCCAACTGACGCGCTGAACGCTCACCACGCTTTCAGTTTTGTCGATTCTTACACGAATGATCTCTTCTCCAATTGCCAACACCTCGCCCAAGGTGCCGTTTACCCAGTAAGGTCGATTGTTTTTCACAAAAAGTACCCGTGCACCTATCTTGAGTTCCAGCTTGTCGGGTGCGGGGGTGCGATCTTCGCCCACTTTGAATTGTCCCTTGATGATAGCATTGAAGGTTCGGAGGCGGGTGGGCAGGGCATTCAGTTCATTCGTGTTTCTGGCCCCGGCAGCGCCGTTTGTGGGAACCAGAAAAAGAGATGGAGTTTCATTCGCCCGGTAGAGACACGCGGCATTGAGAGTTTCCACGGCTGCATCAAGATTCCTCCCCCTTCGGACCTGATCAAGCAGCCGAACGAAGTTCTCATCATCCTGCCGGAAAACTCGGGTCAGGGCGACGGGGACCATGTCCACGTCTTGGAAAATATCAGCGTCGAAGAAAAATGGAGACCGATAACGGTGAGTGAAAAAATAGGCATCATCTGAATTAGAAACCACTGGCTCGAGCTGATGAAGATCTCCCACGAAGACGATTGGTACGCCCCCGAATGGCAAATTGATGCGCCTCACTCTCCGTAGAGACGCGTCCATACAGTCGATCTTATCCGGCGTCACCATCGAGACCTCATCCACGATGAAGACGCCGAGGTTTTGGAACACGGGAGTCATGCGCCGGCTGACCGGATGGTCCTCTTCCGAATTGAGAGTGCGAGGTGGGAAGCTGAAAAAGGAGTGAATCGTGACACCTCCCACATTGAGAGCTGCAAGACCGGTGGGAGCGACCACGGCACTGTTGGGGATTTTTCCAAGCAGGAAACGAATCATGGTGGATTTCCCAGTGCCAGCGCGGCCGGTCACAAATATAGCGGATGTTCCACGTTTGATCTCCTCAATCACACGCTCGTATTCTGGGATGATTTCGATGTCGTCCGGGGCAAGGGGGAGCGGCACAACAGGCTGCGGGGACGGCAGGACGATTTCGGGAAGCGAGATATCAGGTGGAGGCTGGGCAACGTGTTCCGTTTTTTCCCAAAGTTCCCCGCCGACGAGACATCCAATCGTCTTTGCGAGCCAGATGGTTCCGTAAACCCTCGCGACGACGAAGGCGGTCCCTCCTAACCCGCCGAGGTGAAAAGGCTCAAACCGTAGTTTAGCCATGCCAAGCTGCGTTCCCAAGAACACCAGGATGAATACGATAATCGCTACAACCCAGGAAACTGGCTTACGCATCGGAGTGCGACTGAATGGAGCGAGTTTATACATTTCAGCAGTTCGAATAAACGTAAATGGGGTCAATTCTCACGGGTTAACAAAATTTTGACACGTAGTTTCTCCGTTCACTTCTGCCCCGTTCACTTCTAACTAATTAGTTCGATGAACTTTTCTGGCGTCATTCCGGCGCTGCGGAGGAGGCCGCGGAGAGTGCCTTTGGCGAGTTCTTTGTGGTCGGGGACCGAGAGGCTGGCGAGGTGGCCGGGTTTGATGAGGATCATGTGGCTTCCCCGCTGACGGGCAAAGTTCCAACCATCCTTGATGAAGGCCTCGCGGGCTTGCCGTCCGCTGATGGTGGGGAGGCTGCCCATGGCGGATCAGGCGACGGCGACTTCCACGAGACGGGTTTCTACGGTGAGTGGCATCCCTTGCTCCGCGCGAACTTCCAGACAGCCGAGAATGGCCTCGTGGATGTTCACAGTCGCCTCGTCTTTCGTTTCGCCCTGACTGATGCAACCGGGAATGGCTGGGCACTCTGCGATCCAGACGCCGTCCTCATCGCGGTCTAGTGTGATGACGAATTTCATGTTTGGAAATTGGCATCCAGTGAATGGTTTGGCCAGTTTTTTGACGGAGTCGTCGATGGGGATCAAGTGGCAGGGATGGTGATGACGGCGGGAGTGCTGGTGTCTTTGGTGCGTTGGGGGGTGCGTTGGACTCGGGAGGCGGCGAGCCAGGCGTGGAGCTTGGCGGGG
>JAYUHS010000037.1:0-17339 GCA_043766715.1 Luteolibacter sp.
CGCAGGCTCCTCCAAGATGTAGCCCTGGCCGCGGCGAGTGTGGATGAGATCGGGTAAATCCACGGCATTGAGTTTTTTCCGCAGGTAGCCGATGTAAACGTCCACCGCGTTGCTGCTGCCGCCGCTGCCGTCTTCGAAAACGTGTTCCCAGATGGCGGTGCGGGTGACCACCTCGCCGGTCCGATAGAAAAGATATTCTAGCAGCCGATATTCCAGTGCGGTGAGTTCCAGTGGGATGTCGCCACGGCGGACGGTCCGGCGCAGTGGATCCAGTTCCAGATCGGCCACGCGCATCTGCGGGCTTTTTTTCAGATAACTCCGCCGCAGAAGGGAGCGGACACGGGCGAGTAGTTCGGCCAGCGCGAAGGGTTTTACTAAGTAGTCATCCGCACCGGCGTCGAGTGCTGCGAGTCGGTCCTCCAGTCCATCGCGCGCGCTGATGACGATGATGTGCACTGGATTTCCTTTGGCCCGCAGTCGCCTGAGGATTTCCAACCCATCGAGATTGGGCAGCATCAGGTCTAGGAGAATCAGGTCGTAAAGATTTCCATCGGCGGCCCACAGCCCTTCGTCACCGGTGGCGAAGGTGTCGAGCAGGTAGCCTGCCTCGTGAAGATACTGGCCGACTGCGTTGCGCAGTGCGGTGTTGTCTTCGATGAGGAGCAGGCGCATGGCCTTGAAGAGACCGTGGGAAATCGAGCGAGTTATGAATACGACGACTCCACGCGACTGGCGACGTCGAGGTAGCCGTAGTCCACTTCGTAAATCTGTTTGAAGCATTCGAGTGCTGCTTCCTTGTTCTCCACTTGAGCGTGGATGAGGCCTTTTTCGTAGAGAACTTCCTTCTTGGTGTTGTCCATGGCGACGAGGTCGGCGAGGGCGTCTGAGAGCTGCTTAATTGCGAGGTCGAACATGCCCTTGGCGCGGAAAGTCCGTGCTAGCAGAAGCAGAACCTTGGTGCGGATGTGCGGGTTCCGAGTCGCTTGCTGAAGGTGAGGAATAGCGGCGCTATGATCGCCGAGATTGTAGAGGGCGGTGCCAAGCTCGAAGCGGAGTTGCGGATCGGTCGGGTTTTGTTCGACGCGCTTCTGGGCTTCTGCGACCTGCTCGGCGATGCGGTCGGACCGGCGGGCGGCGAGTGCGGCCTTGAGTTCTTCGTTATCGGGATCCGCAGCGACTCCGGCTTCGAGGTTTTTCAGATCCGTTTCAAGTGCTCGGTCATTCATCACGCCGGCCTTGGTGGCGAGGGCGACGTCGCCGTTACTGAGTGAGTGGGCCCAGGTGTAAAAGGTGTGGGCACTGTGCCAATCTTCGAGTTGTTCGTAGAGTCCGGCGAGGTCCTTGACGGTGGCGAGGTGGTTAGGGTCGGCGTTGTATTTCTCGATGGCCTTGTCGCGGCGCTCTTCGAGTTGGTCCTTGGTGAGGCCGGTGCGGGAGGCCTTTTCAAGCTCCTCGAACTCGGCGCTGTTTTTCATGAGCGACCGCATGTCGGCATTTTCATCCCACTTGGCCTTCTGCATTGAGGCGCGGGCGGAGCAGTCCTTGGAACCCTTGATGGCGGCACCGTCGGTGGGATGGTGCTTGATAATGTCGTTATAAACCTCGGAGGCGAGAGTCGGCTGCTCACGAGTGACGTAATACTCGGCGAGCTTGTGGAGTAGCTTGGCGTTTTCTGGGCTGCTCTTCCTGACCGTTTCGAGGGCAAAGGCGGCGCTCTCGAAGAGGTCGAGCTTGATGAAAGTGTCGAAAAGGAGATCGTTCGAGGCGTCGTTGTAGGGATCTTTTTCGAGTTCCTTTTCGATGAGTGGGATAGTGCCCGCCGGGTCTTTTTTCGCTTGGCTGGCGAGTTTCGTGCCGCCGCCGGTTTGCATCCCGAAGAGGCCGCCTTTTTTCTTAGGGGCACCGGCGAGTTGGTTTTCGCATTTGCGGAGCATTTTACGGCCGTCGAGAAATCCGGGTGCCTCCTTGAGGACGGCTTGGAGCAGACTGATGCCGTAGGTAAGGTTGGACGTTTGAACGGCGCTAAGCGCTTTCAGCCACAACGGCTTCAGGTTCGCGGGGAGTTCTTTTTCGGTGATTTCTGGCATGACGGTAAAGATTGTGCGGGTTTTGGAAATGCCACTTTACGATGGCAACGATCAAAAAACTGGAGCGTGGGCGACGGCTTGGCAAGCATGGGGTGTGGGAGAAAATCGTGGGTGTGCTGAAATCCTGTATTTTTTGGGATTGATGGTGCGCGGGGGATGAGTTACCGACTCGGCGCACGGTGGAAATTTTCATCCCGCCGCTTGTTTTATTCCCAGCTACCATGCCTCCACGCCCTAAGACTTCCGGCCGCCGCAATAATCGTAACCGCTACGGCCCGCCGAAGCGCTCCACCAAGGACGAGGATGAAAAAGCGGTGGAAGTGGACGGTGAAATTTCATCCGTGCTCGCCGGGACGATGTTCCGGGTGAAGCTGGAGAGCGGCCACGAGGTGCTGGCCCACATTTCTGGGAAAATGCGGAAACGTTTCATCCGCCTCGTGGTGGGCGACAAGGTGAAGATGGAGATGTCTCCGTATGACCTGACGAAGGCGCGGATCGTCTTCCGGCTTTCCTAACTCAAGCGTAGTCAGCGCCGACCTCGGCCGCTTCCAGCGCGGCGATGGATTGGTTGTCACGCCGCTCGATGACGATGTCGCCGAGCAGATCGTTCTGACGGACGATGAATTGATTTAATTTCATCAACTCCAGCAGCGCGAGGAAGGTGACGATGACCTCGGCCTTGGTGGTGGCCGATTGGAAAAGCTCTTCAAACCGCCGCGCCTCGCCGGGTTTGAAATGGCCTAGCAGCATCTCGATCTTGTCGGAGACCGTGTAGCGGTCGTCGATGATATCGCCGAAATCGTGAGACTCCTCGAAGCGCTTGAGCACATTTTGGAACGCGCGGATCAGGTCGAAAATCGATACTTCTGCCAGAGTCACTGGCTCTTCCACCGGTAGTTCGGCGGTGTCTGGCTGGTGGGCGAAGCTGCCTTCCTGCTCCATTTCCTTGAGGCTGAGGAACCCGGCGGCGTCCTTAAATTTCTTGTATTCGATGAGCTGGCGGATGAGTTCCCACCGCGGGTCGTCGTCTTCTGCGTCTTCTTCCGGCGGCTGGTCCACGCGGGGGAGGAGGGTGCGGCTTTTTAAATACATCAAGTTCGCGGCCATCACGATGAACTCGGAGGCGAGGTCGATGTTGAGTAGCTTGAAGGTGTTAATGTAATCGAGATACTGGCGAGTGATGCGCTCGATCGAAATTGTATGGATATCCACCTCATCTTTCTTGATCAGATAGAGGAGGAGATCAAGAGGGCCCTCGAAGATTTCGAGGCGGACTTTATAGTCAATTGCTTCCACGGAATGGGTCGTAGGGGAGGGGAGTGGGTTGTGCGAGGGTAAATTTCCCTCGCCTCTCTGGTGGCGGACCGTTTTACTGCGCCCGAAGCAGGACGAGTCGAATTATGGAATCCGAGCAATCGCAAAATTTTAATGAACGCCTGAGCCAATGGGTGGCAAATCAGGGATTTTGGTTTCAAATTCGTTACTCGATGACGGGCAGTGGCACGGCGGGAACGGCGATGTTTCACCTCCTGCGTTTGGGGTTTCGGCTGTTGATTTTTCTGCTGATCATTGCGGTCGGCGGCTGGATCTATCTGTTGCGAATGACGGATTCGGTGAAGTTTAGCGACGGCATCAAGGAAGACATCAAGAGTGGGCTGTTTGCCTCAGAGGCTGAGTTAAAGGGTTTTTCTCACGGCCAAGGCGAACTCACGATCAATCGGCTGACTTGCCAAGGCGTGAACGAGACGTTTTTCACCGCGCTGGAGGCCCGCAATATCCGCTGCAAGATGGGCCTGCTCGACAAAATTGTCGGTAAATGGGATGCGGGCGTCGTGGCTATTTCCCGCCTCGACATGGAACTGAGAGCCGGTGCAGACGATGCGGAATCGGCGCAGATGCTTGCCAAGGCGCTCTTCAATGTTCCTCAGAAGGTGCTCATCAATACCATCGACGTGGCGGACGCCTCGCTGCAATGGGGTTACTCAGAACGCACCAGAGGCAGCATCGAGAATAGTGAACTCAAAATTCAGCGGCAAGGTGACGGCTGGAAGATGAGCTTCAAAGGCGGGAAATTTTCCCAAAACTGGTTCAGGAGGCTGGAAATTGTCAATCTGGTGGTGACCTGTGATGCCGAGGGCGTCACTTTTGAAAAAGCCGAACTGCGCGGCGGAGGTGGATCGGTGGACTTTTCCGGATTGAAAGTCATCGGTGGCGAGCGTCCGATGATTCAAGGAAATGTGAAAATCCGCAGCCTCGGCCTAGCAAGCGTCCTCCCGGCGGCGCTCAGAAACTTTATCGATGGTTCGATTTCGGGAAATTTCAAGATCAGTGGCTCCACGAATTCTCCGGAAGGCATCGGCTTCGAAGGGGTCACCACCCTTGAAGGCCAAGATAATCTCACACTGCGTGACAGGATCTACCTGCTCAAGGCGCTTTCAGGAGTGGACTATCTGCGGAACTATCACCGCGTGGACTTCAAGGAAGGGTCGCTCCATATTAAAACAACCGCTGGGGGGATGGACCTCACGGACGTCAAGTTAAAGGCAGGAGAACTCTTTACCCTCGCAGGGAAAATGAGCGTCCGGCTGCCAACTCCTGAGGAAACGAAGGCTGCCACGGAAAAAAATGCGAGAGCGGGTGGTGCTGCGCCGATTTTTGATGGTGAGGACCCCGTCCTCGACGACATGGGCGTGAAACAGACGGATGATCGAGATTTCACGCTGCGACGCGCGGCAAGGGAAGCGAAACGGGCGAAGGACGGCGGGCAGCGAAATGACTCCGGCCCACTTTCAGAGCGGCTGCAGCTTAGTTTCGATAGTCGTCAACTTGAGGCCGAAGCTTCCGAGCGCTTAGCCAAGACACTGCAATACGAAGGGCAGTTCGATATTTCCATCCCACCGGATGCGTTCGACACTGCCCCCAAGCTTCTGGCGCGCTACCCAGTGGATGACGAAACCCACCGGATCTCGATGAGTGTGCCCATCCAAGGAAGCCTCTACGAGATCACCCTCAAGCAGGGAGAAGACATCTACAAGCTCCGCGAGGGTGGCACTCGTTAGCCGTCACACTCCGGCGGTGAGGCCGAGGCTGTTATAGATTTCCCGAGTCGCTCGGCTTTTGTTGAGCGTGTAGAAGTGGATGCCATCGACCCCCGCGTGAAGCAATCCAGAGCATTGCTCCGCAGCGTAGTGGATGCCAGCGCGCTCGACGCTCTCTGGGCTGGATTTCGCCCGCTCCAGCGCCCGGATCAACTTCGCAGGATAGCGGGCACCCGCAGCGAGCTCGGCCATCCGTTTCATCCCGGAAATTGAGGTCACGGGCATGACTCCAGCGATGATCGGGATGTCGATCCCAGCCAAGTCGCAGCGGTCGCGGTAGTCGAGGAAATCGTGGTTATCGAAAAATAACTGGGTGCAGATGTAGTCCGCTCCCGCGTCCACCTTCGCCTTCATGAAATCGAGTTCGTCCATCCGGTTAGGAGTCGCAGGGTGTCCTTCAGGAAATCCAGCCACGCCGATGCCGAATCCACGCGGATCCGGGTGGAGGCCAGAGTCATTGAATTTTTTGATGAACCGCACCAAGTCCGCCGCTTGGCGGAAACTCCCTTCCGACCAATCGTAATCCGGCTGGTCCTTAGGCGGGTCACCGCGGAGCGCGAGGAGATTGCTCACCCCGGCCGCCGCGTAGCGTTCGAGGATTTCATGGACCTCCTGCTCGGAATGCCCGACACACGTGAGGTGCGGCACCGGAGGAATGGAGGTGGTCTGCTTGATCCGCTCGACCAGCGCGTGCGTCAGCTCGCGTGTCCCGCCACCCGCCCCATAAGTCACGGAAACGAAAGTCGGCTCAAGCGGCTCCAGCTCGCGGATCGCCTCGTAGAGATCCTCCCACGCGGGCGTGCTACGCGGTGGGTAAAACTCGAAGGAAAGCGAGGGTTTCGAGTCGGTAAGAATATCGCGAATGTGCATGGCAGAATGAGTGATAAAGAGAGCGCGGCTCCCGGGAATACAGGGCGAAACTTTTCGAAGCAACTGGAGTTTCTTGCTCGCTGGCTGCGGACGTCGCAGCGAGGGAAGCGCCAATCATTCATGAAAACAATCTCTGTTTCCTTACTCGTCGCGGGAATGCTGCTACCCGCCATTTGCCCAGCCCAAGATGAGCCGGAAAAGGGTCCACCGCCGGGCGAAAAGGCGGCCCGTCGGCCACCGCCCCCGCCACCCGAGGAAGTGTGGAAACTCGCAGATGCAGATCACGACGGCTTCATTTCCAAGGACGAATTCGCCGCCATGCCCCGCATCCAGAACCTGCCAGAAGAAAAGCGCGAGACGATTTTCAAACGACTGGACAAGGACGCCGACGGGAAACTCAGCAAGGAAGAACTCAGCCGCTTCGGGAGGCCCCATGACGGCCCGCCGATGCAGCGGCTATGGGAACTCGATACCGATAAAAGCGGAGGCGTCAGTGTCGAGGAGTTCAAGGCCGGCCAGCTTTTCAAGAAACTCCCCCCCGAGAAACGTGACGAAATGTTTCGCCGCTTGGACACGGATGGCGACGGGGTGATCACTCCCCAAGACAAACCCAAGCCACCATTGAAACGGCCCGGTGCGAGAAAAGCCCCGAAAAATCCCGATGAAATCGAGCCTGCCGAACCAGAAATGATCCGCCGCAAGCTGGATCTGGATGGCGACGGCGCACTGACCTTCGAAGAATTCCGCAAAGACCCGAATCTGAAAAACCTCACAGAAGACCAACAAGAGGACCGCTTCGAAAAGCTCGACCGCAACGGCGATCTTAAAATTTCCGCCGAAGATCTTCCACCACCTCCCTAATAGAAACAAATCACTGCGAGTGCAGACTCTGTTTGGGAACAGGTGCGAACGGTGAATTCCAGTTTTCCGGAATCAAGCGTCAAGCCACGTAAGACTTCGCGATGAAGTTCTCCGGTGTCTCTAACTCAAATAAATCATCGCCGATGTGGGCGAGATACCAGCCACTTTCGAGCACTTGTTTTTTCAAATCCGCCGTGCCGGAAACGCAGGCGATCATCCCTTGGAAAGTCTTGTTGCGGTGCTCAGGCATCAGCTTGAAAACGCCGTCCATCTTGCGCTGCATCTGCACGAGGTCTTCTTTCCGCAGGTTGCTTTTGATTTCCACGATCATGGCTTGGTCGAGGCTACCATTGCTGTAGGCGAGGATGTCGTATTCCTCCTCCAGCCAGACGCCGCAGTTCCCGGAACCGTTGTGTCTGCTAGCCAAATGACGATTTGGTCATTTGACAGCCACGCCCCCTCTCAGTTAGGGTGGCCGCGCTTGGTTGAGAAATCCCCCATTCTGCGCCTTCAAGCACCCGTCGCACCCGGGAAATCCTGCCGACGCCGGGACGCACCCGCGCCCCACTTCCGAACCCTCCCGTCGGCACTCAAAATGCCCCGATCCGCGGGTCAAACCTCCCGGTCTGCTCCCCAAATCGAGCGGTCGGCCGTTCAAACGGCCCGGACGCCCCTCCCAATCGCGCGGTCGATTCCCCAAACGCGCCGGTCGCCCGTTCAAAGCGATCGGTCGGTCGCCCAAACGCAGCGGTCGGCGATCCAAATCGAACGGTCGGACCTCCAAACACCCCCGGACAAGGTCCAAATCGCCTAGTCGATGGTCCAAATGCCCACGTCGTCGTCAGTCACAAGCCACTCTCTCCCAAGCATATCAAACTAAAAAACAAGAACAGCACCCTATGAAAAACGAATTCGCCAACCGCCAGAACATGCACCTTGCCGTGCTCGCCCTACTCGCCGATCCCGCCCACCAGCCGGTCTGGAAAGACAAGAAACCCGTCCTCTTCACCACCCGCGCCGCCGCGCTCGCGCCGAAGGTGAATGCCCTCACCGGCCTCATTTCCGGCCAGCAAGCAGACACCACCGGCCACGCCAGCGACAAGGAACGCGAGGAACAGGAACTCGAAGACTGCGCCCATGAAATCGGCGAGACCCTCGCCGGATGGTTCGAGGATCACGGCCGCGGGGCCGACGCCGCACCCATCGATCTCGCCCTCAGCACCTGGCAAGGCCTCCGCGATGTCGAGCTCCTCGCCAAGGCCAAGCTCCTCCACAGCAAGCTTACCGCCGCCCTCGCCACCGATGCCGCCGCCCTCGTCGAATACGGACTCACTGCCGCCGATGCCACCCTCCTCGCCAAGGAAACCGCCGACTACGAACAACTCCTCGCCACCCCCGCCGCCGCCATTTCCGGCAGAAAAGCCCTCACCCTCGCCCTCCGCCCCTCCTTCGGGGAAGTCACCGCGCTGTTAGTTAAAATGGACCGCCTCGTCCTCCGCTTCCGCACCGCGGAGCCCGGAACCCGCTTCGCCGCCGCCTGGAAAGCCGCCCGCCAAGTCCGCGACCTCGGCCAGTCCTCCCCAGAAAAACAAAACAACCCCACCCCGCCAGTCTCATAACAGATAGCCCCAGTCAGCGACCGTCACTAACTGAAAAAGCCCATCACCACCCACCCCAGCGGTGGTTCCTAACCGAACCGCCGCTTTTTCATTCCCTGAAAAATCCCCTCGCCGTTGGGGAAGCGTGGCCGTTAGCGTGTAGACTCAATCGATTCACTCATCCGAACTCCCTTGAATCAAACAATCTACCAGAAATGATCATAAGTCCGAAAGTCTTCATCTCTTATAGCTGGAGCTCCGCAGTGCACCAGTCTTTGGTCAAGCAATGGGCAGAGCAACTGGTCGCTGACGGGGTAGATGTCGTGCTGGATATTTACGACTTGAAGGAAGGCCATGACAAATTTGCATTTATGGAGCGAATGGTGACGGATGTGAGCGTTACACACGTTTTAATTGTGAGCGATAAGACATACTCCACTAAAGCGGATGCCAGGGATTCCGGTGTTGGGACAGAGTCCCAGATAATTTCCAAAGAGGTATATGACAAGGTGGAACAATCAAAATTTGTTCCGATAGTGTGTGAGTTTGATGAGAAAGGGGAGCCGTTCTTACCTACTTTTTTCAAATCTCGAATTTGGATTAATTTTTCTACACCTGAGGCAACCAACGAAAATTGGGAACAGCTGGTTCGTCTGCTTTACGGTAAGCCGATTCATGAGAAACCTCTTCTCGGAAAAGCGCCCGTATATGTGCGCGATGGCTCAGTGTCGCCATCAAGTCCTGCACTCGGGAAGTATGGTAATCTGAAGCAAGCAATAATACAGGGAAAGCCCGGTCTAGCGCTATATCGAAAGGACTTTTTAGATTCATGTATTGCGCATGCGGACTCTCTTCGCGTTCGGGAGCGTCCCGTTGTTGATTTAATCGGTGAACAGGTGTTAGCCGATTGTGGGCAGTTGAAGCATGTTCGTAATCATATTGTTGATTGGGTGATTCTCGAAGCTACCGCAGTTCCAACAGAAGAAATTGCCGAAGAATTGGTTGTTTTCTTAGAGCGCCTTCGTGAGCTTAAGTCGAGACCTTCGGAAATGAATTCGTGGAGTAGCACATGGTCCGAAGCTCATTCTCTCTTTTTGTATGAGACATTTCTTTACGTTATTGCTGCCCTACTAAAAACGGGAGATTCGCGAGCACTCCACGAGATCTTTAACTCCCACTATCTGTTACCTCAAACGGACCGATACGGCGACGAGCGTTTCGATACCTTTGATTGCTTTTACGCAAGTTCAGAGACTCTAAAGACATTACTAGCTTCAGAAGGGAGGCGTCTTTATAGTCCTGCTGCTGAACTTTTGAAGCGTCAGGCTGATCGAGAAGACCTACCGTTTGGTGAGATTATTCAAGCTGAATTGCTTGTCCTACTTATGGTTTTCATCATGCCTAAGACACGTTGGTATCCACAAACACTTCTTTATGCTCAACGTAACAAAGATTATCCGTTTTTTATTAGGGCCACGCAGCATAAAGGGTTCAAAAAGCTTGCTACAATTACTGGTATTGATGATGCCGAAGTGCTTCGCTCCGCAGTGAAGGCGGGCATTGAGCGACTCGAAGTGAGTAAGTGGCATAATTTTCATTTCAATAATGATTTCTGGTATTCAATGAATATGGAAAAAATCGATACACTGAAATGAATGAGAAAGTTCACAACAGCTTAAGTCCCTATTCTGGATTTCGCGGAAACTCATGGAGAAACTCTCTTTGGGGCTTTGCCATCCGTCGACTGCCACCTTTGATAGCTTTCATCGCCCACCGAGCTACGACCACCTGCTGCCTTTTTCGGTTAGCGACGGTCGCAGACCGACGCTACAGGGGATGACACGAGGGAGATGAATCTCGTGGTCCGTTAGTCAAGAATCTGAGCGTGGACTTGGGGTGGGATACCGCTTTTTTGCGGGAGTCGTTGGAAATCGCGAGATCCAAGCCAAGGTCTATCGCTCGCGCTGTCGCACACCTACTCGGACGACTGGCATATCGTGGTGGATCTGGAGGACGATCTTCCTGCATTTTTCGACAAGCGGATGTTGGGAATTCACGGTGATTATCAACCATGACCTCGAAATCCTTCCAAATTTCTCACAAAATTTCCTTCCGAAAGCTAGGTCATCGTTTTACAAGGACCTAGTTTTTGGATGATCATATGAGTTCTTCTATCACCAGTATTGCCTGTCTTGCCAAGCGTTCTTCTCTGCTACTGCGGAAGGATGTGCTGGCAGCGGGACTTAGCTCGGCTGCCATTACGTCTCTCACGCGGCAAGGGACGCTGAACCGTGTCGGAAGAGGGCTGTATCAACTCGCCGACACAGAAGCGCCGAACGCAGATCTGGTGGAAGTGTCCGTTCGTCAACCCAAGGGGGTCATTGTTCTCATCAGTGCGCTGGCCTTCCACGGGGTCGGCTCGCATCGAGCGAGCGAGATTTGGCTGCAACTGCCGATCAATGCCCCGACCCCTAGTTCTAAATGGCCTCCCCTACGGATCATTCGCAGCCGCCTCGCGGCGGCTTTCACGGAAGGCGTGGAGACCCACGAAATCGGCGGACATCCGGTGCGGGTTACTTCGCGAGACCGTACGATTGTCGATTGCTTCAAACACCGCAGCGCGGTGGGCCTAGAGGTCGCGGTGGAGGCGCTTCGTGAAAGAATGGCCAATCGAAAAGGGGAACAACGCAGCCTACAAAATCTTCACCGCTACAGCCACCTCATGCGGGTCGCCCGGGTGATGCAGCCCTACCTGGAGGCGCTTGCATGAAGAACATCGCTGCTTCCGTTCGCGCCCGTCTCTCCAATCTCTCGCGCTCTGAGGGCGTGTCGCTGGATTTCATGATCGAGCGCTTCGCCATAGGTCGCCTCCTTTGGCGCCTCAGCCAAAGCTCTGAGGCGCATCGCTTCATTCTCAAAGGTGCCCAGCTTTTCAGCCTCTGGCAGGACAATCCACACCGTCCCACCCGCGATGTCGATTTTCTGGGCTGCGGCGAGCACACGGAAGAATCCATCGGAGAATATTTCACGGCGCTATGCTCCGTGCCTGCGGATTCTGCAGACGGGCTGATCTGGGGAAAACCCAAAGCGAGTCCCATCCGGGAAAATCAGCGCTACGGAGGAACTCGGCTCGTGATTCCAGTCTCGCTCGCTGGGGCGCAGGTTCGGATTCAAATTGATGTCGGCTTCGGAGATGTGATCACCCCAGCAGCCGAAGAGCACACTTGGAAAGAGCTCTTGGGCTACCCTGAAGCACGCCTGCTGACTTATCCGCCTGAAACAGTTATCGCCGAAAAATTGGAGGCCGCCGTGCAGTTGGATATTGATAACACCCGAATGAAGGATTTTTTACGATCTTGACTGGCTGGCATGTCATAAATCCTTCGACATGGCCACCCTGCGCTTGGGGATAGAAAGAACCTTTGAACGTCGTCAACCAACCTCCCCACCGAGCTGCCATTTGCTCTGAGCGCGGCTTTTTGAGATGATACTGTCAAGCAAACCCAATGGAATGCCTTTGTCCGAAAAGGAAAACTCGATACATCGGCTCTCCCAGAAGTGATCGTGCGAATCAGAAATTTCCTCGCTCCCGTCATTCTCGATAGGCAGGTCTCAACTTCTAAGACTTGGCAGCCTGAAACCGGCTGGATCGACAATTTTATATGAGAACGAACACTACCTCACTGGTGGCACGAGCGGCACCACCGCAGCATCCACTCGGCGATGTCGGCGTAGATGGGATAGGCGGTGATGAGAACGTTGTCGTGACCCGCCCCGGGGATTTCGATCCACTGTTTCTGCGTGGCTGTGGGAAGGGAGTCGTAGAGATTCTTGCCACGGGTGATGGAAGAGATGCGGTCCGCCGTGCCATGGGCGATCAGTGTGGGAATGGTGACCGATGCGGCGTGGCGGTGCGGTTGGATATCTGAGAGATGGATCCCGGTTTTCCAGTGATAGACGATGTCCGTTGCCTGCGCCCACCACGGGCCGAGCACTGAGCTGAGGTATCGGGAAGCTTGGCTCTCGATCACTTTGGGAAACGAATCGAAGCTGCAAATGACCGCCAACGCCTTCCAAGGAGCAGCGGGCCGATCCGCCGCGTGCACGGAAACCGAGCCACCCATCGACATGCCTATTAATCCGGCGGGTTGGGGATCGAAGGCGAATTTCCGCGCGGCTTCATCCAGAACCCTCGCTGGCAACTCAGCTTCGCGAACTCCGTAGGTGGCGAGGGACGCCGGATGATCGCCGTGGGCGGGGAGATCTGGTATCACACAGCGGAAACCGACGGCGCAGAGCCGTTCAGCGATGGCTAGATAATCTTCTTTCCGGCCCTTGCGACCATGCACGAGCACCAATGTGCCGACGACTTTACCGAATGGAGTTAGATCGAGGCGGCGTGCCGTCAGTTGTTGGCGGATCTTGTTGCCGCGATCTGTGAGTTTCCCGGAGGGATCGGGCGTGCAGACGAGGCAAGGTGTGCCATCGCTGGCAGTGAATCGGGCGACGACGAGACCGTGTGCCGCCGGATTTGAGAGGAACTCGCGGTGGTAATCCATCAGCGGACGCCGGGTCGGACTGGCGATCTCCGTCCCAGCCCAGAACACGAGTCCTGTGGCGGAGAGGGGGATGAGCAGGACGAGAGAAAGGGGGATGAGCCGCCAGTGGGTTCGGAGAAATTTCATGGGGGGTGGGCGGTTCTGGAGGTGGGTAATGCCGCCACGGGTGGGAATTTAGTCACCTTTTCCCAGAGTGTTTGCCTTTTCCGCTAGATAGGCCAAGGCCAGATTCCGGTGTGGATGATCCAGCAGCTCTGTCCGCAGAAGGGTGAGCCGGTCGAGGAGATCCTGTCCGAGCGATGCTCTCAGAGTTTGTTCATAAATGGCCTGTGCTTGGGTGGTTCTGACCTGTTTTTGCCAAGGGGCAGTGAAGACCAGATGGATCTCATCATGAAAATTTCTCTGCCGCAGCGCCTCCCACTCGCCACCATCCAGCCAGACGCCGCCGGTAATCGAGCGATCAATCGAGAATGCAAAGCCATGGCCCACTCTGAACCGGCCCATCAGGGTTCCTGACTCAGGGCAAAACAGAGTCTTCGACGAATCGGCCGTAAGCTCGGCTGGTTCTGCCGATTCTGGCAGGTGAGGCAGTCGGGCGGGCTGCTGTTGGATCCACCGGAGATAGGTTTGCGATGGGATGTAGTGTCCGCCGGAATCCATGCAGCGAAAGGCTTCCAAGCCGCTCTCGAGTAACACGGCTTCCATCGGCTTGCCGGAGATGGGGCTTTTCAAAACAGAATGTTGCATGGCGGAGGCTTAGCTGAGGGAGAGTGGGAGGAATAGCAGGAAATCCGGGAATCCCAGCCGCCGCCTGAAAAGCCGCGGCCGACCGTGTAGCGTCGGTCTGCGACCGTCGCTAACTGAAAAGTTCTCAGCATTCGCCCCACACTCACAAAAAACCGCCACCTACCTCAGCGGCTGCTCCTCACCAAACCGCCGCTTTTACTTTTCTAGATCATACTCTCACTGCCATTCATCGACTGTAACCTTTGATAATCTGCGGTGCTATTGGGGGTAGCATCTGTCTTGATACGTTTTTCAGTTAGCGACGGTCGCAGACCGACGCTACAAGGCGTTAGAGGGAGCTTGTGGTGGTCATGGGCGGGTGATAGTGGGTGATGCATGCATCGATTGTCCCGCTTGGAATCGCTCTACACGGAGACGCCGGTGTATTTCATCACGACCTGCACGGACCGGCGGCGGCGTCTGTTGGATAATGATGAGGCACATGACGCGTTCCGGGGATTTTGTGAGGGAGCGCGGGAGAGAGGGGCGCTGGTGGGGAGATATGTGCTAATGCCGGATCACCTGCATCTGTTTGTGTGCATCCCACCGGGGGATATGGGGTTGTCCGCGTGGATGAAGTCGCTCAAGAACAGCTTGTCGAAGCATTGGCGCGGGGCAGGGATCGAGGCCCCGCATTGGCAGAAGGGATTTTTCGATCACCTGATCCGCAGTCATGAGTCACATGCGGAGAAGTGGCGGTATGTGCGGGAAAATCCGGTCAGGGCCGGGTTGGTGGAGCGGGCGGAGGATTGGCCGTATGCGGGGCAGATTCTAGTGGACGCAGGATTTTAATCGCTTGTGGCGTCGGTCTGTGACCGTCGCATTTGTTGCACTTGTAGCGGCGGTCTGTGACCGTCGAGCTTGTTACTGGTTGAAACGGGATGGCGTGGAGGAATGGGTTTTTTCAGTTAGCGACGGTCGCAGACCGACGCTACAAGGGTCAGTCCAAGATCTGTGCGAGGACGTAGGGTAGGATGCCGCCGGCGCGGTAGTAGTCTTTTTCGACTGGGGTATCGATGCGGACGATGACGGGGATGTCGAATGATGTGCCGGAGGCGGGGTGGACCTTGAGAGTGGCTTGCTGCATGGGCTTGAGGTCGTTGTCGATGCCTATCAGATCGAAGGTGGCGTCGCCGAGGTCTTTGATTTTTTCGTAGTCGTCCTTGTTGACGAAGTTGCAGGGCAGGACGCCCATGCCGACGAGGTTGGAGCGGTGGATGCGCTCGAAGGACTTGGTGATGACGGCCTTGACGCCTAGCAGGTTGGTGCCTTTGGCGGCCCAGTCGCGGCTGGAACCCATGCCGTAGTCTTCGCCGCCGATGATGATGGTGGGGACGGTGTCCTCTTGATAGATGGCGGCGGCGTCGTAGATGGCTTGGGTTTCTCCGGCGATGCTGGTGACTCCGCCTTCGATGCCGGGGACCATGAGATTTTTAATCCGGACGTTGGCAAAGGTGCCGCGGGTCATGACGCGGTCGTTGCCACGGCGGGAGCCGTAGGAGTTGAAGTCTGCGAAGCCGACGCCTTGCTCGACGAGGTAGCGACCGGCGGGGCTGTCCATTTTGATGGCTCCGGCGGGGGAAATGTGGTCGGTGGTGACGGAGTCGCCGAAGATGCCGAGCGGGCGTGCGCCGTGGATCTCGACGATGTCGCGCGGGGCAGGGGAGAAGCCGTCGAAGAACGGTGGCTCCTGGATGTAGGTGGATTCGCGATCCCATTCATAGACGTCGCCGGTGGAGGATTTGATCGCATTCCACTTGGGGTTCTGGGTGGAGAAGCCGGTGTAGAGCCGTTGGAAAACCTCGGGCCGGAGTGAGGCGTTCATCGCATCGGTGATTTCTTGGCTGGTGGGCCAGAGGTCGGCGAGGAAGACGGGTTCGCCCTTGGGGGTTTTTCCGAGTGGCTCGGTGGTGAGGTCGATGGCGACGGTGCCTGCCAATGCGTAGGCGACGACGAGTGGTGGCGACATCAGGAAATTCGCCTTGATCGACTGATGGACGCGGGCCTCGAAATTCCGATTTCCTGAGAGCACGGAGGCGGCGACGATGTCCTCGGACTTCACGACGTCCTCGATGCCGAGGTCGAGCGGGCCGGAGTTCCCGATGCAGGTGGTGCAGCCGTAGCCGACGGTTTGGAAACCGAGGGTGTCGAGTTCAGCTTGGAGGCCGGTTTTTTCGAGGTAGTCGGTGACGACGCGGGAGCCGGGGCCGAGTGAGGTTTTGACAGAGGGGTTGATTTTTAAACCGAGGGCGTTGGCCTTTTTCGCGAGCAGACCGGCGGCGAGCATGACGCTGGGGTTCGAGGTATTCGTGCAACTGGTGATGGCGGCGATGAGCACGGAGCCGTGGGTGATGGTGTCCTTGACGCCGCCCTTGCTATCGACCGTGACGATGGCGGTCTTGCTCTCGGATTTCGCGAAGCCACCGTCGGCGATGGGGGCGGCGAGGAGTTCTGCCCACTTGGTTTTTAAATCATCGACGTCGATGCGGTCTTGCGGGCGCTTGGGTCCGGCGACGCTCGGCTTGACGGTGGCGAGGTCCAGCTCGACGACTTGGGAAAACTCGAGGGCGTCCTTGTCGGTCGGGATGCCCCAGAGGCCTTGGGCGCGGTAGTAATTCTCGACCGTCTGGCAGAGTTCTGCGGGGCGACCGGTGTCGGCGAGGTAGCCGGTGGTGATTTCATCGATCCCGAAAAAGCCCATGGTGGCGCCGTATTCGGGGGCCATGTTGGCAAGGGTGGCGCGGTCTGGCAGGCTGAGGGCGACGGCTCCGGGGCCGTAGAATTCGACGAATTTCCCGACGACTTTCGTCTTCCGCAGGACTTCGGTGACGAGCAGGACGAGGTCGGTGGCGGTGACACCGGTGTTGAGAGTGCCGGTAAGATAGACGCCGACGACTTCGGGAACAAGGAAAGTGACGGGCTGGCCAAGCATCCCGGCTTCTGCCTCGATGCCGCCGACGCCCCAACCGACGACGCCGAGGCCGTTGATCATGGTGGTGTGCGAATCGGTGCCGACGAGGGTGTCTGGGTAGTAAACTCCGTTTTTCTCGAGTATGCACTTGGCGAGGTATTCGAGGTTGACTTGGTGGACGATGCCGATGCCGGGCGGGACGACTTTAAACGTATCGAAGGCTTGCTCGCCCCATTTGAGGAACTCGTAGCGCTCGCGATTCCGGTGGAACTCGAGATCGAGATTTTTCTCAAGCGAGTCGGGGCCACCGGCGTAATCGACTTGCACCGAGTGGTCCACGACGAGGTCCACGGGGACGAGCGGCTCGATCATTTTCGCGTCGCGGCCCATGCCGTGGACGGCGGAGCGCATGGCGGCGAGATCGACCAGGAGCGGGACGCCGGTGAAATCTTGGAGGACGATGCGGGCGACGACGAAGGGGATTTCATAATCACCGGGGGCCTTGGCGTTGTAGTTTGCGAGGTTGGTGATGTCCTTTTCCGAGACTTTCAGGCCGTCGTTGTTGCGGA
>JAYUHS010000038.1:0-2441 GCA_043766715.1 Luteolibacter sp.
CATTTTTCCTTCAGTCCCTGCTGCCGCGCGAGTTCGAGCTGATCGGCGAATGTGCCCATCGCGATCTTGAGCGGCGCGTTAAGGTACGTGCCGATCTTCTCGTTCACCATCTCCTCCAGTTTGGCGATGCCCTTGTCTGCCAGATCGCCCGGCTTCAAGTTAATGCCCATCGGCCCGGTGAGCTGGAAATCCTTGGCCGATTTCAGGAATGAAACCTTGTCCAGCGCGAGATCGATCAGGCGCTGGAGCATCCGGTGCCGCGCGCTGTTGAAAAGATCGTCGCCCAGGATCGGCTTGGACGGATCGCGGTGGAGCGTCGCCTGCAACGCGCCGTGCGTCATGTCGAGCATGATCCCCATGATCACATCCACGATGCTTTCCAAAAAGCCCGGGATTTTTGTCCCGAGGGCTTCCTCAAAAGCCACCAGGGCGAGCGCCCCGAGTTCCATGGGAAACGGCTCGCTCAATTGCCCCGGACGCGGAGGGAGGCCAAATGTCTGAGTGAGAAACGGCTCGCCCGGCGCGTCAGTCTTCGGGTTCTCAAAAAAATCCTTCACCGCATTCACGCCGCCAGCGGCAGCCTTGCGTGCATCTTCGAAAGCTCCGGCCACGGGATTGATCACCGGCGCGAGAAGGTTGTCATCATCGGCCTTCTTCACCGGCGACGCCGGCGCATCCCACTTGGCACGATCCTTGGCAAACCAAACGGGCAGAAACGGCGTATAGGCGGGCGTCAGCGCCGACAAAGTCATCGCGTTGCAGGCGCTCTCGACCTGCTTTTCCTGCTGCGCCGCGACCTTCACAAAAAACTTCACCCGGATGTCCATCGGCTTGAACGCAATGCCCTGTGCGACCGCCATGATTTCACCCACCGGACCACCGATTCCGCCGATGCCGGGGAGCTTCCCCATCAATCCACCCACGGGATCGGCCTTCGGTTTTTCATCCAGGACTTTTTTCAAGAACGCCCGGTAATCGTTGCGGGCCTGGTGAAAATCCATGCCTGTCTTATGGATCGTCTTGTATTCGATCGGCGTCGCATTCAGCGCACCTGCGGCGGCTTTCACCTTTTGGATGAAAGCATTCACATCTGCCGGCCCGCTGACTCCTGAGCCGCCGCCGCCGATGCCCGCCAGACTGCCTAGTGTGCTCATCGCCCCACCGAGCGCACCCTTGTCATCCTCGCGTTCCTGCAAGACCGTCTGCGTGCATTGCATGAATCCGGCGAGCAGGATGGCCTCGCGTTCAAGCGCCGACCGGAACTGGATCGCGCGCGGCCTGGCTTTTTCACCGAGATCTTTGATCTCCTCGTTGTCCTTGCAACTGGGATGCGAAAACACGCTCGTGTAGGACGTGTGGACAAAGCCAAAATGGATGAATTCCGTCTGCTCAGGCTTGTCGCGGACGTTGTCGAGATTCGGTGCCGTGGAATCGCCAACACCCGGATCGGGCTTTTCGAGATCGATCCCCTTGATGTACTTCGCGGGTGTGGACGGTCCGCCGGCACCCGGTGCGCTGGTGCCTCCGGCGAGCATCTGGCTGGCTGTGTCGAGCGCGCTTCCTATGCTGTCGAACATAATATTAGTTTCTAAGAGGAAGCCTGCAAAGCCCCCGTTTGGGGCATTTCCCGACGTTCCAATTGCACCGCGATCTCGGCCCTGAATCCAAACGTCGGCGATGAAGATGTGAATTGCGGATGCATGGTGAGTTTTTGCACTAGGATGGATGCAACTCCTTCAGTTTCGACTTCGCCGGGCCGTCGAACTCGCCCGTGACCTTCAGCCCATTCTTGGCCTGGAAAAGCTTCAGCGCCTCCGCCGGCATCTTGCTGTCGTCGCCATCCTCGACCGTAAATCCGAGATTGGTGAGCCGCTGGATCACCCCTTGCGGAGAGTCCTGCGGGTCGAGGCGCCCGATGCTGATCGGGATGATCTCCTTGCCATTCTTGAGCGAGATTTCGCCGGATGAGGCGTCATTCGGGATGTCGCATTTGATCCAGCCGTCGCCGTCCGTAGAACCGGTCGTGGAGACTCCGTCCACGGTGAGGACGTACGCCTCCCCGGCACGCGGCTTGCCGAGGCGTTTGAGTTGGATTTTGAATTTTGCCTGCTCGCCCTTGAGCTTGAATTTATGACGCGCCTCGTTCGGCTTGCTGACCTTTTTCGGCTCCGGTTTCGGCACATAGACCTCGTCGCCTTCCTGAAGGACCTCCGGATCTTTGCGCTTCGATTTCAGCGCGGCATTCTTCCCGTGCTCCCAGATCGTCTTCCAAAAAAAGCCATTCGCCTTCGCGATGCTCAGGATGCTGTCGTCGCTACCGACAATGATGATTTGTCCTTCGTCAGGCATATGGTCTTATGCGTCCTCCCACGCTTCCTTGTCGAGATTCGGAAAACTGACCTGGCACGAACCCGGATCGATCCCCTCCACCCGGGCCGATC
>JAYUHS010000039.1:0-16872 GCA_043766715.1 Luteolibacter sp.
AAGCAAATATTCCGACAGAGGACGTTCAAGCGGAGCCACATCTTCCTTGGCGAATGGCGGGAAAATCAAACGGGAGCCCTCTTCCCCCGCAAGCGTTACAGCGGAGGAACTCAACAGCAAAAAAGCCAGGAATCGTTTCATTTGGCAGCTCAAATCACTGCCGCTGGTTTGCGCCTCGCCCACCGGATGATTGAGAGGATCAGAATCATGATAGTAGCCGCGATGATCCATGAAATCCCTTTCTTCTCTCCGTCATTCTCGGGCACTGGTAGGTTTCTCGAAGTTGGGGTTTTGCGGGACTCTCGGTCCTGCGGGGAGCCTGCCTTGATTGCATGCGGTGTGCTGGAATTCTTGTCCTTGATGCGCTTCAGGGTGTTTGCATCCGCAGGGCCGTCCAAGGTGTAGTCCACCTTCGACCCCACGAAGCGGAAGGTACGTTTTCCAGCCTTCACTTCGTCAAACCATTTCTGCCACCTTGCAACATCTTCGTAATTTGCCATCCACGTTTGCATCGGCCCGTTCGCGATCAGTTCAGTTAAACTTTCTGCTGCCGGACTCTCCGTATTCGGCGAATTATATTGAATGCCTGTTTCGTCACGCTTCCAGAGATAGTGACCAAGCGCCTTCACAGATTCCGTGCTGGGAATGTGGCCGAGTATCCCTAAGTTTTTTGAGCAGATTTCCTCGTAGTCTCCCCACAAGCGGCTCTGCATGCCGAACAGATACCTCCCCGGCTCAGCGGTATTTTTAATTTCCTTTAATAATGCCTGCCATTCCGGCTTGGCTTCGATGGCTCTGACGCTTTCCGCTTTTGCCTTCCAAGACTCCTCGATCTTATCGGTGAAATAGTTGGTGTGGTTTGGGATGGAGGTCACCGCTTCTTGTATTTGTCTATAAATTCTATCAATCTCAGGATCATGGTCATCTATTTTGCTTCGATATGACATCGACTCCAATCCAAGGGTAAATTCCTTCAATTTTTCCTCATCACTCCATGAAGAAGATTCCGAAACTTTTTCAATCCAAAGAGCAATCTGTCTGGATTCCAAATCCCGATCTTCCTCCGTCCATCGTGTCGCAGCGACGGCCAATAGGATAATCTGTAAGAAATAGATCAAATATAGAATTGTCTTCATGATCAGTTATCTCCTCGAGGACGATTTTTCAACCACGTCTCCGCCGCATCCCACTCGGACTTCACCATCGTTTTGCCAGCAACCGGTAGCGTGGCACTATACATCAGACGTTTTTTCCATTCTTCGTCGCCGACTCCATCGTGCGGCGCGGGGCCGCGCTTTACTGTTTCCCCCGTAAGTTTCAACAGCGCAGCAATGAGAGGGGCCGATGCCCCATCCGGATGTCCATCGCCAATGACACAATGCCCGATTTCATGAGCAATGGTCGTGATGATCTCATTCTGTTTGCCATCGATCAATATGACTCTCGGCGTCCTTCTTGCCAAGCCAACCGCAGAACCTATGGAAAACGCTCCCGTAGGTTTGCTAGCCGTCCATGCGGAAAAATGTCTTGTCAGGACGTAAACATTGATATCCGAATTTTGGTCCTGTAGGACGGAATTAATATATCTGTCCTCTTGCTCAAGCTTATCGGCACCTGTGAAATCAAAAGTTCCATTGCCTTCGTGAAGTTTCTCGGAACCGGGGCCGCTCAGCTCATAAATTGATGCTCTTCCTATATCCCAACTGAGTGGAACTTCAGTAGGGCCGGGTGTGACTGTAATGTCTGCATTGAGCTGGTTTAAGAACACGGAATTTAAGTAAGTTTGTATATCGCCCAGAGCTGGAATCACAGGTATCTCTGGAGGAACTACATTCAGACCTACGGCATGGATTGCTATTTTCATATTGCGCCTTTTCAGTGCTTTCACCTTGATCGGGCAACTGACCGCTTTGCCGCCTATTTTCACGACTAGGCTGGATTCAGAGGTCTCCGCACCAGTGCCGGTGACCGTGACTTGCTGGTCCGGCGAGTTGAGAACCGCAGGGGTGAAAGTGGCGTTAGTCGCAGATAGGTGCAACGGGAGTGATGGGTTGGCGGCACTGCGGAACCGGATGGTGTTGGTCCGCGAGATGGGAGCCATGATCCATGAGTCGGCTTGATGACCGTTGTTGGCTTTGTCCTCAGCACGGATGGAGATATTATCCACTCCCCGGTCGGGTGCTTCGGGAATGGCGGGATTTACGGTGGTGTCCACTCCATCCACCCGGATTGGGGCAAGTAGCTTGGTGACTGTCTGCCCGCTCTCGTTTTGGGCTTGGATGAGATACATGCCGTGCTTGTTCGACTTGAGAGGGAAGATGTGGAAACCGTCATCGAGCAGTTGTCCGTATTCTTTGCAAAGCTTACGCAGGGGGATGAGTTTGCCATTGCGCCAGAGTTTGTCTTCGCTGGTCAGGGCGGTGCCGTCTCCGGCGAAGAGTTGGATCTTCTGGTCGGAGAGGCTGCTAGAGTATTTCATGTCGCCGTTAGCATCAGAGAGAAAAACCCGTCCCTTATGCACGGAGCCGGACCACTGGCCTGCGACAAGTGCGATTTTCGAGTTGGGGACATCGGAAACTCGGATGGGGTAGCCCCAGCCCTCCGCCTCGGCGGGGAGAGTTTTTAATGTATTTGAGTCGTTCCACAATCCGACTTTGTAGGCTGCCGTAGGCTGGGCTTCGGTGGATTCACGCGCGAGATTGGAGGCCACCCAGCCGGATGAGGTGGTGTCGCCGTGCTGCCACCCTCCGCTGGGGTGGTAACCTCCAGTGCCGTCCATGCCGCCGGTTCTGGCTCCAGAGGAGTCGAAGCGGTCGATGGTCTGGGTCGGTGCCGTGCCGGGACTCGGTCCTCGCAAGCGGGTGATTCGAATGGCCATATCGCCGTTTTTGCTCACACCCATGGGCCAGAACGACCAGGCGAAATTGTCCCACATGTCCGCAGTGTCGTAGATGAGGCTTGGACAGGATTGCACGGTGGGCCAAAAGGTGGGGCAGGCGATACCGGAGCCTCCCGCAGCTGCGGTGGTGGTGAAGGTGAGTCCGGCAACGCCGAGCAAGTGCCTGCTATCGTTGAAAAACCAGTTGGCTCCATAATGGATTTCATACTCAGCACCATTAGTCACTGGGACGGTGCCACTGCCGTCCTGTGCTTGGCGGGAAATCCAGTCTCCACCGGACCAGATGCCGTGGTCGAACAGGATCTCGCCTTTATCATTGAGATCTTGGGCGGAATCGGCTTCGGCAGGGACATCCACATCGATGAGGATATAGCTGGATTCTGGAGTTTTTTTCCAGTCGATGAGGCGGTCTCCGGGCACGGCGTCGTCGATGTCTTGGATGCCGTCGCCATCGGAGTCGGTGGTGGTGGCGTTGCCTCTGGGGTTGGTGTGGTCGGTTTGTTCTCTGAGGTTGGAGAAGCCGTCGGTGTCGGGATCGCCGTCAGGGCCGTTTTGGATGTCGCGGGTGCCGTCGTCGGTGGGGTCGAGGTTGTTGTCTTGTTCCCATTTGTCGCCAAGGCCGTCGTGGTCGGTATCTCCATCGACGGGGGAGGTTTGGATGTTTGGCTTGAGGCCCGCGAAGCCGGTGAGGTTGCCGGGACGGGGGCGCGGGGTGATTTCCGAGAGGTTGCTGAGACCGTCACCATCGAAGTCGGCGGTGTCTGGGGCGGCAGCGGTCTGGGAGGTGCCGGTGAGCCTGAAGAAGCCGCGGGCGGTGGGGCCGCCGATTTGGTAGCTCATGGGGCCGTTCACTCCGGGCTCGATGTTGGGTGCCCATGTCCAGTCAACAAGGTCGGGGGAGGCTTGAATGAAGTAGGTGAAGCCGGTTCGGCCAGTCCAGCCGAGGATTTTTTCTCCACTGGGGAGGATTTGGAGGCGGAATCCGGCTTGGGCTTGGAAGGCGGTATTGGCGGCTTGTTGTGGGGTCTGGGAATGGAGGTGCGGGGGTGCGGAAATCAGAATGAGGAGGGCGAGGGGGAGTGGTTTCATGGTTGGATTTCTCCTTCCTTGGCTTGTTCGGCGCGGACCTCGGCGGCTTGCTGTTGGTCGGAGCGGTCCTGCGGGGTGAGGTAGCGGCTGTTGCGGTGGGGCTTGAACCAGAAGATGGGTGGCTCGATGGGGGCTGGGTGAGAATCGGCCCACGCTTGGGCGTCTTGCTGGTAGTCGGCGAGATCGGCACCGAGTTGACGGAGCCGAGGTTTTTCCGCGAGGTAGAGGTCGCGCAGGGTGAGGAGCGGCTGGATGCCGAGGGGGTCGGTGGGATCGCCTTGGGTGATGCGGTAAGCGTCCGGGGCGATTCGAGGGATGAGGAACGGTGACGGGTCACCGGCAGCAGTCTGGCGGGCGGTGAATTTGCGAGTTTCTGGGTCCAAGAGGGACAATTGAATGTCGTGGGGGACGCCTTGGTGGATGAAATGGCCAATGGGGGCGAGTAGGCCGATGTCTAAACCGACGACGGCCTCGTAAGATTGCTGGGTGAAGGGATGCTGCCAAGTGACGACGCTGACGCGGTGGTCGTAAACGGTGCCTGCCATGGTAATGGTGACAATCTGTGGGCGTGCGATTTTGCGAGGATGAGGCGGAGCTTCGCTCGGAGGGGCGGGTGCGGGAACTGGAGGATCCGGGGCCATGGAGGCTTGGCCGCGCTGGACTGTGGTGGTGAGGCCATCATCATCGCGCAGAACGAGAGTGACCTTGGCATCAGGGAGAGGGGTGTTAGGAACAACAGGAGGCGGCGGAGTGAAGACTGGGGCTTCGGGTAGATCCGGGATGTAGGTATTTGCCGGAGGCTCGGCGAGGAGGTGGGGCGATGTCGCGGTCACAAAGACAGCGAAGAGCAAGCGAGGGGTGGTTTTCATGAGGAGGTTTTCGCCGTGACGACTCACAGGTTACTACCGGGAAATAAAGAGCGCGACTTGATCGCGCCCTGCACCAGGCACCGCGAAGCGCCTCCGAAAAAGACACGCCAAGCCGCGCCGATCGGCGCGACAGCTCTGTCTTTTTCGGGCGGCTGAAAATTCGCGGTTTTGGTGCAGCCCAGTAGCTTTTGTTGGTCGCAAAAGCAGTTGTGTGTGAAATTAAGAAATGTGCATTTGTGTCATTACGAATGACGTTTGCAGGCTGGAAGAAGTTCTATCCATTTGGCAAGAATGAAATTTCACGGGGAAATTCGTTAGGGTCGGCGAGATATGGAAAAGCACTGCTCGAGGTCGATTTCTTGGTGGCCGTGCGCGTCGTATGGCGGGGTGGCTCTTGGACTGCGGCAGTAGGCGGTAAGCAGTCCAAGTTGAGCGGAAACTGCTTGGGCAGGCTGGGATTCCCACCTACGAGGACAATTCGCTAGGCCATGAAATCCTACGTTCACTCCGCCATGGCGAATGTCGCGTTTACGGCCCGGTAGAGCCGGAGCTTGCCGTAGCTGATGCGGCCTCCGAGTTGCTCGAAAACGGGTTTCAGGGCGGGTTCGTCGTAGCCTTCGAGTGCGGCCTGCATTTGTCGCTCTTCGTCTGCGGTGTAGAACCCCCGAGGGTCGAGGCGCTCGCCATTCTCGATGGCTTGGGCGAGGTGATTCTCGATGGTGGACTCGACCATACCGCGGCTCTGGGCGATTTCCGCGATGGAGCGGCCTGCTCTGAATTGCTCGAGCGTGATCGCCGCCGTGCCGGTGGTGATTCCCGCTGAACGGGGAGGGAGGGGTGCTGCGGCTTGGAGTGGGGAAAATTCCAAGCGCTCGTTTTCCGAGAGCCAGTCGCGGATGACGTCGATGAAGGCGCGGCCGTAGTCGTCGAGTTTCTTCTCGCCGACGCCGGGTACGCGGAGGAGTGCGGCGTCGTTTTGCGGATAGTCACGGCAGAAATGGCGGAGGGTGACATCCGAAAAAACGACGTAGGGCGGCACGTTTTTCGCATCCGCAAGCTCTTTGCGCAGCATCCGCAGGCGGTCGAAGAGACCGGGATCGCAGGGGATGTCGCCGGTGCGGGCGGTTCTGGATTGAGGAATAGTCAGCGAGCGGGTGAGCATGACGGTTTCCCGGTTCTTCAAGGCGCTGACGCCGGATTGGCTGACGGCGACGGTGGGAAACTGATCGGTGCTGGCGACTAGCAGGCCGGCTCGTAGTAACTGCCGCCCGAGATCGACCCAATACGGGCGCGGCTGGTCCTTGCCGATGCCGTGGGTGGTGAGTTGGTCGTGTTTCCAGCGCTGGATTTTCTCGGAAAGGCCGCCGGTGAGGACTTCGGACACATGGTTCAGGCCGACGCTGAAGTTCCCGGCTTGGCGGATGCGAAGCACGCAACTGAGGAGTTTCTGGACATCTGTGGTGGCGTCCCATTTCTCGCGTGGACTGAGGCAGTGGTCACAGCCGCCGCAGTTTTCGGGCGACCAAGTTTCACCGAAATAGCCGAGCAGACTGACGCGGCGGCAAGTGTCACTCTCGGCAAAGTGGGTCATCTGGTCGAGCTGCTGGTGGGCGACGGTGCGGGCTTGCTCGTCGGGAATGTCGTCGAGGAACTTGAGGTACTTCATCACGTCGCCACGGGAGAAGAGCAGCAGGCAGTCGGCGGGCAGGCCATCGCGTCCGGCGCGCCCGGTTTCTTGGTAGTAGCCCTCGATGTTCTTGGGCAAGTCTGCGTGGATGACGTAGCGGACGTTCGGCTTGTTGATGCCCATGCCGAAGGCGACGGTGGCACAGACGATCTTGGCCTCGTCGCGGAGGAAGGCGTCTTGGTTTTTCACGCGCTCCGCAGGGTCCAGCCCAGCATGATAGGCGACGGCGGAAAACCCTTGGGCACGGAGCGTGGCGGCGAGGGCCTCGGTGTTTTTCCGCGATTGGCAATAGACGATGCCTGAGTCTCCGGGGCGGGCGTTGGCGAAGTTACAAACCTGGGCGGCGGCTCCGGATTTCGCGATGACTTGGTATTTTAAATTCGGCCGGTTGAAGCTGGCGAGAAATACGGCGGGATCGCGGAGCTCGAGCTGCCGGAGGATGTCTTCCCGCACTCGCTCGGTGGCGGTGGCGGTGAGGGCGAGGATGGGGATGGCTGGGATGTGCTGCCGCACTTCTTTGAGCCGGCGGTATTCTGGGCGGAAATCATGACCCCACTCGCTGATGCAGTGCGCTTCGTCCACGGCCAGTGCGGCGATTTTCCAGCCCTTCAAGCGCGAGAGAAAATCTGGCAACATCAGCCGTTCGGGCGCGACGTAGAGAAGTTGGTATTCCCCGGCGTCCAGCGCGGTGATCCGGCGGCGGGCTTCATTTCCATCCAGAGTCGAGTTCAGAAAGGTGGCTGCCACGCCGCTGGCTTCGAGCTGGTCCACCTGATCCTTCATCAGCGCGATGAGTGGTGAAACTACGACGGTCAGCCCTTCGCGGACCAAGGCGGGTAATTGGTAGCAGAGACTTTTCCCGGCACCGGTGGGGAGGATGGCTACGACGTCACGACCTGCCAGCGAGGCCTCCATGATTTCTCGCTGCAACGGGCGGAAGTCGTCGTAGCCGAAGGTCTGCTTGAGGCGGCCGGGGAGGAGTTGAGAACTCATGGGGATGAGTTCAGCAATGATCGTTTGAACAGGTCAAGACGGATTTTAAGAACAAAGCGGAAAATTGTCCGCTTGCGGGTTTGTGGTGGGAGATCTTTGCTTGGCGGAAGTCCGGTTGCCCAAGACTTGTTTTTTCCCGCTCATGAATCTGCGTAGTTCATTGATTTCCTTGCTCTCCGCGTGGTTGCTGGGTGTCCCGGTACTTGGCAAGGACGCGGACTTAGAGGCGATGGTGGCGAAATCTCAGGCGGCAATGGACGCGAACCGCTGGGAGGATGCGCTGGATTTCAACAAGCGGGTGGTCAACCGATACGGGCAGGAAAATCCCTTCAAATGGTATGGGGCGCAGTTCGGTGCCGTGTATTTCCGCAAGGGGATCTGCGAAATGAAGCTCAAACGGTGGGACGAGGCGATGAGGTCGTTCGAAATTTGTTACCGAGATTTCCCAAATGTGGGGGCGGATCGGGGAAATATTGACCAGAAAATGGCGTTGCTGAAATGGGGCGAGGCGGCGATGGGGGCGGAGGCTTGGGCGGTGGCGATCCAGCGTTTTTCCAAGTTCACCGAAGAGCGCGACCGGCAGCGGGATACCTTTCCTCAAGGGGCGTTCTACATCAGTCTGGCAGTCTGCCACTATCGGTTGGGCCTCATGGTGGAAGGGAATGAGAACCTCGAAATCGCCATCCGCAACAAGGCCGATTTCCCGACGCCGGACTCGGGAATTGTCGCGGGTTTTCAAGCACTGGTCGAGACCGCAGTCACCCGCAAGGACGAGCAGGCTTTGCTGGATTTCATCGGGAAAAATCGTGGTGGGCTGATCATTACGCCGGAGGAAATGCTGCCATTCTCGACCGTATTCCTGAAGCTGGCTGGCGACGCGCTCGCCGCCGGGATGCAGCGGGCGGCGGTCGCGATCTATCAATTCGTGCCAGACACCGGAGATGATGCGACCGAGCGGATCAAGCTCCGGGCGATGGCGCTGATTCATGAGAAAAACGGCAATGTCAGAGGTGCTGCTGCTGCGTATCGGCAAGTCGAACGGTATTTCCCTAAAGCTCCGGGGCGTGAGGATGATCTCTACCAATTGGTAAGAACTGCGGTGCTGCTCGGGGAGGAAGACCCGGCGAGGCTCTACGCGGGGCGGCTGCGAGCGGAGTTCCCAGATTCCGCGCGTCTCGGCGAAATCCGCGAGGCGGGAATTGATTTCCCGGAAACTACTCACACTGCACTGCCGCTCAGGCCGGTGGAAGCCGAGCCTGCGGGATCGCCCTTGCCGAAGACACCGGAATTCACCAGCGCCATGGATCTCTACGAAGGGCGGAAATATCTTGAGGCGAAGACGGCTTTTTTAAAAATCCATGCCGGAGCGGAGACCGAGGTTGCTCTTTTCGCGAAATTTCACGCGGCCGAATGCCTACGGAAGCTCGGCGATCTGGACGGTCTGGCGCAAGCGGTGGAGTCGGTTGAGAAAAAGCCAGCACTCGGTGCGAAACGGCTGAGGCAATTAGAAATCGACTCGCTATGGGATGCGGTGCGGACGAAAAGCTGGACCTCTCTCGAACCACTGGCGCAAGGCTGGCTAGACCAGAAATTACCCAGTGATCAACGCGCCCAAGTCGCCCTTTGCCACGGCTTGGCACTGGAAAATCTCGGGCACACGACTGAAGCACTGGACGCCTATCAGACGGCGATGACTGCCGACGCCGGTGCCTCGGAAGAAATCGCGCGGGAGGCGGCGTTGAATGTCCTGCGGATCCTCCACTCCGATCCAGAAGTCCAAGCGGCCGTCGCTGGAACTGGGGCTGCAAGCCAGGACAATCCGAGATTTACCCGCTTGAAGGAGGCGGCGGCGGTTTCCTTCTTATTTGAGTTCACGCTCGGAGCGGGGACACCTTTGCCTGAAAAATTTAGGAATTTCCTAAAGCTTCATGCTGGCAAATAATTTGGCTGCGCCGTCACAATTTTGGCTCATCCATCCATCGTCTCACCGAATAATCATCCACATCATGCACTCCCATACCCTATCTCTATCTTCACGAATCGTAAAATTAAGTCGGCTAGCGTTCACCGCTGTCAGCCTGTCGGTGGTTTCTCTCGCTGCCTCGCCAAGCACCGCACAAGTCGTTGGCGCTGACGGCAATTACCGAGTGACGGGCGGTAGTGGCTCGCTCTCAAGTGGCGGTGAAACCCGCAAAATCCCGAAGTCCGTTTTCAATACGATCATCAAGGAGCAGTCCGGAGGTATCGTCGTGAAGAATCAGAAATTAAAGATTAACCGGGACATGGCCGCTCTTCTCCTTCAGTCAATCGCCGGAAATTCGAGTGTCATCACGACCTCCAAGGTGACGGGACCGTCTTCGATCACCCTTGTGCCCACCGGGAGTTTTTTCACGGGCAAAACCCTCCAGCCGATCGTGGCGAAATTCTCGGGGAAAGATGGCGGTGAGAAGTTTTCTGTGACCGTGAAAACTTATGCCAACGCCACGGTGAAGGCCGACGCGGTGACACTTACGACCCGTTTTAGCGCCACAGACGGCAGTGATCAGGTCAGCGGCATCATCACTCTCGTCGGTAAACGTTAGTTTCGAGGCGACCGGGATCGCAGGCCCGATCAGGAGAAATCAATTCCCGATGTCTGTGTTTGAATGCCGGTGGAAATGGTGTAATCACGCGCATGAATCGCCTGCTTCTCTGCTGTTCGCTCGTCCTTTGTCCCACTCTTGCGCTGGCTAAGGCTGCGGAAAAGGAGGTCAAGCCGATCATCGCAGTTTACGATCTGGAGGGGCCGATCTCGGAGTCCGGGCAGAAGGAACGGGGGCTGGCGGGTCTCTCCTTCGCGCCGTCGCGATCGTTGACGCTGCTGGACCTGACGCGGAGCTTGGAAAAGGCAGCGACCGATGCGGCGGTGAAGGCGGTGGTGGTGGATGCGGACGAGATGCAGGCGGATTTCTCGCAGCTTCAGGAAATCCGCAAGCAACTGCTCGCGGTGCGGGCGGCGGGCAAGGATGTCTGGCTTTACAGCGAGCATCTGACGAACCGCACGGCCTTGCTGGGCAGCGCGGCAAATCATTTCACGCTGATGCCAGAGGCGGATTGCGAGTTCCAAGGGCTGCACGCCGAGTCGATGTATTTTAAAGGACTCCTCGACAAGCTGGGGGTGAAGGCGGACGTGATCCACATCGGGGATTTCAAGAGCTTCGGGGAAAATTACTACCTCACTGGGCCGAGTGATTATGCGCTGAAGCAGGAGGAAAAGCTCATCGGCTCACTTTACGATCAGATCGTCGCGCAGGTGGCGGAGGGCAGGAAACTCAAGCCGGAGCAGGTGCAAGTGATCATCGACGACGGGGCGCTGACGCCGAAGCGGGCGGTGGCGGCGAAGCTGGCGGATGAGCTGCTCTACCGCACGGATCTGGTGACAAAGCTGCGCGAAGTTTACGGTGAGGAGGCAGACTTCGACCGCAGCTACGAGCTGCCAGATCTGGATGGACCGGAAATCAACGGGCTGATGGATATTTTCAAGCTGATGTTCAAGGAGTCCGGGAAGGGGAAATTTCATAAAGATTTCGTCGCCGTGGTCGCGTTGGACGGCGACATCACCGAGGAGTCCATCGCGCCGGTGAGGACGCAGATTCTCAAGCTGGCGAAGGAGGAGAAGGCCAAGGCGCTAGTGCTGCGGGTGAATTCACCGGGCGGTTCGGCGCTGGCCAGCGAGGTCTTGTGGGAGGCGACGGATGAGTGGAATGCCACGGGTAAGCCGTTCATCGTCTCGATGGGTGGGGTGGCGGCGAGCGGTGGCTACTACGTCTCCAGCTCGGCGAACCGCATTTTCGCGGAAGCGGGCACCATCACCGGCTCGATCGGCGTGGTGGGGATGAAATTCGTGATCGGCGAGGCGCTGGAGAAAGTCGGGATCACCACCCACACCATCCAGCGCGGCAAGAATGCCGGGGCCATGAGCATGATGCGTGGCTTCAGCGAGGGCGAGGCGAAGCAGGTGCGGGACTCGATGACGGAAGTGTATGCCACCTTTAAGAAGCGGGTCGCGGATGGCCGCGGCAAGGCGCTGAAGGGCGATCTGGAATCGCTAGCGGGTGGCCGGGTTTACAGCGGGCAGGATGCGCTGGACATCGGATTGGTGGACGAAATCGGCGGCTTGCAACAAGCGGTCAACTACGCGGCGGAGGCGGCGAAACTGGTGAAACCCGAAGTGAAGCTTCTGCCGGAGCCGAAGAGCGGCTTGGAAGGTCTATTTGCCAAGCCGGATGCGGAGGAGGACGATGACGAAATCATCCGAGCTTCAGTCGTACCGGACTCTGCATTGAAAATTCAGGAGCTACTGAAAAGCACTGGCATCATGGAAACTCTACCGGAGCCAGCGCGCGCCGCCGTTTCCAAACTGGCCTCACGGATGGCGGCCTTCCGCAAGACTCAGGTGCTGCTGCTGGCACCGGATTTCGATTTGAAATAACCGGCACGCGGCCGAGGGGGGATCAGACTTTCATCAGATCTGCCTCCTTGGCCGTGGCGTGGTCCTCGATCTTCTTGGTGTATTTGTTGGTGAGGTCTTGGACTTCTTTCTCGAAGTCCTTCTGGCCGTCTTCGGTGATGAAGTTGTCGGCCTTCATTTTCTTGGCGGTGTCGATGCCGTCCTTGCGGGCGGCGCGGAGCCGGACCTTGGCCTCCTCGGCGAGCTGCTTGATCATTTTTACCATGTCGCGGCGGCGTTCTTCAGACAGCTCGGGGATCGGGACGCGGATCGAGCGGTCTGCGGCGGCGGGATTGAGGCCGAGCTTGCACTCACGAATCGCGCGCTCGATGTCGCGGGTGGTGGCTGGATCGAACGGCTGGACCACCAGCATCCGTGGCTCGGGTGAGTTGATGATCGCGAGACTTTTGAGCTTGGAAACGGCGCCGTAAGCATGGACGTGGACGTCGAGATTCTCAATCAGCGCCGGGCTGGCCTTGCCGGTGCGCACTCCGGCGAACTCGTGGATGAGGTAATCGACGCACTTGTTCATCGCGTCTTCGGTTTCGAAAATGGCTTCTGCTGGGTCCATGGTGGATTTGAGGTGGGAGATTGGAGATTAGAAATTTCGACCGCCAAGACGCCAAGGAAGATAAGGGAAGACCGGGGCTTTAGGTTTTTCCGGTCTTAAAACTTGGCGTTCTTGGCGTCTTGGCGGTGGAATAAAAGCGGAGGCGGGAAGTGCTGGGAGTCACTCGCCGTGGACGAGGGTGCCGATGGGCAGACCGCGGAGGGCGTGGGAGAGATTTCCGTGAGGGGCGAGGTCGAAGACGATGATCGGCACGTGATTGTCCATGCAGAGGCTGAAGGCGGTGGCGTCCATCACGTTGAGTCGCTGGGAAAGACACTCGTGAAAGGTGACGGTCTCGTAGCGCTTGGCGTCGGGATTATGGCGTGGGTCGCTGTCGTAAACGCCGTCCACTTGGGTGGCCTTGAGGATCACGTCGGCCCCCATTTCGCTGGCGCGCAGGGCGGCGGTGGTGTCGGTGGAGAAGAAAGGATTACCGGTGCCGGCAGCGAAGATGACGACCTTGCCCTCGTCGAGCTGCTTCTCGGCCTTGCGACGGATGAAGGTTTCCGCGACGTTCTTCATCTCGATGGCGGACTGGACGACGCAGGTGACGCCGTGGTGTTCTAACGCCCCTTCAAGGGCGAGCGCATTCATCACCGTGGCAAGCATCCCGACGTAGTCGGCTGTCGCGCGGTCCATGCCGCGGGCTGAGGCGCTGGCTCCGCGCCAGAAATTCCCGCCACCGACGACGACCCCGAGCTGAAGCCCGCCCTGCACGGCCTCACGGATTTCTAGGGCGATGCGGTCAACGATTTCCGGGGAAATATTATCCCGCGAGCCGGGTCCGCGCAGGGCCTCGCCGCTGAGTTTGAGGATGGCACGCTTGAAGGGACGAGGATCTTTGGGAAGGGTGGACATGCGGGATTGGAGCTGCCGGATCAAAGCGGAAACCGCCCTGCATTGAAAAGGGAAAACACCGATTCTTGCGTCAGAGCGCTTGCCATTGGTGGATCAGCTCCTTCACTGCCGGGCCGATGGAGTGGCTGCCCGGAGCGAAGGCATCGAGGCAAAAACCGATAACTCCCATCGCGATCGCGGTCATCGCGACGGTGTTCCAAGTTTGTCTCACCGCAGTCCCCAGCCAATGCTCGCGAGCCGCGTGTCGAAGATGGCGATAGAGCAGGGAGACCACGACCGCATCCAGAAACACCTCTGCGAGAAATCCTGGGCCGGCGACGAAGAAAGAGGCCACCGTCATCACCGCGCCGACGATGATTCCGATCACCGCAGTGAACAGGCAGACGACAAGGCAGCCCTCTCCGGGTATCAGGGGATTTCCATAGTTCAGCCAATCGAGCCACGAGGATTCGCCGCGCTGAAATCGATCTAAGACGGAATACTCGCCGGGTTCCTCGGGAGGGTCGGTGGAAATATGGACCTCGTGCGGTTGGTAGCGGCTGCGCTCGATTTCCACCCAGATTCTCAGTTGGATCAGGAAAACGACATACCCGCCAACGACGGCGAGCGGGTAGCGAAAGGCCATTTTCTGCAAGCCAAGATGCAGCAGAACATAGGAAATCAGGAACCCGGCACACCCGGCGACGGTGACCAAAATAAGCAAAGTGAAGCGCGGATACGATCGGTCTCGCAAGTAGGCTTCCAGTGCAGCACGAGCTCGCAGTCGCCATTCGGGATGAGAGTCCACGGGCAAACTAATTAGCGGCAGCCTCGCCGATGACGAACTTGCAGCCGAGGTCGCGCAGGCTAGCTTTTGATTGGTCGGTGCCGTCGATGATGAGCACCACCGGCAGCGGCTGGGTCTGCGGGCGTTGGTATTCGTCCAGCGTTTTCCGGAGGGCGATGATCGCAAGCTTGAGGATCTGGCGGGTGGTGAGGTCCACATCCGGCGGGATGGCCAGTTCGGCGACGTTGAGCTTCACGGTGAGGATACCGTCGATGATTTCCCCGCTGATCCCGATGTTGCAGAGGACGAGCAGGTTGGCTTCCTGGACTTTGTAGTTCGGGTTATTCGTCGGAACGAGGTGCGGCGTGCGGATGGCATCGACGAGGATTTCAGGAAATGCCCCGGTCAGCGCCATCGGTCGCGACATCACCGAGGCTTGGAGCGCCTCGCCGATGTCGGAGACTACCTCATCGCCATCGGTGCCGTGCAGACTCAGCGGCTCGAAAACCGGCACCACGGTGATCGTCGAGGCGCACAGGCAGCCATGGAGCCAGACATGGAGCAGAATCAAGGTCACCAGCGTTTTCATCGGCCACTTGATGCCTGAGGGAATCGAAGGCGGCGAGGCGAAAGGTCAATGTTTTTGAGGATTGGAACGTTCACCAAGGAAAACTCCGTGCTCGGTGATAGAGGCCAACGATTGAGTGCGGTCTCATCCGACCACGGTAAACGAAGAGAATTTAACCGCAGATGAACGCGGATGGACGCAGATAAAGAGGATAAGATGGTGAGGCTGAGCCTCTTCATATGGAGAGGTGATCTCCGAATCGCCTGCCCATACGGGGACCATGGGAAGCAATTCTCTCGATTCATTGGCTCCTAATGGGCATGGCGGATCGGAGTCCACCACTCCTTGAAATATGGCGCTCCCCATTCTTCAAAGGCATCGGGCCGAAGATGGGGAGCATCCCACCGTGCTTGCCAAGGGCCGGGTTCTGGGTTTCTGCTTGTCCATGGAATATTTAGCCCGTGCCCGCTATGTGATCGAAACGGAAATCGACGGATTGCGTCGCATGGCGCTGCGGTTGGACGATTCCTTGGTCGTCGCGGTGCAACTGCTGCAACAAACGCTCGATGGCCGGGGGAAAATCGTTGTTGTCGGTGTCGGGAAGTCCGGGAACATCGGCCATAAGATCGCAGCAACTCTCAACTCGACCGGAGCCACCGCCGTGGTGCTCGACTCGCAAAACGCCCTCCACGGCGACCTCGGCCTGCTCTCGGATGGCGATGCCGTGCTCGCGCTATCTTACTCTGGAGAAACTCGCGAGCTGCTCGACTTGCTGCCATTTATCAAGCGCTTCGATGTGAACGTCATCGCCATGACCGGCAAGCCGGACTCCACGCTCTCGCGTCTCAGTGAGGTCACGCTGAACACCTCGGTCGAGAAGGAGGCTTGCCCGCTCAACCTCGCGCCGACCTCGTCTTCCACCGCGATGCTGGTGATGGGAGATGCACTGGCAATGGTGCTGCTGGAGTCGCGTGGATTTACCGAGGAGGACTTTGCGCGCTTCCACCCTGGTGGATCGCTCGGCCGGGCCTTGTTGACGCGGGTTTCCGACATCATGCGTGCCGATTCGGCACTGCCGACGGTCGCGGAGGATGGAAATGTCTTCGCCGCACTGGATGCCATGAACCGGGCGCGTGCCGGAGCCTGTCTCATTCTCAAGCCGGACGGTAGCCTCGCGGGGATTTTCACTCACGGTGACTTCGCCCGCAGTTTCCGCAGTGACCCTCTGCTAGGCGGCAAATCCGTCGCTGTGCTGATGACTCGTCACCCGGTCACCGTCCGGGCAGATGCACTGGCCGTGGAAGTCCTCAGGACCATCGGTCAAAACCGGATTGATGATATCGTGGTGCTGGATGCAGAAGGGAAACCGGTGGGCTTGATCGATACTCAGGACTTGGCTCGGTTGAAGATTGTCTGATAGAGGGGTGGGCTGCGATGGTGGTGCCATCATTTTGGGCAATCCGGTCTTTTTAAAGATGTTTTAACCGCAGATGGACAGGGATGAACGCGGATAAAGAATGGGTTTTCGTCTCTCTTATCTACGTTCATCGGTAGTGCCCCATCCAAAAAGAGCCGCCAGAATTGGCGGCTCTTACTCTACGTCTTTTAATTTTTGCTATTTTGTTAGGTACTCGCATTCTAGCGAATGCTTGTCGGCACATTTAGGCACTACCGGTGTGATTTGCGTCGCTTCCTCGGTGGTCACAGCTTTCACCCGCTTTTCTTGGTGAGATTTGACTGAACTTCAGATTCAACGGTATTTATACTGGATCTTCAAATCGATACCGAGATTACCAAGCGGTTTGTCTGTAGAAACCGCTCTTCGCAACCCCTCCAATAGGGTCGGGCCCATAGGTGGAATTGTTAAATGTAACGGTTCTTGACTGCCCGCTTTTATATACAAACTTTCCGTTCGCGCCGTAGGCTACATCACAAACACCTGGCAGAGTGAAGGAACCATTCTCCGTGCTGCACCAAGTGTATCCCGCCGGGCCGACTGGGGTGGTGGAAAGCGGCCGGCGTTTGTAGAAGCCGCCATTGAGAG
>JAYUHS010000040.1:0-16701 GCA_043766715.1 Luteolibacter sp.
CCACCCGAACGACGACGTCAACCGCTCGCAATCCACCAACGACGCCTACCCCACCGCCATCAAGCTCGGCGTCATTCTAACGATGCGCGATGCCACCTCAGCCCTGCGGGAGTTAAGAGCCACGCTCATCGCCAAGGCCACGGAATTCGCAGATGTGCTGAAAATGGGCCGCACCGAGAATCAGGACGCCGTGCCGATGACGCTGGGCCAAGAATTCGCCGCTTACGCCGCCTCGATCAAGGACGGCATCCGCTACATCGAGCGCGCTGCGGAGGAGTTTTTAGATGTCAATATGGGAGCCACCGCCGTCGGCACCGGCATTAACAGCCCACCCGGCTACGCGCCACTCTGCGTCCAGCACCTCGCAGAAGTCAGTGGTTTACCGGTCCGGTTAGCGGAAAATCTCGTCCAGTCCACCCAAGATAGTGGCTCATTTTCGCTCATGAGCGGCGCCATGAAAACGGCCGCAATCCAGCTTTCTAAAATTTGTAACGACCTCCGCTGGCTCTCATCCGGACCCCGCGCCGGGCTTTACGAAATCCGCCTGCCCGCCATGCAGCCCGGCTCCTCGATCATGCCCGGCAAGGTCAACCCCGTCATCCCGGAAATGGTAAGTCAGGTCTGCTATCAAATCATCGGCGCAGATGTCACCATTTCCATGGCCTGCGAGGCGAGTGAACTCGAGCTCAACATGGCGGAACCCATCATCGCCTTCAATCTCTTCTTCGGCCTCACCCTGCTGCGAAATGCCGCCATCGTCCTCCACACCCGCTGCATTTCCGGCATCGAGGCGAACCGTGAACGCTGCCTCGACTACGTCCGAAACTCTATCGGCATCGTCACCGCGCTCAATCCCGTGCTCGGCTACGAGCGCAGCGCCGCCATCGCCAAGGAAGCACTCGCCACCGGAGCCAGCGTTTATGCCCTCGTCCTCGAAAAGGGCTGGCTCGCCAAGGACCAGCTCGACGATCTCCTGACACCGGAAAAAATGACCCGGCCACGTTAATTTGTTGGGCAGATTTCCCGTTGCATCATCCCCGAAATTGGCCTAACTCGAACTTACAATGAAGCATTTTCAAATCACCACCGCCTTGCTCGCCCTCTTCGCCACCGCGTTCTCAACCTCCTGCGCCGCCACAAGAGGCTTCGGCCAAGACCTCCAGAAAGTCGGCAACCGCATCGAAAACCGCGCCGACGCCACCGGCGGTGCTCAGCCGGATACATCCGCGATCCCTCCAGTCCCGACAAGGACCTCTAGCGCATACTAACTCCGGCTTGCAGGGCGAGGCACATCTGCCTCGCCGCTGCCTCCCCCTCGTGAAACCGACTGCATGAAACGCCCATCGCCGCCGGTTTCTATCCGCTCGGGAAATATGCGGTTCTTGCTGATGAACTCGGGCCGGACTGGCTGGCGAGACTTCTACCGCACCATTCTTTCGCTAAGCTGGGCACGCTTCGCCCTATTTGTTCTGGCGGTCTATCTGACCATCAATCTCGCCTTCGCCACGATCTATCTGCTCGGAGGTGACTGCATTGCGGAAATGAAGCCGGGCTCGTTTACCAGCGCCTTCTTCTTCAGCGTGCAGACGCTGTCCACCGTCGGCTTCGGCCATCTCTATCCGGCGAATCTCTACGGCGATGTGTTCACCACGATCGAGATCATCGTCGGGATGTTTTTTACCGCCGTGATCACTGGGCTGATTTTCGTGCGATTTTCACGGCCGATGGCACGGCTGCTCTTCAGCCGTAAGCTGGTGATCTCCAACTTCGACGGCAGGCCTGCACTACAGATGCGAGTGGCCAATCTGCACCACCAGCCGATGGTAGAAGCCGAGTTCCGGCTGATGATGGTGCGGAAGGAAAAGATCGAAGGAGACGACGATGCCCGCCGTTTTTATACCCTGAAGTTAGAGTATGATCATCTCATCATCTTCCCTTCTGCCCTGACGATCCGGCATTTCATCGATGAGGAAAGTCCCCTCCACGGAGTCACGCCGGAGCAGTTAAAAAAATCTGCCGCCCGTTTCATGACGTCCATCGTCTGCATCGACACCGTCATCCCCGCCTCGGTGCAGAGCCATGAAAGCTACCTGTGGAGCGATGTTTGCTTCGGCCACCGCTTCGTGGAAATTTACACCGAGCACGAGGAGGGTATTCTTGAAGTGGACTATGGCCGCATTCATGAGACCGAGCCTGCTCCAGAGGCGTTTCCTTAAATAGGTCACTGCCACTCTCGTGGTGCCTCAAGCTCCGCCGAGAACCAGCATATTTCAGTTCTCAGTTTGCAATTTCTTTCCTATCTCAGCGCCGCAGGTTCTATCAAATCAAGTGTCCCCTGACTCCATTCCACCGCTCAGCCTCGGCACCGCCGCGCTTCTGATCTTCGCCGTCTGTGCGGGATTCGTCCTGCTGCGTGGCATGACGCGGATGGTCATCGGCACGGTCATCCTCGCTCTCAGCACATGGATCGGCTTCCAAGTGTGGCAGCAGGCCCCTTCGCTCTCCATCGACTGGACTGGTAAATCCCTACCATGGATCACCACCGGAGTTCCCGTCACCGCGTTCCTCATCGCCTTTTTCCTCCTTCGGAAAATCGTGAAAATGATCGCCAAACCGTTCGGGAAATCCAGTGAAGCCACCACCCCACGCTCACTGGCCATGAAGGTGATTATGCTTCTCTTCGCGCTCATCCCGACCTCACTCATCTGGCTAACCGGGATCGCACTCGTCCACCACCAAGGCTCCGTCGCGGAAGTGCGTTCCTACTCCGGGACCTCCCGTGGCATTAAGGAAACTCCAACCGATTCCTTCACCGAGCGCTTGAAGTCCACCATTGAGTCAGCCCTGCCCACCGCCTGGATCACCGCCCTCGATCCACTCACCCAGCCGTCCCGCATCGCCTTGGCGAAACTCATCACCGCCCGATCCGCCTCTCCACTCAAGCCCGTCATCGACCCCCGCACCGGGAAACCCATCCCCCGCGCCATCATCGTCGATGATCCCGAACTCCAATCCCTTGCCCGCGAGGGGAAATTCAGCACACTTCTCCGCCACCCGCTCCTCACCAAAGCCCTCGCCGATCCTAAAATCCAAAAACTCCTCCACGACTTGAGCCTTTGAAGAATGTTGATGGTTGAGAGTAGAAAGTTGATGGAAAGAAATAATTCACTATCTCGATCTTCATCTTCCCATCAACGATCCACTATCAGCGCTCCACCTCTTCTTCTTCCCATGCCCTACCTCGTCACCATCGGCCTCGAAGTCCACTGCCGGGTCAACACCCAGACCAAGATGTTCTGTGCCTGCCGCACCTCCTTCGGCGCCACTCCGAACACTCACACCTGTCCCGTCTGCCTCGGGCTTCCCGGTGCCCTTCCGGTCCTAAACCGCGAGGCCATCGAGAAAACCCTCCTTACCGGACTCATGATCGGTTGCGGCTCGCCGGAAATTTCCAAATGGGATCGGAAAAATTACTTCTACCCGGACATGCCGAAAAACTACCAGACCACCCAAATGGATCTGCCACTCTGCATCGGCGGCGGCGTCCCGCTCTACGACCACTGCTACCCGACTGACTTCCGGAAAAGCATCGCCACCGCGAACAAAGTCGTCCGCCTCAACCGCATCCACCTCGAAGAAGACGTCGCGAAATCCACCCACCTCGGCAGCTCCTCACTCATCGACTTCAACCGCGCCGGCACTCCGCTCATGGAAATCGTCACCGAACCAGACCTCGTGTCCGGCGAGGAAGCCTTTGCTTACGTCCGCTCGCTCCAAATGATCCTCCAACAAGGCGGCGTATCCGATGCCGACATGGAAAAAGGCCAACTCCGCTGTGACGTCAACATTTCCCTCCGCAGGACACCCGAGGAACCGTTAGGGCAAAAGGTTGAGCTGAAAAACCTCAACTCCATCTCCGCCATCCGCCGTGCCATCCATTTCGAAATCCAGCGCCAGACCGAGGACATGGATCGCGGGATCCCACAAATTCAGTCCACCCGCCGTTGGGATGACGACCGCGGGGAAACCCAAATGATGCGCACTAAGGAAGACGCCCACGACTACCGCTATTTCTCCTGTCCGGACCTGCTCCCCATCGAAACCGCGCCCTTGTTAGCAAAGGTCCGTCCACTCGTCCCCGAGCTACCGCACGAACTTTCCGCACGCTTTGAGAGAGACCTCGGAGTCACCGCCTATGACGCCTCGGTGCTCTCCTCGGATAAGCACCTCGCCGCGTATTTTGAGGCCGTCACCGACCCTGTAATTCCCGGTAAAAAAGTTGCTAATTTCATCATCAACAATCTCCTCGGCACCCTCAACGAGCGCTCACTCCGCATCGACGAATGCCCCGTCGCCCCAGAAAAACTCCGCTCGCTCTTGGTTCTGGTAGAAACTGGCGCACTCGCCGCCAACCAAGCCAAGGAGGTCTTCACCGTGCTGTTCGATTCTCCGGAAAAAGACCCCGCCGCCATCGCCGAAAATCTTGGATTCAAAGCGGCCGCAGCAGGTGAACTCGAAGCTCTCGTGGAACAAATCATCGTCAGCAACCCCACCGAAACCGCCGCCGTCCAAGCCGGTAACGAGAAGCTCCTCAACTTCCTCACCGGCCAAGTCATGAAACTCGCCTCCACCAAGCCGAATCCCAAGCAAGTCACCGAACTAATCCGAACCCGCTTGCTTTCCTAACTGGCCACCTTACTTCAATAGGTCACTCAGCCGCATTTCCAGAAGTTCCGTTAGCTGCACCGCGCCGCCCTTCGCCGGAAGATCGCCATTCGCAAGCATCTCACTCACCGAGATCGGCTCGCCAGCGATCACCCGGGCCGTGCGGTCAATAGGATAAGTCGGAAAACCAAAGAGATCTTCCTCCAGCTTCAGAATCGTCTCCGCCCGGCGATCCAAGGTCGGATCGACCAACAAATAATCGCCGATGTAGCTGTGAGCCTGTAGCGCGGTGAAAACCCGATCCAGATCATCAAGCAGCATCTCCTTTTCATCATGAGTTGGCGGATTCTGGGCATCCAACAAACGCCGCCGGATTCGATAGCGCAGCGCCCTCACTCGTTCAGGTGGAGTCACCGCCTTGGCATCGCGCGGATAGCGACTTTCCACCAATGTCAGTAAGGTTTCACACAGATAAGTGAGCCGGTGCTGAACGTCTCCAGAGCCGGCATAGCCAAGGTATTCGGTTTCCTTGAGTGCCAAGATGCCAGTGCCTAACCGGTGAATCCGATCATCCACCGCCATCCGTGGCTTCGGAGTCCAGCCGATGCGGTCCTCTAACTTCGCCAACCGATCACAAAACGTCGCTTCTACCGACGGGTCGTGAAAAAACCGCAGACCGACGGGCACCAGATAAGCATTTTTCCCCGTCACCATACGAGCCGCAGCCTTGAGCAAAATCGACGAAACCCCTTCGTTCAGCGGATCCAGCCGACGGTGGTGGTGATAGATCTCTCCCTCGGGGAAAATCACCAGCGGATCGTTCCCAGTTTCTAGCAGCGTGATCGCCGTCTTGATCGCGGAAAGGTCCGGGCCATCGCGGTCCACCGAAAAAACGCCCATACTCTGCAAGGCCCACGACGCCGTCGGGCTGACTTCGAAAATCTCACGCGCCGCCATGAACCACGCCCGCATCCCGTGGCGGGCCAGCAGTTCCATCACCACATGCGGATCCGAGTGGTCCGAATGATTCGGCGCAATTAACACCGCGTGACCCGCTTCGCTCAGCTCACGAACCCGCTGAAATCCCTCCGCCTCAATCCTCGTGACCCGATACTTCCGCGAAAGATGAACCGCCCGATTCAAAGCTAGCCCAAGCGGCCGTAGCCAAGCCTGCACCCGAGGCGGGCGAAAAGTATAAGGAAGATCATTACGAAGCCGACGCATGAGCTTGTCTACACGACTCCCGAGTTAAAAAAAGGTTCAATCCGCGCTAAGGTATCTAAAATCACGAAAATAAAGTGACTGCACCTTCGAGTCGGCGTCGTCGTAAAGTACTACTACATAATTCCCATCGCCTCCGACCGGAATCGGATTTGTCATCATCCCATTTAACCTAACTGGAACAAATGCTTGAGAAGACTTCATTACGATCTCCGCAATTGCTAACCGCTTCACAAAAGAACCCACCCAAGTCCCATCATCATTCATCAATTCCGCCTTCAACTCAGGGTTTGCAGAAACTGAAACGAAAGTAACCACTCGACCTGAGTCCACAGACTTCTGCTTCAGACGTAAAATCTGAACTCTGAAGTGTGCCGGTTTTTGATCGGTCGCCGGAACTAGCTCGGCAAAAGGAATCACCGTCACTGTTTGGTTTTTTTCCAAAATCAACGTTGTCGTGCCTTCCACAACGCCCTCCCTCACGAATTTTACTTTATGGCTCCCCGGTTTCAGCCCGATACCACCGGTCGCATCGCCGAGCTGGTAGCCTTTAGGACGCATGTCTTCACCATCGAAAAAAACATTTAAAGGACCAGTCCCTTTGGCAATTGCATCTACCACGCGAATGAAGCCCATAGGAACTGCGGCAGGATCTTTTTCAGCAAAGCCGGAAATGTAAGTCGTCAAAAACAATACCAAGGATTTAAAAATCGTTTTCACTAATCGTTTTGATTTTGAATTTCGTAGGATCAATTTCCCCACTTGCTTTGCGTTCTCCGGGATCGGCAAAAACAGTATAAACCTTCCGGACTTCAGCCAAAACTTCAGGAATAGTATTAGAGGCTTGAGTGGGATTAATCGACTGCCCTATCACCCAAACTCGAAAATTTCTCGACCGGACCGTGGCGGACTCATAAGCGCGACCAAATGCCTCTTCAGCAGCAGCATCTGACCATTGCACCTTGTTTCCATCAGGCAGTAGATCTCGATTTCCGAAAACAACATTCCCATCCTCTGTCAATGCGGATGCCATTTCGGAGGGTGATGAGTATGGCCTGCCTCGGATGATCGCATCCGCCAATACGTCACCCTGCTTATCCTTCGTTGGGACCGATACTTCCAGAGGCTCTACCGGTGCAGCCATAGTCCGAGGGTCATGAATCTCAGACATTCGCCGAACGAGTCTTGGATCCGACACCAGCAAGCCAGACACCATCGCGCGGAGCGTGTCCCGAGATGCAGTGTTTATATTGATATGCCCTTCGATTCTGACCAATGGTCCCTCCCGGTCGGTTGCGCTCGCTGACCGAGATTTACCCGCATGAAAAAGATCCAGAAGACGCGCCGCATGATTTCCAGGCATGGATGCAGGACCGTGCTTCGCCGGTTGGTCAAACAACGGATGTTCCGATCTTCCGATGCGAAGAGTGTTTCCCCCTCCGAAATACGGACTGGGTATTGAACCCACTTCAACCGATGGCCACGAAACTTGGCCCGAAGGAATCGATCCATTCAAAATCGAAGTCGTATCTTCTGATCTTTTATACTTCGGTTCAAACATGATTGGATCGTAAAGTCGGCCAAATTCAGTCGCGCTATAGAAACGGCCTCGATTTGAAAGGTAGGTTGGTGCCTCACCTTCAAGTGCATTTGTGACTTCGGGGTATATATCACGATTCGCCGGATCATAGTTGGTCTCCGATACCGAGATTATAGGAAGTTTGGATGAGGGCACCTCAGTGTCATGCCCGCCATCAGGCCACTCCGACGGTTGAACTCTCCCATAAACACGACCCGAACCTTGGCCATTTTTATAAATTGCCACATTCCGAATATTGCGCCGGTTTGGACTTACGTTTCCTGGATATGAGTTATTCGATAGTGGGAACACTTCATCTCCTAATAGATAAATCGACTGCCTAGAATCCCCCATGGCATCTTTAAAAAACGACTTTGGAATTCCGTAACTGTGTCCGGGAATCTGCGCCTGCCCGATCTGCTTCTTCGTTCCAATCATAAAATCAAAATCTGATTCGCCCAACTTTCCTCGTAATAGCTTGTCACTACGATCAATAATCCTCCCGTTCCATTTCAAACTGATTCCCGAAGACCCTGAAAGTTGCTCATTAATTTCGAATGGAGTTTTATCCACGAGATACATTGAAGAAGGTCCAACATCAATGAAGTAATTAACAGTAACAGCTCGATAAAACTGATACTGATTAGGTTTAAGCTTAACTTCCGAGCTTCCGAGAAAACCGAGCGGCCCTGTCCAAAAGCGACCATCGCTCTTGATGAGAGGCGGATCCGCGCTAACCTGATTCGGATCATTAATCAATTCATCGCTATCGAAATAAAGCCCGGTTACCCCCGCTCCAATTGCTGTAGGCCTTAGTTTATTCTCGTAGGTCACACTCGCCGTTCCAGAAACTTTTTGGTTGGTATGGTTCCAAAGTTCTACAAAGAGAATCATTTGCCAAAGCATGACTTTCCGATTTTTTAAATTCGCAATACCAAGATACTTTGTATGCAGAATGATCTCACTTAACAATGGATATGCATCTAGGCCTCGATAGGAATTCGAAGTAAATGGCACTTGGCTTACTGTTGCCTCGCTATCAGTGTCCGCATAGTCGATGGCATTCGCAGCAAGGGTCTTCAGATAGTTTTGCGGAAAGACTCCTAATCCTTTGCGAGCTTCAAATTTAGGAAGCCCTCTGCTGATCCATGCAGCCATTTCGTCAATCGCTTCCGCTGATGGTTTCGCAAGAAGGGAATTCAAATTGAGCTTCGGCTGTCCAGTGACTCCCGAATCGATACCCTTAGCGAATGGAACGAGAGGTTGCTCATCATAAGGCTGAACCGAGGCGGTGAGATTCTCCTCAACCGCTCGGGCCTTCGCATCCGTAAGGTGACCGTCTGCCCCACGAATTTGCGGTGGCGAGATTCCAGCAGCTGCCAAAGTAGAATTAGGCGAAACCAGCATTTTCCGCGCTTCAATGATTGTTCTATCAAGAGAGGAATCATCCTTCGTTCCTACGAACGGATCGAGTGCATAAAGAGCTACCGCATTTAATGGCGGATGGGCGTCGCGTCCATCGATATCAAGTTTTGATTCCTCGGGATTCAGGCCGGGAGCAGGAAATCTCGAAAACTTCGAAATGTCTTCAGGTGTCCAACCATAACGCTTATGCGCACCGCCATCCTTTGTGTTACCCGCTGTTCCAGCATCCACGCGACTTTGTAAATCTTCGACCCAATAAGCATATCTTGAAACTATTCTATTTTTCTCGTCCGAAATTGAGATCCAAGAAACTGCCACTTGATCATACCATGGTAACGTATTGAAATTTTTCGGGAGGGTCCCGACTATTTCGCTGGGTTTGGGTGCCGCGAGAAGCTCCCGGTCGTTTCCTAGTGTAGGAGAGGTCATACCGCTAAACAATGGAAGGTATCGGAAGCTAACCCGATCATCGCCACCTTTACCCCTCGCAATGTATAGATAAGGAGGCATTTCTTTCAGTGAAATGGAATTGGCATCGCGCTCGGCGGCAGCTTGCAAAATCAAAAAATCATCATTCGCTGCTTCTCTTTGGAGAATTCCTTTGACTTCTTCGAGTCCGGCGTGAGCAGCGAGTTCTGCCTTCTCGCGATCTACGAAAGAGCGCGAAGTGCTGCGCTCAATATCGACGACTAGTAGAATTCCCACGGCGAGAATCAGCAAGGCGGCAACGACAACGAGGATTGCAGGCAAGGTGAATCCAGCAGGCGTTTTTTGATGGGATGAAGAGTTATCGTTTTCCATGATTTCCAAATCGGAGGGTGGTTATATAAACTTCGAGATCTTTATTTTGATCTGCCTTGGCAGCTTCACCTAAAAAATTCCCTTTACTACCGCTGCCATCCCAGTCGGCGGGGAGTTTCAGTTTCCCTGTGAGATTGCGGCGAGCGATGACGATTTTGATTTCGAGTGCTTCGGGACCGAGAACGCCGTTCGTAACCCAGTCGATCCATTTCCCTTGGCCGTCCCTTGATTTCGGGCGCGCTTCGAATGACACCACCCCGAAGGCGATTGGCTCATCTAAGGTGGGGTTGGGTTGATATAACGGGACGGTGTCTCCATCGCGCAGAGCTTTAAAAGTATCATTACTTTCGCGAAATCCCCGCATCAGGCAGCGGACGGTTTTTCCGCCAAGAGTTAGGTCTTGTATGTAATAATTCACCGCACATAGGTCGCCGATGCGGCCTGACTCGGTTTGTGCTGCCTCTGGCTGGAGACTGAGAAATCCGAGGCGATCCACGGGCCACGCTGCGGTGGATTTTTCGATGATCCCGCTCTGGTGGAAGGCTGCGGTGGCGAGATCTGAAGAGAGTTGTGTGATCACCGCTCGTGCCTCCCGCTCGCAGCCGACGTTGCCGCTGATGCGTTCATATCCGTCGCCAGAAGTTCCTAGCATCGTCGCCGCGAGAATGAGAATCACCGACCCGATCGCCATCGAAAACATCAGTTCGATGAGTGAAAACCCACCGTTACTCCGTGGGCGGAAGATCATGGAATACGGGTGTAGAATTCGAGTTTCTGGCGTTTTGCGACTGGCGAGGTAGCAGGAAATTCCAAAGAGATCTGGACCCGCAGGGTGGACGCAATGCCGATTTTTGCGTCGGCTCCTGCCGCGCTCGGCGGAGTATTCATCGCGCTCAGAGTCGCGATGTAGCGGGTGGGCTTGCCATCGATTTCCTGGATGCCCTTGTCGTAGTCTGCTTTTGAGACCCTGCCGATAGGTTGCCCCTGTCCAGAGAATGCCAAGGCCCAGACGTCGCCTGGCGGAGGAAATGTCTCATTCACCACGGTGGCGGGGAAAAATTGGGGGCGGCCGCTGCGGGACGCTTGGATTTCTTCCATGCAAGCGGGGATGATCCAAGTGCTGCGAGTTTCTGCCTCGGACGATTGGGTGCTTTTACCGGATTCCGCCAAGGCGCCGAAAACCAATGGAATGGCGACTGCTAGAACGCCCATCGCGATGACCGTTTCAATCAACGACGAGCCACGATTTTTCCATGAGGTGATCCGAGAGTCTTTCATCCGTCAATCCGGTAGGGGCGGGCTGTGACGCGACCGATTTTCAGGAGGTTTTCAGAAACTGTTTTATTTGGACCCCGTCGGTTCGGTGTGGCGATGCCGTTGCGGTATCCTCCTTCAGCGAGTCGGACGATGATCGAAGTAGAGCCAAACGGATAGCGCAGTCCACCACGAGCATTGAAGGCAATAACATGTGCCCTAACGGTAAGATTTTTGACCCCACCGTAAGTGATGGTAATTTTCGGTAGATTCATCGGATTGGCCACTCCACCGAGGTCTCCACCATTGAGGATGACGCCTCGGTTGAGTGCTTGCCAGCGGTTGGAGAGTTCACCTTCAAGCACGGTTGGATTATTTGGTAATTCCTTAACTTTGAATATTCCAATGCGGCAGCGTTCGTCACCGTTTGGGAGATCTCCGGGGTCGGTGATTGCCAGAACTACATCGCTTCGCGAGGTGATGGCGCGGGTTCTCGCTTGTTCGACTAAGCCGATGAATGAGTCGGTCGCAGCCTTGCGAGCTTGGGAGCCGGTGCTATTGAGCAGGCTAATACTGGCGGTCATGAGAATCACCAGAACCGCGATCACGGCTACCACTTCGATCAGCGAAAATGCTGCCGGATGAGAGGGAAAGGCCGGTTTTTTCTGGTGAAAAATCACAACTGCGATGGCTTGTTTGGATTTCGCGGCGCACGGATCGTGACACCACCATCAAAACAACCAAAGCAAGGGGCGCGGAGTTATTTATCTCAACCAGACAAATGTGACGGATCTGCCATTCAAGCGGATAGTATAGTAAGTCAAATTGATCCGCCCGAGGGAACTATTCTATCAAAGTTCGTCCGTTCTACTTTGAAAATCATTGAGCATCTTCGTCTTTCACCGGTACTTCGGGACTACTACCGCCGAGGATACTGCCAAGGATGCCGCTGACTTCACGCACGGTTCCGCTGCTTTTTTCGAGAAGTTTCACCCCTTGCTGGATAGTTTTCTCAGAAGAATCTCCGAGCACGGACTGAGTGAACTTAATGACCTTTTCACCCGTCTCAGGAATCTGATCAAACATCCGCAAGCCGGCGGCGGTGACGAGCCGGTCGGTGAGGTCTTCGCGTGGATCGTCCAAGGTGCCGGTGATGCGGAGCGGAGTCCACAACAGGCCGCGCTCGCCGGGGAGGAAGACATCCGTCTCAGCACCGGGGATGGTGGCAAGCGTGCCGGGGGCGAGACCGAGGCGGAAGAGTCCATCGATTTTTCGCTCGCGGATGACGATATTTCCCTCCAGTCGCACCAACCCTTCGCTGGCGAGGACGAGATTCGATAGAGAAATCTCGCCACTTTTCCAACGCCATTCGGTGTGGGCGTCGCTGAGGATGACCGTCCGGAAACGCCGGGTATCTGCGTAAGCGGCAAGGGCATCGAGCATCGGCAGCGCGGTGAGCGTGCCGTTCTGGATGGCGAGCTTGCCGCGGGCTTGCGGGTAGCCCAAGCGATTCTCAAACGTGAAATTAGAAACGACATCGCCCGTGAGTCGCTTGGACCAGTCCGCACTGAAGACATCCTCACATTTCATTCCCGAGGCATCGCCGGTGGCGGAAAACTGCTGGGATTGCATGTCCCACTCGCCGGATGAATGGATGCGGCCATTTGCCCATGCGGCGGTGGTCGAGTCGGTTAAAAAAACTTGTCCGTCTTGGTAGCGGACACGGGCGCGCTCGAGTCGCAATTCCGGGGCCATGGCGATGGGCAGGCGGATCGTGCCACCTTCGACTTCGCCTCGGTAGCCACCCTTGGTTCCGGTCTGCTCGGCATGGACGCGCAGGCCACTGGCCACCGCCAGCCCTTGCTTGAGGATGGCTTTGACCGCCACCTCCCGGATATCTACGCCTTGGAGCTCGGCATCGCTGGGAAACCATGTCGGACGCTGCGATTTTTTCGACGACTGGCGAGGGATGGACGCCGTGGTGTTTTCATCTGGCAGCTTCGTCGCATCCACGGAAATCTCTAGCCGCCGGACGCTGGACCCACGGATTTCCCAGACTCCGCGCCGCACACCACCGAGACCGACTTCCGTATGCAGGCCATCTGCCCGGACGCGGGTGACCGGTCCTTCACCCGTCGCTTCGAAGGAATCCGTCTCTACGGCAAGGCCTTGCCAGCGAAACAAGGCAAACTCGCCTTTTACTTGGGCCATCTCGCTCGCTTCGACTGATAGGAATTTCCGGAAGGCATCGCTGTGCAAATAGCTGCGTAAAGCGATGTAAGCCGCCACTAACAGAACCACGCTGAGCACGAGGGTGGCCACTACTGCCTTGCCCAGCCACCGGCGCTGGCCGCCACTCGGACGTTTTCTTGATCGACGACTCATTTTTTAAAAATTGGAAATCCCAACGACATACGGGCGTCTGGATGGAAAACTACACGCCGAGATACTAACTGTTTACCTCGGTAGGTCCAGCGGCGGGAGTTCTGGGAGCTGGTCCAGTCCGGGCACCGGCGGGGACTCGGGCGGTGCGACGGGATCGCCCTTGCGGCTGAAGATCGCATCCATGCGGTCGAGGTATTTCGAGAGGTCGTCGGTGCGGCGGCGGGGATTCGCCTTGAGCCGATCCTTGAGCCGCATGTAGTCGTCGAAGGCGCCGCTGGTCTCGCGAGCACGAGTGATTTCAAACCAGTCGAGGTAGTCACGTGCTCGCTGGGCCTTGGCATTCATGGTCGTGCGGCGTGTTTCGAGATCGGTCAGTTTGGCGGCGAGGTCTTGGGTCTTGTTTTTCGCGATGGAGCCAAGCGCGATCTGATATTCCGCGATGATTGGCCGGTACGAGGGGAAACAGCGGTAACTGAGCCGGACCAGCGTGTCTTGGGCGAGTTGCACGGATTTCAGCCGCTCTGGCTCGGGCAGCGCGGCGATTTCTAGCCACGCGGCGAGTTCCTTCTGCTGGAGGATGCCCTCGGGATTGCGGAAATTCAGGCGCAGGCCCTCGCTGAGTGCGGCCTCGGTGCGGGCGACGGTGAGAATGTCGGTGGCGAGGTTCTGACCGCCGATGTTTGCAAGCTGGAGCGCCCACCATTTCGAGAGACTCGTTTCGGATAGGTTGAGTTCGGGGAAATGTTTCCGCAGCAGGGCGGGAGTTTCCCCTTGGAAGGCGGCGATGTCCTTGAGGAACGCCCGGAAGCCTTCCTTGCCCTGCGGCTGCTCAAGTAGCGCCATGACGAGGGCTCCGCTGGAAACTCGGAATGCCGCACGCATCGCCCCGTCCATTTCCTCGAATCCGCCGGTATCCACCGAAAATAGGTCGTCGATTTTAAAGAGCCCGCCGGTTTTGAAAAGCGCTTCGTAAAGCCGCCGGTCGCTCTGGTTGAGCCGCCAAGCCGTGGCCTCGCGCAGACCATCCACCAGCCATGGCGGGACGAGGAAGCGGGTGTCCTCCTCGTTGACTGAGCGGTCGCGGAGGGCGCGTTCATAGATCAATGCGCCAGTCGTGGCGGATTTAAAACGTTCCGGCTCGATGCCGCGGCTAAGATGGACATCCAGCTTCACCGTGTAGCTGACTTCACTGACGAGGATCTGCATGGCAAGGGTCCGCGACGGCATGGGATCGCCAGATTTCCCATGCAGCACGATGTCCACCGGCACTTTCCACTCCGGTCGCTGATCGGTCGTCACCACCTGTTCGCCCGTGAGTCTCAGCAGTTCATCCTTCGCTTCCTCCGCGAGCATGGCGATGTTTCCACGATCACTGGCCTCCCCACCGATGACGCGGAACTGCTGCGTGCTACTCACTGCGCGGTCCGGCCCGCCCAGCTTCATCGCTGCCGGCGGCTCGGTGATCTGGATGGCGCGTGGCGCTTCCTCCGCAACTGAAAACGCGACAGGGAAAATCCCAAGAAGTCCCAAAATCAGTGCGCGAGCAGTCATTTTAAAAAAATCAAAAAGTCTCAGGCATCCCCTGCTGACCCAGAGACTCACGCGGGTCCACCGTGAGTTTACCCTTCTCGATCGTCACCTTGGACATCCTTGCAAACAGCTCGCTCTCCTCAGGAAATAACGCCCCAAGCTTCTGATAGGCCGGTCTGACGAAATACAGAAACCCTTGGGGGACGACGAGTCGGCCGAACCGACCTCCACGCGGCGGACGCGGAAAATCCTTATGATAAGGCCCACCCTCGGGCTGGATGCTGAGAAACGGACCTAGGCTGTCCTCCATTTTTTCGACCTGAAAATACATGGAAACCGTGAAGGGTCTGCCAAAAATGGTGCGTACCATGATCAGCTCCGCCCGGCCTTCTTCCAAGCGGACCCAGACGCGGTCCAGCGTGACGGCCGCGCCTAGTACACCGCCTTGTTTCGCCACCACCGTGCGCGCCAGCCAGTCATTGATTTCTGCCTCGGAAAAGGTGACGGTGTAGCCTCGGTTGGCACTGGCTTTCTCCACCGCATTCTGGAGGATAAGCTTCAAATCCCGGACCGGAGCGATTTTCGACGAAGTTCCGTTGCCACCAAGGTCGGTCAGATCCTGCGGCTGGACGACGAAATAAATCGCCGCACCAAGCGCCGCAGTCGCGCCGAAGAGGATGAGAAACAGCAGCTTAGAGAAGCAGCCGCCACCGGATCTGGGTGCTTTCGGTTCAGACATGGTTGGCTAATTATCACGTTGCAGACCACTTGCAAATCCTCCCTGCGCCAAACGTCAATCTGCGGCCTTCGGAGCTGGAGCTGGCGCCGCGGCAGGAGCAGCCGCCGATGGCGAACTAGCAGCACTGTCGGCCTTTGCCCCGGCTTGGTAAGAGGACGAGCGGTAGTCCGTTTGGTAAAATCCCGCGCCTTTGAAGATGATCCCGCCGCCGGTCCCGAGCAGCCGTTTCACTAGGCCATCACAGTCGGGCTGCGGGCACTCGGTGAGCTTGGCGTCGTTCATGCCTTGAAAAATCTCGAAGCGTTTCCCGCATGTTTGGCATTCGTAATCGTAGTTTGGCATGGTCCTTGGCGCGGGTTGTAGCAGGCCAGCCCTGCCGTGCAACCTCCGGTGTGGGATTTCGCGTGCCGCAGACGGCGGGATCTGGTTCTCTTTCCCCACCATGCCACCTCGCGTCAAAACGGTCGCCTCGATCTCGGTCGAAAAATTTTTCGAAGCCCACGCCGAAGCCCTTGGCCTGACGCTGTATGGCGAAAAAGTCGGCTTCGATCGCCCGATCAGCGAGCCAGCGATGAACCGCCCGGGCCTCGCGCTAGCCGGGTTTTTCTCCTACTTCGCCCGGAAACGCGTGCAGGTCTTAGGAAATTCCGAACTCTCGTATTTAAAAAAACTCCCCGCAGCGATGCGCATCGACCGCTTCCGACGGATGTGCGACCGCGACATCCCGTGCATCGTCATCGCCCGCAGCTCGACGCTGGATGAGAATCTAGCAGTCGTCGCCAAGGACCACCAGATCCCCGTCTTCGGCACCTCGCAAGTGACCATGAATTTCCTCAACGCCGCCACCATCCGGCTCGAGCACGAGTTCGCCCCCAGCGTCACCCTGCACGGCTGCATGGTGGACATGCGGGGGGTCGGCGTGCTCATCGTCGGGCGCTGCGGCGCGGGCAAATCGGAGACCGCCATCGGCTTGTTAGAGCGTGGCGCGTCGCTCGTCGCGGATGACATGGTCCGCATCAAATACGTCGGCGGCGATCTCGTGGCGACCGCGCCGGACCTATCGCGCGGCTACATGGAAATCCGCGGCATCGGCATCATCAAC
>JAYUHS010000041.1:0-38244 GCA_043766715.1 Luteolibacter sp.
CCCACTTGCTCAGGAAGGCGTTCTCGGCGATGCCGCGATACATGATGGACTCGATGGAATCGTCCACCTTGTAGAGGTAGCAGCTGGAGAGCTGGCTGTGGAGGGTGCCGGAATTGAAAAGGGTGGGTGTGGAGGAGCAGAAACGGCGGCCTTTGTAGAGGTTGTAAAGGCGGATGGCCCAGTCTTCGCGCTTGGTTTCTTCTTTTTTGAAAAGGCCCATGGCGACGCGCATCCAGAAGAATTGTGGGGTCTCGATGCGGCGGTGTTTGTCGCCGGTTTTATCGACGATGAGGTAGCGGTCGTAGAGGGTCTGGATGCCGAGGTAGTCGAAGTCGAGGTCGGCGGTGGGGTCAAAGGCGTCGGCGATTTTATCGAGATCGTAGAGGTCGAGCAGCTCGGGAGTGAGGCGCTTGATGGCGACGCCGTGCTTGAGGTAGGACTTGAAGGCGGCCTTGTGGGCGGCTTTGAGCTTGTCGATGCCATCGCGGAGGATGCTCCAATCGAGGACTTCTTCGTAGATGTAGGAGAGGAGGATGCGGGCGGAAAATTTCGCGAAATCGGCGTCTTTTTCGATGAGGGCCTTGGCGTTGAGGATGACGGTGGCTTTGAGGTCCTTGGCGGAAATTTCGTTGCCAACGGAGCGGCGGAGTTCTCGCTCGATGTCGGCTTCTGAGAGGTTGAGATCGAGGCCGATGGAGGCGTAAACGATGCGCTTGCGGAGGTCGGTGCCGTCCCAGAATGAGGAGATGCCATCATCACTGACGACGGTGACCATGAGCTCTTGGTTCGGGTCCTCGGCGTTGTCTTCCTCGGCCTGGCGGAGGCGGGCGCGTTCGTCGCGGTAACGAATGTAGTGAGTGGCGACCTTGAAATAGCCCTGACTCATGAGCTCTTCCTGGACCATGTCTTGGACGTCCTCAATGTGGACGAAGGACTGGTCGCCGGTGCGAATGCGGTCGGTGACGCCCTTGGCGATGTCGATGGCGGGCTCGGGATTTTCCTTGATGGTGAGGAAGGCTTTTCTGACGGCGATTTCGATCTTGGTCTCGGACCACGGGACGACGTTGCCATTCCGCCGGATGAGGCGGACGGGGAGCGAGGTCGGATTGGAGTGGAGATCGACAGTGCCGGTTTTTTCCATGGAGCGGCGGAAGGCGAGGGACTTGGCGACGTCGTGGGCCTCGTTCTCGACGAGGGCTTTTTCGATGAGGAGATAGAGATCTGCCTCGGAAAGGCGGAGGCGACCATCGTGACGAAGCGAGGCGGTGAGCGAGGCGGCGACAGTGTGGGCGACGTCTGAAACGAACTGCCGGTTGATGTCCGAGAAGATGGACTTGGCGTCCTGGCTGCGGGAAATCAGGAGATCTGCGAGCGAATCACCGATGGCATCAGCGACGTCTTCGAGGGAAAATTGGGTGTCGGTGGCACCGCGGGTGATGGTGATGTCGGTGACGGGTTGGCGTTTTTCGGTGGAAAGAACGTCACGCCAGGCGAAGCCGCGGTCGGTGAGAGAGAAACGGTCGGTGACGACTTGTTTTAGAGCCAAGTCTTCGGTGAGATTAAGGGCACGATACATAATTTGTGTGGAGCGAGTTTTTTAAATTGCAAAAATAGGGAGCTAAACAGTTTTTTGGCCTATGTATATTAGGTCTTAGGTTTTATCAGCCCTAGGTATCATAAGACCATCTGGCTTAAATTGGGAGCAGAATTCGGCACAGCCAAATCGCATAGCAGTTGCAGCGATTCCCGCTGCTAACTGAGGTAATCCGATTTTCCATTCGTTTAAAGTGGTTACGACAGCCAGCGAGAAGTATCCTTCGCTGAACACCTTCGGAATTCCTTTACTCCAGAGCTGGAAAAGGTTGCTGGATTTGTCACAAAAGCTCTTCCACCCAATCCTTTTTAGCGCTGCTAAAGCTTTTTTTCCTAGCTCCGTTTTTGGGATCTCAGGGGCGGGAGGAGGGAGTCTCTTTTGGTCCGAAAGTGGTAACAGTTTGATGGAGTAATTTGATACCTCCATCATTATCGCTTGGGTTCCAGGAGGCAGCGATAGTGCAATACATTCCAATAGTTCGCTTTCAGACTTTTTTACAAGGTCGATTGAAATTCGATGAACTTCAGTTGCATCTAGTAGTTTCTGATTTTGTCCAATCAGTTGACTGAGTATGCATTCTTCTTCTACACGATTTATAAGTCTTTTATAGAACTGTTCTCTCCGGAGATCTGATTTTATATTCTTTGTGTTTTCTACGACTATCCGGATATGGATTTTCGCCTTATCAACTTTCTTTAGTCTCAAGTAGCAAATCCCGAGGAAAGCACTGCTTTCTAAGAATGTTCTAGTGCCCTTTTTAGCTCGCTGGTTGACGACTTCAAATCCTGCAACCGCTTCGTCTGTTTTGCCAACGTTAAGGAAAAGTTCGTAGTAATAGAGCTTGGCCTGTAAAAGACGATGGTGGTCTCGCTGATCTATAAACACTCTCTGTATTGCTTCTATAGCCTGCTTAGCACTAAGAAGATCATTCGCATTTCTCAAGAGAACCTCGTTATCCTGAAGAGTCTGTTTCTGAGCTATGCTAAGTTTGGTGGACACAACGGCTTCTTTTAAGATGTATACTTAGATTACAGTTCGTCGTCGTCGACGGAGGCGAGGGCCGAGGCTTTTTGATACTCGGTGACTCGGCCTTCGAAGAAGTTGGTTTCCTTTTTGATGTCCATCATTTCGGCGAGCCAAGGGAAGGGGTTGCTTACCGATTCGTTGAGCGGGGCTAGGCCGCAGGAGGTGAGGCGGCGGTCGGCGATGTAGTCGATGTAGGTCTCGAAATCTGCGGAGTTGAGGCCGAGGCCGCCGACCGGGAGGCAGTCGCGGATGAAGGATTTTTCGAGGGTGATACCTTCTTGCATGGTGGCGCGGAGGTCTTGGCGGAAGTCCTCGGTCCAGATGTCTGGGTTCTCGTCGATGAGGTCCATGAGCAGGTTCCGGAAGACTTCGATGTGGTTCGACTCGTCCCGCAGGGTGTAGCGGAACATTTGGCCGATGCCGGGGAATTTGTTCTGGCGGTAGAGGCTGAGAATCATGCCGAAGAGGCCGTAGAACTGCGTGCCTTCCATGACTTGGCCGAACATGAAGATATTCTTGGCGAGCGCCTGCTTGTTGGCGGTGATGGTGAGGTCGATGTCGCGGCGGAGGGCCTTGCTGTTCGAGGTGACGAAGTGGTTTTTCGCGGTGATGGAGGGGATGTCCTCGAACATCGCTTCGCATTCGTGCGGGTTGATGCCGAGCGAGGAAATCATGTAAACCAGCGAGTCTGCATGGATGTTTTCCTCATGGGCATGGCGACCGAGGACCAGCTTGAGTTCGGGAGCGGTGACGACCTCGCGGACGACGTGGAGCACATTGTCGCCGACGATGCCTTCAGCGGCGGAAAAGTAGCCGATGCCCATCTTGATGATCCAGCGCTCGACATCGGAAATCTCGTCCGAGCGCCATTGCTCGACGTCCTTCTGCATCGAGACGTCTTCTGGCTCCCAGTGGTTGTTCTTCATGGTCTTGTAGAGGTCATACGCCCACTGGTATTTCAGCGGGAGGATGTTGAAGAACATGGTTTCCTTGCCGTTGATGACGCGCTTGCCGGCGTAGGCTTGCTCGGCTTTTTCGCGGTCGAGGGTGAAGGTTTTGTTGCCCAGCGATACGGTGGTGGTCTTGCTGGCGGGTTCGGCGACGGTCATGATGGACATGGGATAATGGCAGTGTGAGTTACTGGAAATTAGTGGCTGTTGCGACTAAAGCAACGGGGTGGAGATTGGCAGAAATATACGGGTCGGGTCAAACGGATTTTGCTCATGTAGTATCCACAAATTATTCACAATACAAGATGTGGTATTCCGGTGCGTGTATTTACGATGTAAAAACTGAGTAAAACCCAAGGCTTGCTGGGTTCTGTGGAGAATTACCACACGGGTCTTGGGGTTGAGAAAAATTTCCCGATTTGCTAGAAATGCGGGGCCACTAAAAAAATTTAAAAAATTCCTTAATTTTTATGGAATATCAATCTTGGGGCCGGGTTCTCCGTCGCAAGCCATTGGACATGAGATATAAAAGATTTCTCCGGCTTGGGAGTGAAGGGGTTTTCAAACTCGTGGGCATGAAAAAACCGCATGGTTTCGGGTGAAATCATGCGGTTTGGAACGGGCGGAAATCTACCGTAAAATCAGAATTTCCAGTCGTGCTGGTCCAGCTCACAGACGCAGGCGGCAAGGAGGAGGATGCAGGCGGCGAGGTCCTCCTTGTGGCTGGTCTCGATGGTCTGGTGAATGTGGCGAGTGGGGATGGAAATGGCCCCGGCGATGGAGCCGCCAGCGACCATGCGCTGAAGGCTGGCGGTGTCGGTGCCACCTGCCGCGAGGATTTCTGGCTGCCACTTGATTTTGTGACGCTTGGCGGCGGATTTCATGAACTCGATCATCCGGTAATCACAGATGACGGAGGAGTCCATGTATTTAATGGCGGCACCCTCGCCGAGTGAAGTGCAGCGTTCCTGAGGTGTGGAGCCGGGGACGTCGTAGGCGATGGTCGTATCTAGGCCGAAACCGAAATCTGGCTGAATCTGAATGGCAGAGGCTTGGGCGCCGCGGAGGCCGACTTCTTCTTGGACCGTGAAGACGGCGTAGAAGTCGTAGGCGGGCTTGCGTTTTGACTTTTTCAGTTCGCGGAGGGCCTCGATGAGGACGAAGACCGAGGCGCGGTTATCGAGGGATTTTGCGTTCACGCAATCGCCGAGTTCCATCAGTGGGGAGTGGCGGGTGATGAAATCTCCGATGGCGATGACCTTATCGACTTCCTTCTTGGTCATGCCGGTATCGATGAAGAAATCGGTGATTTTGACGTTTTTGGTTTTTTCTTCTGCGGTCATGATGTGGACCGGCTTGGAGCCCATGACGCCGATGATGTCCTTGCGGCCGTGGATGATCACCCGTTGAGAGGTCAGCGTTTTAGGGTCGAAGCCGCCGACGGGATTGAAGCGGACGAAGCCCTTGTCATCGACGTAGGTGACGATGAATCCGATCTCGTCCATGTGGGCGGCGGCCATGGATTTCTTGGCGGACGACTTGCCTTTTTTGAGGGCGATGACGTTGCCCATGTTATCGACGCGCACCTCGTCGGCGAGGCCCTTGAGCTCGGCGAGGACGAGGTTGCGGATTTCCTTTTCAAAGCCGGGCGCGCCGGGTGCTTCACAAATGCGGGAAAGTAAGGGAATGTCGATGGTCATGGTGCTCGGGAAATTAGCGATTGGGCTGCGGCTGACGAGCGGGAAATCTGAATTTTTGCGGCTTGGCGGCGGGTGGTGGCGGGATACGTTCCGGCGATGAAAGGACGTTTAATGATCGATTTGGCGAACTTGCCAGAAGAGGGGAAGGCATTTAGCGGCGAGCTACCGAAGGAAATTTTCGACCTGCCTAAGGATGACGCGCAGCCCGCCGGACCGCTGGAATATGACTTATGGGTGCAGCGCTTCAGCTCCGAGCTTTTGCTGACGGGGACGCTGACGGCGCCATTTGAGTTTACCTGTGTGAGGACTCTGCATCCATTCGTGCAGACCATTCATTTAGAAAACGCCGCCGTTTCGGTGGAAATCGAGCGGGAAGGGGAGTTCGATGCGACCGAGGCAATCCGCGAGGAGGTTTTGATTCATTTCCCAATTGACCCTCGGTGTGAGGACGGAGACGTGCCGCAGCAGTGTGAAATCGATCCCCGATATTTATCAGTGGACAACTCTGCGGAAGATGAGCTACCCACTGCGCCCCGCGCCGAGAGTGACGACCGTTGGTCTGCTCTCGACACTTTTAAGGACCTCAAGGATCAATCTTAACTAACCTACGACCATGGCCGTACCAAAAAGACGCCAATCTAAAAGCCGCTCCAAAATGCGCCGCGGTGCTACCCGCTGGCGTGCACCGATTTTCAAAAATTGCCCCGAGTGTGGTAGCCGAGTGCCTTCGCACATCGCTTGTCCATCGTGCGGCAGCTATCGTGGCCGCCAAGTGCTCGAAGTCGAAGCACTCTGAAGCTGGTCTCTTGTTTCACGGATTGATTGCCGCTTGAGGACTTCCTCACGCGGTAATTTTCGTTTTTATTTTTCACTCATTGATTCTCGTTTCTACATGAAAGTCGCTTTAGATGCCATGGGCGGGGATCATGCCCCCGCTGTCAACATCGGAGGAGCCATCGACGCATTGCGCCACTACCCGAAGTTACAACACCTTTATTTAGTGGGAGTTCAAGAGGTATTGGAGGACGAATGTCGTAAGCAGGGACTAGATTTGAATGACCCACGAGTGAGCATCATCCATGCGCCGGAGGTCATCGGGATGGCCGAGCCGGGGGCGAAAACGGTGCGGAAAAAAAAGCTGTCTTCGATCAGCATCGCGATGGACATGGTGAAAGATGGGCGAGCGGATGCTTTCGTTTCTGCGGGAAATACGGGTGGAGCGGTGGCTGCGGCGACGCTGAAGCTGAGGACGCTTCCTGGCGTGGACCGGGCTGGCATCGCCTCCGCACTGCCTAACGAATACGGGATTTGTCATATCCTCGATGCGGGTGCGAATCCGGAAGCCAAGCCGGAACACCTTGTCGCCTACGCCATCATGGGAACTGCTTTCGCCCGGGGGGTCTTGGGCGTGCAGAACCCGAAAGTCGGGCTGATGTCGAATGGTGAGGAAGACGAAAAGGGCACGACTTTCACCAAGGAAACTTTTAAATTACTCAAGCAGACGCCGGGGATCAACTTCATCGGTAACGTCGAGGGACGCGATCTTTTTGAAACGGAGCTCGACGTGGTGTTGTGCGACGGATTTGTCGGAAACATCATGCTGAAGACCATCGAAGCCACGGCAAAAGCGGTTTCGAAATGGCTGAAAACCGAGATTAAGGGCAACCCGCTGCGGATTGCTGGGGCCATGCTTGCCCAAGGTGCGTTCAAGGCGCTCAAGGAAAAAAGTAGTTATGAAACTTACGGTGGCAGTCCGCTTTTGGGGGTGAATGGTGTGGTCATCATCGCCCATGGTTCCTCGACCGCGCTTGCGATTCGGAATGCGATCCGGGTCGGGTTGGAAACGGTTGAAAATCGGGTAAATCCACAGATTGAGAAGGCATTAGCGGCCATCACTCCAGCGGTGGTAGCTGAGGTTTCTGCGTAGATAACTTGGATTTTCACTTCACGCTTGTGGCGCTCGTTGGTGGGTTCCACTGTCCCGCCATATGAGTGAAATCACGTGTGCCATCCCGGTTTGCATCGCAGGAACAGGTAGTTATCTACCAGAAAAAATCCTGACGAACGCCGAGCTGGCTGCGAAGGTGGAGACCAGCGACGAGTGGATCGTTTCCCGGACGGGGATCAAGGAACGCCGCATCGCCGCAGAGGGGGAGAACACTTCCGACATGGCGACTGCGGCGGCAAAAAAAGCCTTGGAACAGGCAGGTCTCGCGGCCGAGGACATCGAGCTGATCATCGTCGCGACCATCACGCCGGACACTCTGACTCCGGCCACGGCCTGTTATGTTCAGAAAAACTTAGGGGCTCATCGGGCAGTGGCGTTCGACATTTCCGCCGCGTGTTCGGGGTTTTTGTATGCGATGAAAATTTCCAAGCGCATGATTTCTAGCGGTGCATTCAAGAACGCTCTGATCATCGGCGCGGAAAAACTATCCGTTGTAATGAACTGGGATGACCGCACCACCTGTGTGCTCTTCGGCGACGGAGCCGGAGCTGCCGTGCTGAGAGCAGCCGCGCCGGATGAGGGGGCGATTCTTGCGACGGAAATGGGCACGGACGGGAACCTCACTCATTTGCTCAACATCCCAGGCGGTGGCACGGCCTGCCCGATCACGAGTGCGAACGCGAACGACAATCTTTTCGCACTCACCATGATGGGCAAGGAGGTCTTCAAGCATGCGGTGAATCGGATGAAAGAAGCGGCGGAAAAAGTCATCGAGCGGGCGGGTTTGAAGGCCGAGGACATCGCTTGCGTGATTCCTCACCAAGCGAATTTACGGATTATTGATGCCATCGCCGACCGCCTTGCCGTGCCGAGTGAGCGCATTTTCGTGAACCTTGATAAATACGGGAACACCTCTGCCGCCGCCGTCGCCATCGCCCTCGACGAAGCGAACCGCAGCGGAGCCTTCAAACGTGGCGACCACATCGTGCTCGTCGTCTTCGGTGCCGGTCTGACATGGGCGGCAGCGGCGATTCGTTGGTGATGGTCGAAATCCAGTTTGTGGACCGGCTTCACTGGGATTGAGAAGTGGTGAGTAAAAGGCGGGTGGAAATTCCGTTTGATGAGGGCTTGGCGGACTGGACCTCAGACCTATGCTCGCGGCCATGTCGAAGTATGCTGGAGAGCAAGTATTGGTGGTGCCGCGGGCGTTATTACAGGAAATCGGGATGTTCGAAGGCTTGCGGACGGACGGGCTAGATGCCGCAGTGGCCCGGTTGCTGGATCCAGCGAACCATTTTTTCATGGACCGTGCGGCGGCCGAGGAAGATCCGTCGCACAAGCAGCTCATCCCTTACTGCATTTTCCGCTGCGGAGATCGCACTCTTCACTACACCCGGGGCAAAGCGGGTGGGGAAAGTCGGCTACACGCGAAAATTTCCGTCGGCGTCGGAGGCCATGTCAATCCGATCGATACCGGTGGCGGCAGGATCGGGCCGGACGCCTATCATGCGGCGGTGACCCGCGAAATCGAGGAAGAACTCGATCTGCCGGAGGAGCATGAACATCGGATCATCGCACTACTCAATGATGAGTCGAACACGGTGGGCCAAGTGCATTTGGGGATCGTGCATTTGGTAGATTTAAAATCTGAAGCGGTATCTTCGTGTGAGGATGCGCTGTTGGATTTGGGTTTTTCCACCCTTGCTGACTTGGACGGGCCGTTGTTCGAGCGGTTGGAAACGTGGTCGCAGTTCTGCATCCGTCATCTATCCGGGCAAGCTGGCTGACCCGGGAGGCTAGCAGTTGGTAAGAGTCTTGGTGGTGTTCATGCTGGCACCGGGAACGAGAAAATAATCCCGAGCGTCCGGTAAATTGAAGTGGCGATCCCTAGAAATTACCACCAATGTCGCGGGAGATAGAGTAACATCGTAATTTCACCGCACCTCATGCCCGCTTCTTCTAAGTCTGCCAAGCCACGGATCCTCATCGTCACTCCGGAGATCACCTATTTGCCATCCGGCATGGGAAACATGGCGCAGCGGATGTCAGCGAAAGCCGGCGGGCTAGCAGACGTTTCCGCTTCGTTAGTTTCCGCGCTGTTTGAACTGGGGGCTGACGTCCATGTGGCGATGCCGAACTACCGCCGCATGTTCCAGGGCGATATTTTCAGCCTGCACGAGAAGGAGTTGCGGAAATATCACGAAGTTTTACCCGAGGCTCACATCCACTTAGCTGAGGACCGGATTTTCTATTACCGCGAGCAGGTTTACAGTAATCGCTCAGACGAGGCGATGCGGATCGCTCTGATTTTCCAACGCGAGGTTATCAACCACATCATCCCACGCGTCAATCCGGACTTGATCCATTGTAACGACTGGATGACCGCGTTGATCCCGGCGATGGCTCGCCGCCGGGGGATCAAGAGTCTTTTCACGGTGCATAATATTCACACGCAACAGGTCTCGCTATCGCAAGTCGAGGAGGCCGGGATCGATGCGGCAGAGTTTTGGATGAACCTATATTTCGTCGGTGCGCCGAATAGCTACGACCACGCCCGCGCCCACATCCCGGTGGATTTGCTGACGTCTGGGATTTTCGCCGCGCACTACATCAATACCGTCAGCCCGCGGTTTCTGTGGGAAATCGTCGAGGGTTGGCACTCGGTGGTGCCGGAGTCGGTGCGTCGCGAGTTACGCAGCAAGTATGCAGCGGGATGCTCGGCGGGGATTCTGAATGCCCCGGATGTTTCCTATAATCCTCTCACCGATGACGCGCTGGAGCGGAACTTCGGGGTGGACGATTTCATGGATGGAAAAATCGCTAACAAACTGGCGCTCCAACGCGAACTCCAACTCAAGCAGGATGCCAACGCGCCGATCTTCTTCTGGCCATCCCGCCTCGATCCGGTCCAAAAAGGCCCGCAACTCCTCACGGAAATTTTACATCAGTTAGTCTCGGACTACTGGGAGCGTACGCTTCAGGTGGTCATCGTCGCAAATGGCCCGCACCAAGAATGGATCGATAAAATCGTTTGCGCGTTCGACCTACGAGAGCGGGTCGCCATCGTGGATTTCGAGGAACGGTTGTCTCGGCTAGCCTACGCAGCGTCGGATTTCATGCTGATGCCTTCGCTGTTCGAGCCTTGCGGGCTACCGCAAATGACCTCGCCGCTGTATGGCTCGCTGCCGGTGGTGCATTCTACAGGCGGCCTTTATGACACGGTGCATCCGCTGGATTTGGAGAAATCAACGGGCAATGGTTTTCGTTTCGAACACTATTCGGCTTATGGTTTCCGTTGGGCGATCGACCGGGCAATGGAGTTCCATGCGCTGCCTTGGGAAATCCGTGAGCGGGAAATCCGGCGGGTGATGATCGAGAGCGAAAAGGAGTTCAGCCACAAGGAGGTGGCCCGCCGCTACATCAACATTTACGAGGAAATGCTCGCCCGCCCGTTGGTGGAGAAGGAGTCCGGTGAAGTCATCAAAGCCATCGCGGAAGGCTTGTCTTAGAGCAGGGCGGAGAAGCTCGGCTGCTGAAATACTTACTGGCTAGCGACGTTTTTTTGCCACAGCGCGGACGGCGGTACCTCGTTCGGACGGCACACGATGATACCGGCGTGTTTTGATGCGCCGTTAACGTAGTCGGTGATCGGCCGATCGATGACGACCATGCGGCCCTTGTCCTTATCCGACGTGGCGTGGGTGAAATAAGCGCGATTTCCGATCCGGATGATCATGCCGACGTGCGAGGTGTAACTGCTCACGTCCGTCGAGGTGATCGCGCAGATGTCGCCGTTGGCCAAGTATTTCTCGGCGTCGCGGACCTTGGACTTGGGGACTTGATAGACGGGGAGGTTAGATACTTGGGCTTCGATTTTTCCCATCGGCTCGATCAAGGAGGGAGTACTGCGCAGATAGCGGTAGGCCTTCCACTGCACCGTCATTTCGCGGATATCACGGTGCATTTTCACCGCACCCGGGAGGCGTGAGGTGATGTTAGTCGCATAGCCACGGCGCTGGTTGTCATGGAAGACTTCTTCCAGATGGTGCATCCGGCTAAGGTAGCTGCCGGTGCAGACGCCGTTGCGGTAGCGCTCGATTTCTATCATGTGCAGCATGTCTTGCGGGGAATACGGCGCGGGCTTGTAGCGGAGCATCCGGGCGATGGCGAGGGAGTTCTCGTAGTAAGTCCAGCAGTCCATGCCCTTGAGATTGGCCACCGGCGACTCAATGCGGTCGTCCACCTCCAGTGAGTAGTTCACATACGGCGTCCCGACCAGTTCGCGAGCGACGCGGATCGTCCGCTCCCCGAGCGGCAGATTCCGCCAGTTTTCCCGCCCAGCCTTGGCGACGATGGCCTGCAATTTGGACTCCCCCTGAAACACTGTGGCCAGTGGTAATCTCTGGCTCGATGGCGGCGGTATTGGTTTTTGTGCCCATGCACCCGTGCTCAGCCATGCGCCGAATACGAGGAAAACTCCGAGAATTCTTAATTTCATGCTGTTCTCATAGCCGTTGAGGCAAGTCGAGGAAAGTGAACATTCGGAGAAATCACGTTTCGCGAAATGCGGGCACCACTCTCGTTAGCAGCGGCTCGAAGACATACCACTGTGACCAATGTTCACGGACCATGCCGAGTATTGTCGCAGCCCAGATCTTCGTCGCATCGTCCTCCACACCGCGTCGCCGCGGCGGTAGTTCCACTTCCGGGAAAACGAGCACCCGGTAGCGCCGCCAGCCATCGCGCACGATAATCAGCGGAAAACACGGTGCACCCGTCGCCCTCGCCATGAACAATGGCCCCTTCGGTAGCCGCATCGTCAGCCCCGGTTCGACTTCCACTGCCATCGGCGAGACGTCAAAAATCACCCGGTCGCCCTGTATCGCGACGATCGCGCCTTGGCCCAGTAAGTGCGCTAACTCCACGCCGAGCAAATTTCCATCCTTGTTGTAAAGCGTGCGGAAATTCGGATGCAGTGCCTCCTTACGCCGGATTTCTAACTCGCGGACTGCTTGGGTTTCTGGCTCACGTTCTGGCGCACGCACCGTGTAAAGCGTCCTTTGGATTCGCGAGGCGAACACCGGAGCTGCGAGATCGTAATTTCCCATGTGCGCCGTGAGGATGATGCAGCCTTCCTTGCGATTTGCGAGATCCTCTAACTGCGCCAGTCCCTCTACCGCCCAGTCCACGGCTCCGGTCCCGGTCTCACAGCGTTGCGCATCGACAAACGTCAGCGCGAAATTCCAGAAAACTCGCCACGCGCCCATCGTCGCCCCGCATCGCCCCCAGTCCGGGAACAGCGCCTGTAAATTTCCTGCCACCGCCTGCCGCTGTGGCTTCGCAATCAGGAAAAATAACAAGGTCCAGCCACCGACCAGCACCGGCTCTAAGAAACCCGGCACCACTTGTAAGCCATGCGCCATGCACCGCGTCGGGAAATCACCAAACACTCCCCACCGCGCGGCCCACCGTGATTTCTGCGTCCCCTGCATCGGCTGGTTCACTCCCGCGAGGCCTCAAATCCCACATCTTCTTGTAAATTTCTGCCCGCCACGGCGATGTTCCCTAGCTCGTCGCAGCGCTCGTTTTCGGCATGGCCCGCATGGCCCTTCACCCAGCGCCAATCCACTCGATGCTGGCCGATGGCAGCCAGCAGCCGCAGCCATAAATCTTGGTTTTTCACCGGTTGCTTGGCAGCCGTTTTCCAACCGCGTTTTTGCCAACCGTCGATCCATTTCTTGGAAATGGCATCGATTAGGTATTTCGAATCGGAGTGCAGCTCCACCTCGCACGGCTCATTCAGGCTTTCTAACGCGGCGATGGCCGCGCGCAGTTCCATCCGGTTATTCGTCGTGAGCCGATACCCGGCGGACAGTTCTTTCCGGTGCTTTCCGGCGACGAGCACCGCGCCGTATCCTCCCGGCCCGGGGTTTCCCTTGCAGCCGCCGTCCGTATGAATCACCACCCGTTTCATGACGAGAAAGCTGTCCATCCGATCTTTCACTGACAAGCGAAAGTCGCCCTAGGGCGTTCACGTGTCGTCGAGCATTCCCCGGAGTCCGCCGAAGAAATTGTCGAGTTCGTCCGTGCTCGGCGCGGCTCCGAGGATGTCGTCGTAGGTGGTGTGGAGCAGGTGCTCGTCGTCGAGTTCACCGATGAAGCTGCTCGGCTGACAACCGGTTTCTTGGCCATATTTGATCCGGGTGGCGCAGTAGGTCATGGTGAGCTGGTCCTTGGCGCGGGTGATGCCGACATATAACAGGCGGCGTTCTTCGTCCTTGGTTCCCTCCGCGATCGAACGGGTATGAGGGAGGAAACCTTCCTCAAGCCCGACGAGGAAAACGATGGGGAATTCGAGCCCTTTCGAGGCGTGAAGCGTAATGAGTGTGGCTCCTTGTTTTTTCTCTAAATCATCCTCCTTCTCCGAGGCGAGGGCGCTGTGGTCGAGGAAGGACTGGATGGTTTTTTTCGGACTTTTCGCCAAGTGATGGCGGAGACTGTCGATGACGCTAAAAATCCCTTCGCCGCGCTGTTGGCGTTCGCTGTCGGTCTTGCAAGCGCGCTCGATCCAAGGTTGGTATTCGATCTGTTTGATCAGTGAATCCAGCACGTCGGCGGGATTTTCCTTGGCGATTTCGATCCGGTTTTTCGCTCCGGCGATGGTGGCGACGAATTCCTGCACCGCGCTCGTCGCCTTGGGGCCTAACTGATCGGTGAAATTCGGATCACACAGCGCTTGCCAGACGGACTCGCTGTGGACGCGGCTCCAGTCGGTGGCCAGCACGGCGGTGGTCTGGCCGATGCCGCGGTTCGGCGCGTTGAGTACGCGGAGCAGTGGGACATCTGCCTCGGGCGAGGCTAACAACTGGGCGTAAGCGAGCACGTCCCGGACCTCGCGGCGGTCGTAGAAACTCTGTGCACCGACCATTCGGTAGGGGATCTTCCGCTCGCGGAGGGCCAGTTCCAGCTTGCGACTCTGGACGTTGGTGCGGAAGAGGATGGCGAAGTCTTCCCACTCGCTGCCGACTGCACCTTTTCCGGCAAGGATCTCCTCGGCGATGAATTCTGCTTCCTCATCGTCACCCGGCATTGCCACGATCCGCACCGGATCACCGCCCTTGCGAGTAGCGCGGAGGATCTTCTCGCGGCGACCGGTGTTGTGTTTGATCAAGCTGTTCGCCGTGTGCAGGACGGCGTGGGTCGAGCGGTAGTTTTCCTCAAGGCGGATGACCTTGGGATTGGGGAAAAATTTCTCAAACTGGAGAATGTTCGCCACCTCCGCGCCGCGCCAACCGTAGATCGACTGGTCATCATCGCCGACGACGCAGACATGATAGTTCGGCGGACCCACAAGCTGCTGGAGAAGCTGCATCTGGAGGGCGTTCGTATCCTGGAACTCATCCACCGTGACGCGGGTGTAGCGTTGGCGGAACATTTCCCGCACGTCGGCGTGTTCGCGCAGGATTTTTTCACCGAGTAAAAGTAAGTCGTCGAAGTCCACCGCATTCTGGGCGCGGAGTTCGTTTTGATAGGCGAAGGCGAGGGTCGAGAAAAATTCGTCCTCCATGTCCTCGGCGGCGATGCCTTTATTTTTCGCCTTGGAAATGGCCGTCAGCACCTCGTCTGGCTTCACCTTCACGTCCGCGCCGCCCTTGCGGACGAGGAGTTGCTTCATCATGCCGACTTGGTCGGAGTGTGAGCAGATCGAGAAATTTTTCTTGTAGCCGATTTTCTCAATCCCACTGCGTAAAATGCGAACGCAGAGCGAGTGAAAGGTGCAGACGGTCATGTCATCCGCCGCTTTTTTAGAAACCATGCCGCTGATGCGTTCGTGCATTTCGGCAGCGGCCTTGTTGGTGAAGGTGACTGCTAGAATTTCGGACGCCGCGATCCGCTTTTCTAGCATGTGAGCGATCCGGCAAGTGACGGTCCGGGTTTTGCCCGTGCCTGCGCCAGCTAGCAGCATCACCGGGCCATCGAGTGCGCCCACGGCTTCGCGCTGGGCTTGATTCAGGGAGTCGAAAGAAAAAGAAGAAGCCATCGGCAGGCGGATCAAAACCCGACGATGGCAGTGAAGCGAGCGCGGAGTTTCCCAGACAAGTGGGAAGCGCCGCTCAGTTGATAGATGCCTCGTAGGCTGCGGCGTCCATCAGTTTCGTGACGTGTTCTACGTCCTTGACCCGCAGCTTGAAAATCCAGCCCTTGCCGTAGGGGTCGGTGTTGACCAGTGAAGGGTCGGCCTCGACCTGCGGATTCACCTCCACGATTTCACCGCCGATCGGGGCGTAGATGTCGCTGGCTGCCTTGACGGATTCCACCACGGCGGTCGGGTCACCGACGTCCACGGCGCGGCCAAGGGCGGGAAGTTCCACGAAGACCACATCGGTGAGTTCTTCTTGGGCATGGTCGGAAATACCCACGGTGGCGATGTCGCCTTCGAGGCGGACCCATTCGTGGGAGGTGGCGTAGCGGAGATCGGCAGGGCTGCTCATGGTTGGTAGGTTGGAAATTGGAATTAGGATTGAGTCGGGACTTGGTAAAAAGGCTTTTTCACCACTGCGGCGGGGAAAAGTTTCCCACGGACCTCGATGCTGAGCAGGGTGCCGATTTTTGAAAATTCTGCTGGGAGGTAGGCCATGCCGATGCCGGTCATCAGCGAGGGCGAAAGCACGCCGCTCGCGAGTTCGCCGATGACTTCGCCTGCTGCGGAAACGACGGGGTAGTGGGCGCGTGGTGGAGCGCCTTTATCGAGGTAGCGGATGCCCACCAGCTTCACCGCAGGTCCATCTGCTTTGTGACGGGCGAGCGTCTCGCGGCCGACGAACTCACCGTTTTCGAGATCGCAGAAAAACCCGAGTCCGGCCTCGATGGGCGAGCGCTTGGGGGATAAGTCGTTTCCATTGAGCGGATAGCCCATTTCAAGGCGCAGCGAGTCACGCGAACCAAGGCCGCAAGCTTTCGCTCCGGCGGCGAGAAATTTCTCCCAGTAACTGATCCCTTCCGAGGCGGGTGAGAAGAACTCAAATCCATCCTCGCCGGTGTAGCCGGTCCGGCAGACCACCGAGCCAGCCGCCGTTTTCGAAATTCCATTCCGCGGTGGCAGCGTCTCGCCCGGGAAAACTTTGGCAAAAATGGCGGCAGCTTGTGGACCCTGCACCGCCATACCAGCCCAGTCGTCGCTCTCGTTTTCTAAGGAAACTCCATCTTCCAATCGCGCCGACATCCATGCGAAGTCCTCATCGATCATCGAGGCGTTCACCACCAAGAAAAATTCCGTTTCGCCCGCGCGGTAAGCGATTAAATCATCGATGACGCCGCCGTCTTCGTTGAGCATCAGCGTGTATTGCCCTTGGCCGACGCCGAGCTTGGCGATGTTATTGGTCAGGAGTCCATTCAGCCATGCTGCCGCCCCGCCACCGCGGACGATGAATTGGCCCATGTGGGAAATGTCGAAAATCCCGCACTGGGTCCGGACGGCGGTGTGCTCGTCGATGATCGATGTGTATTGCACCGGCATATTCCAGCCGGCGAAGGGGACGATTTTGGCCCCGAGCGCGACGTGGGCAGCTTCGAGAGGAGAACTTTTAAATTCGGAAATCACGGCGCGAATCTGAAAGCCTAGTCTTGAGTTGTCAATCCGACGAAGGTGGATGTTAGGACTTCCACCAGTCCCCGTCGCGTTCCCAAGCCTCGGCCTTGGGCACCTCACTGAGTGCTGGAGTCTGCCCCTCGCGTCGTTCTGTTTCTGCCACTTCCTCCAGCAGTTCGTCCACTTGGCGGTTCCGGCGAGCGACGTTTCGCATCATGCAGAAAACGAGGAGGCCGATCACACACATGCTCAACACCATCGTGCAAAGCATCGCGAGCACGAGTCCGTCCACGGCGGACAGTTGATTCATGGTTTGTTCTTCCATGTTGCGGACTATGGCAGTGATTTCCCAGCGGGCATTGATAATTTTCGCCCGTGGGAAAATGCCGTATTCACGACCCAAGCTTGTCATTTTCTGAGATATCGAGACGGTGTGGGCGATGTCATTTTTCGACCGCTTGGAACGCCGCTGGGGTTGGCTCGCCTTTCCGGGATTCCTCCGCTACTACGCGCTTTTTCACGTCTTGGTTTTCGTGCTGCAAATGTTCCGGCCGGATCTCGGTGACTTGTTTGAGTTCGACCGTTCCAAGATCCTTTCCGGAGAAATCTGGCGCGTCGCTACCATGTTTTTCGCGAATTCCCAGTTCGGCAGGGTCTCGCTCATCACCTTGGTGTTCCTCTTTTTCGCCGTGAGCTTCGTCTTCATGGTCAGCGACGGACTGGAAGGGGCGTGGGGGAGTTTTAAAACCTCGCTGTTCTATTATATGGGAATCATCGGCGTGCTCGTCATGAACTTCATCTACCCGGTCGCCATCCCAGCCAGTGGCACTGTGCTGTATGGGGCGGCCTTCCTTGCCTTCGCGACGTTATTTCCTCGGGTGCAAATCATGCTTTTCATGATCATCCCGGTGCAGGTCCGGTTCCTTGGGATGTTCGCCGGTGCCATGGTGCTGCTCACCGCAGTTTCTAAGCCGATCCTCTTCCCGTTCTATCTGGTGGGTTATGCGAACTATCTACTCTGGGCCGCGCTCCCTGCACTCCGTGGCACCGCTCGGGTCATCGAGGCGGGAAAACGGAAAAAGCGCTTCACCGCCGGGAAATCCCCAAATCGTGAAGCCTTCCACACCTGCGCTGCCTGCAAGAAAACGGATGTATCAGATCCGCAGTTGGAATTCCGCATCGGCCAAGATGGTGAGGAATACTGCACCGACCACCTGCCGGGCTAACTGAGGTTTAGTCACTTGGACAGCAGGAATTGCTTGACCGCCTCGCGCTTGAGTCGGAGTTCGCGCCACTCGTTGACGAGGCGACTGGCTTCGATGATCCCGCAGCCGGCGGGTAACATCACCTTTTCCTCCTGCCACCAGATTCCTCGGATCGCGACGACGGCATCGAATTTACCGTGATCCCAGAGTCCGAACGGCGCGCCAAATTCCGATGGACAGCCGAGGCGCTGCCGCCAATCGAAGAGCCGTGCGAGAGTTTCTGCGGTGCGGGGCAGTGGGCCGAGCGCCGGAGTCGGGTGCAGTCGGCGGAGCAGATCGTCCGGGGTGAGGGGGGATTCTAGGGTGAGAGAAATGGTCGTCAGGAAATGGACGATGGAGCCGAGATTGAGGATTTCCCGGGATTTCCGCTCGATACTGCCAAGGTTGAGTAACTTGGCGACGAGCGTCTGGGCGACATATTCGTGCTCGCGGATTTCTTTCTCGTCCACGGCGAACACCGCTTGATCGTCACTTCTCGCCGTTCCGGCCAGAGCCATGGTGGCAAGTTGGTTTCCCGCCAAGGAGAACAACAATTCCGGAGTGGCCCCGGCGAAACCCGAACTCCCGTGGACCCAGCCGTAAGAATGAAGCGGGGCGGCTTGCCGGGTCATCGCCGCGATGATCCATGCACCAGCGGATTGGCTGGCGGTGCCGGTTTCCGTGACGACGGGGACGGTTTTTTCAAACGTCCCGCCGTGGATCGCGGACATCACCTCTTGGAAGACCACGGAAAACGGAGCCGCATCCAGCGCATCCCACTGGCAGGACAGCGGTGGCGCGTTTTGAAAACGTGCGGCCATTTCTGAGATATCCATCCTCTCGAAACGGGTCGGAGTTTTCCAAGGTCGCTCGTCCCGCAGCGCGAAGTCTTGGACGTAAAACGAAACGCCCTCAGCCTCTGGCTCGGCGGACTCGGTAAAAGGTCCGTGGCCGACTACCACACTGCCGTCGGGCTTCGCCAGCCACGCCATTGAGTCCGAAAATTTTTCCATGAATTCGCTGGCGGAGAGTGGGCGGGGACCGTTCGCCCCGCAAGGAGGATCCCGTGGACTAGAAGGCGTCTCTGACGTGGTTGATCCGCGGTTTTTCGCCATCCTTCACGGTGATTTCGATGACGTCGAAGCGCCATGGTACATCTCGGGTGCCCAGCCGCTTGAGCCAAGAATTCGCCCCGCGCTCGATCAGCGCCTGCTTGTCTTTCCCCACCGCATCCAGCCCGCGGATTTTACTGCCCTCGCGCCGGGTCTTCACTTCCACGAATAGCAGCAACTTGCGATCCCGGGCGATGATGTCCACCTCACCTTTTCGCGGGCCGCGATAATTTTTCGCTAAAATCTTACAACCTTGAGACCTCAGCCAAGCAGCGGCCACCCGTTCACCGTAGTTTCCCAGCCAGATTCGGTCGCGGTAGGAGCCGTCAGGCTGCGTCAAACGGCAGCGAGAGTTGAGCGACCGGCTGAAACGAGCGCCGATGATGGCAACAAGGGCCGTGATTCCGAAGCGCTTCAAGGTGTGCCTTGGTGCCATATCCCTGATGTTTCGCAAAGCCGAATTGGGGGAACTCCCGGTCGAGCTCGCGCATGATTCGATCCCGCGTCACCTTCGCAATGATGCTGGCCGCAGCGATAGAAAGCGACAAGCCATCCCCCTTGACGATGCCATCGTGCGGTAGCGGGAAATTTTTCACTGGAAGCCCGTCGATGAGGCAGTGGTCGGGCAGCGGATCCAAGGCTTCCGCCGCCCGCCACATCGCTAAGTGAGTGGCCTTCAGAATGTTGAGTCGGTCGATTTCTTCCCGATCCGCAGTCGCCACGGTCCAGAAAATTTCTGGATCGGTGGTGAGCCGCTCGTAAAGGACCTCCCGTTTCGCCGCGCTGATTTTTTTAGAATCATCCAGCCCAGCACAGGAAAAATTCGGTGGCAAAATCACTGCGGCAGCCGCCACAGGCCCGGCCAGCGGCCCGCGACCCGCCTCATCGATCCCCGCGATCCGCCGCAGGCCGCGATTCTGAAGTGCAATCTCGAATGCTAAATCCGGCATCAGCGAGTCTTAGAATCCCGAGAAGCGTTGGCGAGTCGCCATCTGCGAATTACTGACCGTGGCGAAAATTTCCGTAGAAAATGCCGTGCCGTCGTCATCGATCACCACGCCCACGCCGGTGTGAGTCCACGAACTTAGGAGGTTTTTCTCGTGGTCCTTAGAATTCGTCCACAACCTCACCAGTGCGGGTGTCACCTCATTTTTGGTCGTTTTGATCGAAGCGACATTCTCGCTGGAATTGAGCATGTGGTAGCGTTCGCGAGCCACCAGTGCCCGGCCCTCGGACCCGAGATGGCTGACATTTTTCCCGTAAATTCCGAACTTGCCCCGGTTCTGGCGCAGGTATTCGCAATGCGCTTGGGCGAGGCGATCCAGCCCGGCATGGCGCTGAAGTTCTGCCGCGCCGTGGCTCCGCCGGTAGGCATTCACGGCGGCAAAAACCTGCCCGGAAACCGAGTTGTCCGGGCGAACGGCACCAACGACGGCAGGCTTTGGGGTTTGCGGTTGGCTCGCGCAAGATGCCAGTGCACCCGCACTAATCGCCGCCATCACTTTCAGATAGGAATATAGTTTCATGAGAAAAATCACACGTCCTGCGAATCACCGATAAGTCTCTGAAAGTAAAGAGGATTTAGAGATCAAGCTGCTGCGAGGGATGCAGCGGCGAGCACTTACTCCAATCGAAAATTTCACCCAACATATCTGACACCCTCTTCAGCCTCCCCACCTAGCAAGCCGACTCCCAAGCCGCCGCTCTCCTAGCCGGGGCGCTGGAGAATGATCATTGAAAACCTTACAAGCAGTCCCTGGGTTTTTGCACGCTGATGGCGTGGAGTTTGGCCAGATCCCGGTCGAAGGAAACCAGAGTGCGCCCCTCGCGGATGGACGCCGCCGCCAGATAGCAATCCACGAAATCCAGTTTGCCCGCACCGAAAAGCCTGAGGGCGTGAAGCATGCGCTCGGGTTCATCATTCTGAAATCCGGGGGAGGAAATGAGATGGGAAAGCACCTCCGCGACCTTCGATCGGGGATGTTCGTAAAAGCCGGTAAGCACGAACACCGCCTCGGCGAGCACCATGGGAAGCACTGCGAGCCGCACCTTTCCCGCCTCCGCCGCCGCCACCAGCCCGGCCACCTCCTTGGCTTGGTCGGCAGGTTCGCCGGTGATGAAGCGCAGCAGGATGTTGGTATCCAGCAGCAGCGGCTTCATGGCAGACCCTCCCGCGCGGTATCCGCTACCCGGGCTTCGCGGGATTTTGCGCGCGCTTGCTCAATCGACACGCCGGTCTTTCCAGCAGGTGGCTTGAGAGCACCGAAGACCGCCATCGCTCCGGGCTGCGGGCGGATGATCACCGAATCTCCCTGAATCTCATACAAAATCCGATCACCCGCCTTCAGATGCAAGGCGCGGCGGATGGGTGCGGGCAAGGTGGTCTGGCCTTTGCTGGTGATGGTGGAGTGTGTCATGGCGGATTCCTTACTTTTGGACTTTAGCCTTACATTTCGGGAAGGCAAGGACTCGATCCGGTGGGAAACAGGCATTATCCCAATTGAGCTTTTTTCCGCCCGTGACAGAATGTCACCATGATAAAGGCATTCACCATCCGTTCCGACTCGAAGAGGCGCATTGCCTTGGGTCGGCTGGCCCGTGACCTTCGAACTGCTTTTCACGCCCCGGGCCAAACCCAGATCACAATCCTGACCCTCACTCCGCATCCCTGATCGGGACATTCCGTATCCACGATCTGCCCCAACAGATGCACCGCCAATCCTCACGCCGTGTTCCAAGTTCGGGCTTGGTGAATCATCGTTGACGCGGCAGTGGGCGTGATACAAATTGGTCTCACTGTGAAATCAGCATCGATCCGTGACCTCCGCAATTCCTTCCCCACTGTGGCCCGGTGGATCGAGGAGGGTGAGTGCGTGGAAATCACCCGCTCGGGCAAGCCGTTCGCCCGCTTGGAGCCGATCGAGCCTGAAACCTCTACCCCATTGGCCATGCCGGATTTCCTTGTCCGCCTGCGCCAACATTTTCCCAATGAGAAGCCCGGCAAGGGACTTTCCAGCGTGGTGGAATACGACCGCGGCGACCGATGAATGCCTATGCCGATACCGGGTTTGTGGTCACCCTCTACAAAGAAGAAGCCACCAGCGCCCAAGCCGCAGCGCTGATGGCCAGACAGACCGCGTCGGTCCGTTTGTCGCAGCTTGGCGAGCTCGAATTCCGCAACGCGCTTCATCTGGCGGTGTTCCGGGGGGAACTCACGGCAGGCGACGCGGCGCTCAAGAAGCGTCTGTTTCTTGAAGACGTGGCGAACGGGATTTTCACCATCACGCCAGTCCCCGCTTCCGAGCTTTTTGTGAAATCCTACGAACTCGCAGACCGCCACAGCGCCCGCCTCGGCACCCGCAGCCTCGATCTGATGCACGTGGCTGCTGCGCTTTTACTAAAGGCGGAGACGTTTCTCAGCTTCGACGAGCGCCAACGCAAGGCCGCGAAGGCAGAAGGACTGAAGGTCAAACCTTGAAGGTGCGGATGAGGCAAGGTGGGAAATAGGCATTTTCCCACTTGAGCTTTTTTCCGCCCGTGACAGGATGTCACCATGATAAAGGCACTTACCATCCGTCCCGACTCGAAGGGGCGCATTGCCTTGGGTCGGCTGGCCCGTGGCGTGAGTAGTTTCCAAGCAACTCTAGACGCGGACGGGCGCATCATTCTCGAACCCTACGCGGAGATCCCGGCCCGGGAAAAGTGGCTGTTTGAGAACCCATCCGCCCTGACCGCCGTGCGCGAAGGTTTGGAACAATCCGTCCAAGGCAAGGTCCGCACGCGTGGCAGCTTCGCCAAGTTTGCCAACGAAGAAATCGACTGACCCGTGACCTTCGAATTGCTTTTCACGCCCCGGGCCGACGCGGATCTCGACGCTCTTGAGGCGAATGCCGGGCTAGCCAAGCGCTTGAAAGCTGTGCGTAAGGCGCTGGGGTTGCTGGAAACCAATCCCCGCCACCCCGGCCTCAATACCCACAAATTCAGCTCGCTCAAAGGCCCCGGCGGCGAGGAGGTTTTCGAAGCCTATGCCGAGAACAAGACGCCCGCCGCATGGCGGATTTTCTGGCACTACGGCCCGGGCCAGAAACAGATCACGATCCTGACCATCACTCCGCATCCCTGATCGAGATATTCCGTATTCACGATCTTTCTCTCTCCCATGCACCGCCACTCCTCCCGCCGCGTCCCGTCCTTGGGAAAATCCTTCCTCGCGGAACGCTTGCGCGGTGCCCGCAGCTATGACCGCATTGCAGGCTACTTTTCCTCGTCCATCTTGGAGGTCGCCGGGGAGGAATTGGAATCGATGTCTGGCAAGGCGCGGATCATCTGCAACTCGGAGCTGGACCCGGACGACGTGAAATCCGCACGGGCCGCCGCGATGGCAATGCGACGGGAGTGGTGCCGCAATGATCCCGAGCGCATGGCGGAGAAAGGAGCGAACCGCTTTGAGCGGCTTTTTCGGTTTCTCAATGGCGGCAAACTGGAAGTTAAAGTCCTCCCGGACTCCGCCTTCGGCTTGGTCCACGGCAAGGCCGGTGTGATTGAGATGGCGGACGGGCGCTGCACCTCGTTTCTTGGCAGCGCCAATGAATCAAAGACCGCTTGGCGTAGAAACTTCGAACTCGTGTGGGAGGACGAAGATCCAGATTCCATCCAATGGGTTCGAGATGAGTTCGATGCGCTGTGGGGCCACCCGGATGCGTTCCCACTGGCGCAAGCAGTGGTCGAGGACGTGGAGCGGCTTTCCAAACGGAAAGTTTTCGGCTCGGTAGCGGCATGGAAGGAAGAGGGCGATGCCGCTGGGGCCATCGTCGAGACCCCGGTGTATCGCCGCGAATACGGACTCTGGGCGCACCAGAAGTATTTCACCAAGCTTGCCTACGATGCGCACCGCACACCCTTCGGTGCCCGCTATGTGCTGGCGGATATGGTGGGCCTCGGGAAAACGATCCAGTTAGCGATGGCGGCGATGTTGATGGCGCTATGGGGCGAGAAGCCGGTCCTGATCATCGCGCCGAAGCCGCTGCTCTGGCAGTGGCAGGACGAAATGGACAAGTTGCTCGGCATGCCTTCCGCCGTGTGGGACGGCAAGCAATGGGTAGACGAGCACGGGATTTGCAACGGCAGCGACATCGAAAAACTCAAGGCTCCTGACCGCTCGCGCCTCGAACGCCTCAAGCCGGGCTTCGGCCGCGAACACAATCCGTTCCTGCGTCACATCATCCGTCGCACCCGGGATTTCTTGGAAACAGAGAAAGATCCGGAGACCAACCAGCCTTACCTCGATCCGGTTCACGTGAAGCTCCTTGGTGAGGGCGACGAAGGCGCGGTGGAACTTTCACCGTATCTGAAAGAGGCCTATAAGCTGGCGGAAGATTTTTGCGCTGCCATTGCACGGAACCGCAAGGGCGCGGGATTCTTGAAGACCCTCTTGCTCCGCCGCGCGGGCAGCAGTGTGGTGGCCGGCATTTCCACCGCGCGCAAGATGCTGGAGAGCTGGGATTCAATCGAAGACGAAGACGAGGATGAAGACGACCCACCGAAGCGCGATGATTTCAAAACGCTATCACCCGCCGAGCGCGCCTTGTTGGAAAGCTACGTGCTCGCGCTGGAAAGCAACCAATCTGAAGACCCGAAATACCGCGTCGTGCATCGCCTTTTGACCGAAGGCAATCCTGAGGCGGAAGCCCTGCCATGGAAGAACCTTGGCTGCATGGTTTTCTCCCAATACTATGACTCTGCCGAGTGGCTCGCCGCTAAACTCAGCAAGGAGGCGCTGCCCGACGAGTTGATCGGCCTCTACGCCGGCAGCGGGCGTTCCGCCTACTACCGCGGCGGAGAGCGCCAGCCCGCCGAGCGCGAGGATCTCAAGCAACTCGTCCGCGACGGTGAAATTAAAATCCTCGTCGGCACCGACGCCGCCAGTGAAGGACTGAACCTCCAACGCCTCGGCACCCTCATCAATCTCGACCTGCCGTGGAACCCGACTCGCCTTGAGCAGCGTAAGGGTCGCATCCAGCGCATCGGCCAGAAGCGCGACACGGTTTACGTTTTCAACATGCGCTACCGGGACTCCATCGAGGACCGCGTCCACCAGATGCTCGCCACCCGCCTCAAGCACATTCACGACCTCTTCGGCCAGATCCCGGACACCGCTCGAAGCGGCTTGGATTGCTGCTGCCCTTGGCGACGAACGCAAGGCCGTTGAAACCATCGACGCCGTGCCAGAGAAGCATCCGTTCGAGGCGAAATACAACCAGATCGCCAGTATCAACTGGCAGAGCTGCTCGGAGGTTCTCAACCGAGTCGCCGCTAAAGAGGCCTTAGAGCGTGGGTGGTGAATGGTGTGAGGGTGTTCGGCACCTCAAGATTCGTGCCGGGATCCGCGACATTCCTGCTTGCGAACCCTGTATTCTTGTTCCGATCCTTAGGATTTCGGCCCGTATCCTCGATATTCGTGTTCCCATCTTGATGATTGGGGCCCAAATCTTCAGGATCCGTGTTCAAATCCTCAGGATTCGTGTTCAAATCTTCAAGATACGTGTTCCAATCCTCGGGATTTGTGTCTGAATCTTCAAGATGCGTGCTCCGATCTTCAAGATGCGTGCCCGAATCCTCAGGATTGGTGGTCGAATCTTCAAGATTTGAGCAAGCCAGAGGTCGAACCTCGGTGCGATGCTTGGGGTTGCAATCTTTTCAAATTTCATCAGGTTTCGGGAATCTAATATGTCCCACCCGAATCCAGACGACTTGCTGTTACTGATCCGTTGCCCTTCGTGTGGGCAGCGATTTAAGGTCGGAGAAGATCTTCGCGAACGCACGGTGGAGTGTGGTGGCTGCGAACACCGATTCCGGATCGAGGACGATGTGATCGTGCGGGGGCGGAAATTTTACCCCGGGGAGCGGAGTAATCCGGCGCTCAACCGGTTCCAGCGGGTGCCACTGGCGGGAGGGGAGTCACTGATTGGCGTGCAGCCGATTCGTTACAATAATATGCCGGACCCGGCCGTTCTTGAGCCGGTGTCTCCGCAGCGGATCATCGCGGGGGTGGTTGGGGTGGCGGGGATGTTGATCATGGCGCTGTTGTTGATGTTTGGCGCGAGCCGTGGCGGGCTGCTGGATGGCATGGTGCTGGGCGACCGGCTGCTGGTGGCGGGGTTCGTGAGTGTTTTGGGCATCCTGATGCTTTTATATGCAAATCCGAAAGGGCGACTGAAAGCACTGGTGGTGGGAATCCTTCTGGGCGGTGGAGTGATGGGGCTCCCGTTCATTTTTACCGCCGGATCGGTCCAAGTTCCTCGTGAGGTGGCAGTGGTGAAGGCAGATGACGGGTTAGTCGGTGGCCACCTGCCCGGAGAACCGGTGGAGGATAAGGCGATCACGGCGCTGAAAGCACGCATCGGCACTGGGCCGCTGGCGGCGGAAATTGATCGGCTCGCGATCGTCGGGGGAACCAAACGAGCGGTGGGGCTTTGGATTCGTGGCTTGAATGGCAGTAACCGCTATCTGGTGCAGGACTACGTGATCCGGTCCACCCAAGCGGACCGCGCCTCCCATTTCTATCCACGGGATGGCGGAGATTATTTATTCGTGGTCACGGGTGTCACCCAGACGCTCCAAGAACTGGCGGATGTGGTGGGCTTGCTGGGGAAGACGGAGAAGATCTATCCGGAGCTCTCAGTCATCGAGGTGACCGTGCGGAATGAAATTTTCATCGAGGGCCCGATTGAGAAGCTCTCGAAGAAGGACGACCCGGCATTTTATGATTTAAACAAACGGGAGCTGGACAGCATCGACTTAGACCGGGTCAAGCGGGCGGTGCAGCGGTTAGCGGAAGCGGAACCGAAAGTTTACCGCATCGACATCACCCGGCGGTTGATCGCTCTGCTGCTGGATGACGAGGTGGATTTCAAAAATAACATTTGTCGGGCGCTTGCCGTTTGGTCCGAGAAGCCCGGACCGGCAGGGGAGGCGGCGCTGAAAGTGGTGAAGAAAATGCAGGCGGAAAACGATCCGGTGCCGACTGAGATTATGGAGTTGGTCGTCAAGGAAAAGGTCCTCGATGCCATTCCGATCCTCGACGAGCTTTGGCTCAAAGATTCCATGGGGTGGGAGTCGGTTTATGGAAACTTCGGGAGTCCGGTGGAGGCCACCTTGATCCGCCGGATGCCTCAGGTTTCCGGGATGGCCCGCTACTCCGCCATCCGGCTACTCGGCAAAGTGGGCGGTGCTGATAGTCTGCCAGTCTTGGCAGCGGTAGTTCCCGGGAACGATCCGGAATTGAAGGTTCTGCTGGAGCAGGCCCGCAAGGCCATCGAAGGCCGTTTGGGAAGGTAGGACGCGCGCAGGTGGTTGTGGCGTCTCGCCGCAAGGGTTTCCTAAGTAAGAATTATCCCGGTTCAGGCTCTGGGAGTGGCTCGTGCTCGGGCGCGTCCCTCAGTTGCCGCTCCCAGATAAAGCGGCGGAATAGCACTTTCACCGCTGCGGTGAGTGGCACGGCCAGGAGCGCACCGACGAATCCACCGAGCACCAGCGACCAGAATAGCATCGAGAAAATCACCGTGAGCGGATGCAGGCCTACCGAGTCGCCAACGATTTTCGGGGCGGTTACGAGCGAGTTGATTTGCTGGACGACCACGAAGATTCCCAAAACGCAGCCGACATAAGCCCATGGCCCCATGCCGAACGGCGCGGTGCCTTGCGCGTGGAGATACGCGATGATGCAGGCCGGGACGAGGCAGAGGATATTTCCGATGTAGGGCACCACCCCGAGGATGGCCATGAACACCCCGATGAGTAGTCCATAAGGCAGGCCGAAAATCGTCAGCGCGATGCCCACCAGTATCCCGTCGATGGCGGCCACCAGCACTTGGCCGCGGAAGAACGAAACCAAGTAGCCGTTGATTTCTTGCAGCGTTTCCACCAGTGAGGTCTTGAAGCGTGAGGCCTTGAGCGGCACGTAGTGGTGCCATTTTCTACGGATGGATGCCGAGTCTTTGAGGAAAAAGAACAAATAAACCGGCACCATGATCATGCCGAGCAGCAGGCCGAGAAAGCCGAAAACTTTGGTCGATCCAGCGGTCAGCCAATTTCGCCCGGTTTTGAAAATTACGTCGAGGTTCTCCACCAGCATCCGTCCGCCGCGAGTGTGGGCGAAGTCGTCCAGCGTCGCTGCTTCGGCGGGAGTGGCGACGGCGGGGAGGGGATTTCCTTGGTCGTCCGTTTCGGTGAGCATCCAGCCGATGATGCCGCCCTTATTGCGAGTGCGGAGGTCGTCGAGCGAGCGGGCGAGTGCCGGAGCGAGGTGCTCGGAATCTCCCGCAGCCGTCTGCGGCGTGGAGTTTTGGCTCGCCGAAGGGCGCTTGTTGAGGAATTCCCGGAGGGCTCCTTGGCTGCGTTGGATCCCCGGCAGCACGGCAGCGACGAGCAGGGTGACGGCTGCTAAAATCCCGAGGAACAGCGTCACCACCGCCCACATGCGGCTCATCCCACGTTTTTCAAAAAAGCGCACCACGGGATCGAGCACGTAAGCGATGATGCCGGCCACGACCAACGGCACGAGCACCGGTTGGAGAAATCCAAAGACATAGCCGAGCAGCCAAATCAGCCCGACGAGCAACGCTCCGAGGACAAGGATGGAAACTCCGGTGGCAGCGTTCCACAGAGTTTTTTGTTGGAATTCGGTCGGATAGCGCATGGCGGGGAAGTCTCGCGACGGCTTATGACGGCAGGCGCAGGACTTACCAATTATAAAACGTCGTTAGTTTCGGACGGCTCGGCCACTTGCTTGGCGATTTTATCTAAGACGCCGTTGACGAATCGTCGGGAGTCGGTCGTGCCAAATCGTTTCGCCAGCTCGATCGCCTCGTTCATCACAACTTTCGGTGGAGTCCCGGCGTGGAGAAGTTCGTAGGTGCCGAGCCGCAAGATCGCGCGGTCCACGGGATCGATCCGCTCGGGGGCGAAATTCTCGACCACAGCGGCCAGCATTTCATCGATCCGCTCTTTTTTCGCGAGAATGGCATCGACTAACTCATCCGACTTTTCGCGCAGCGTGCCGATTTCTGCCTTGGAATCTCGGAGCCGGGCGAGGTCCGCTTGTTCGGGAAATTTTTCCGGTTCCTCGACCATTCGCAAGCGGTCGGAAATCCGTTGTAAGCGGCGGATGGAAGCCGTCACCGCTTCGAGCTGGCCACGCAGGGCAGGGAAATCTTCGATGCCTTGGAAAAACCGCAGGCGTGCCAGCGCAAGATCGCGGTCCAGTCGGAAAAACTGGTCCAGCGCCTCGCTGAAACTCTCGGCCACGGAGGCGTCGTCGTCGTCCTTTGGCAGGCGTTCTAACTTGGCGAACGAGGTGCTCCAGCCAGATTCCATTTCGGCGATGCGCTTGAGCTCGAGTTTGAGGACTTCCGCTTGAGGCCAAGCAGACAAGAAGGCATCTGCGGTGGCGAGGCGTTCGACGAATTCCACCAGCCGTCCTTCCCGTCCGTGGGCGAGGTGATGGACGGTGCGGAATGTCGCGATTTGCAGGCTCCGGCGGTCGGACTCCGTGACGAAGTCCCAGAACGGGCCGCGCAGCTCGGCGGGATTTGCCCCTCCCTCCAGATCCGCACAGTAGAGAAACTGGACGACCGCCTCGCGGATGTGGCGGCGGCTAAGCACGATGCTTTTTATGGATGGAGTTGCGGGGCATGGATCGGTCGAGTTCTTGGAAAATATCAATCATCGCCGCAGCGGCCCGTGCGGCTTCCTTGCCACGGTTCAACTGCGCTCCGATGCAGCGTGCGTAAGCCTGCTTCTCGTCCTCGACCAGTAAAACTTCATGAATCACCGGCCGCAGGGACTCGACGGCTAACCGTTGGAGCGCTTCGGTCACGGAACTTGCGACGAGATCGGCGTGTTCCGTCGCGCCGCGGATGATCAAGCCGAGGGCGATGATGCACGCCGGAGGATCCCGCTCGAGGATGGAAGCGACGATGACTGGGATTTCAAAAGCGCCGGGCACGCGGATGAGATCGACGCGGCCCTGCGGCACCAGTTCGCCGAGTTCTTCGATGGCGTTCTCGACTAGAGCGTCGGTAAATTGCTCATTGTATTTCGAGGCGACGATGCAGATCCGGACTTTCGGCCCAATAATGCGGGGTTTTGGCGGCAAGGCTGACGACATGGACCGGGTATGGCGGGCGCTGCTGGAAAAGTCAACCGACTGGCAACCCGATTCATCCCGACGAAGAATTCCGCTGGGTGCACGGGGTGGTGGGACGAAGATCTTAGGCGCGTCTAGCCTCCACGGCAGCGGTGGTCACCCCTGCAACCATGCCGGTACCGAATCCGAAAATGTGTCCGAGGACGTCCGTATTTCCCCCAGCTCCGCCGCCCAGCCAGCCAAGCAACACCAGTCCGGCGAGCGGCGGGGCGAGAATTCTCAGCCACGGCAACACTGCCCGCTCGCGCAGCGTTTCCATGACCCCGATCCCCGATAGAATTCCCAAGGCGGCGAAAACTGCGGTCGAGGCGCCAAGCGAAACGAAGACCTCAGGGTAGGTCAAACGCGAGACCAAGGCATTCCCCACCGCTCCACTGCCAAGAATAAGCGCCCAACCTAACATGGATCCAAGCGATCTTGATACCAAGGTGCCGAAAACAATCCCGGATGCTAAATTGCCCGCTAAATGCGCAAGATCTGCGTGGAGAAACAGCGCAGTGAATGGACGCCACCATTCGCCTTGTCTAACTAGACCGATGCTTGATGACGCTGCGCGATCTACCAGCGAGGCATCTTGTTCCTGCCAGTAAAAAACGCCGATCAGCGCCAGCGCCCAGAGCGCGGTCATCCACCCGCCCGCTGGGTAGAGGTGCCGCTCTTGATCACGAGGCTGCGGGACTGTGTGTCGCGCCATTTCTTGTTTATATAGGTCGAGCTCTTTGCTGATGCTCGGTGCGGGCTGTAATTCAGCTTCCAGCTCGTATTCTCCCGGAATCTCGGTATCGCTCACCCGGCATGATTCGCCCATCGCAAGGATCACTAGGCCATGCTCATAGGCTTGCTCCAAGGTCGGATACCGTCCGACTTCTATCCAAGCTTCTGTGGTTTCGACGGGTTCCGTAATCATCGCTGAATCGTTTTAATTGGGAACTTGAAGGTCCACTCATAAGCCCCTGCGTCAATCACCACTTTTCCCCGCTGAACAGGAGGGCACCGCTCTCTGGTATGAGGAAAATCGGCACAGGCACACCCAGTCGAACGTCGGGATGAGCCGTGAGGAAAAGTTTGCGGGCTTGCCCCGGAAATTTCATTCTCTCCTCATGCTAAACCGCTTTTACGGGGCTTTTGACATGGCGAGGCGCTCAGGTGCCTGTGACAGCGACTATCGAACTCCCTTCCAAATCGACCGCGACCGCGTGCTGCACACGCCGACGTTCCGGCGTTTACAAAACAAGACTCAGGTTTTCTGGAGCGGAGAGTATGATTTCTATCGGACGCGGCTGACGCATTCGCTCGAGGTCGCACAGATCGGTAAGTCGATTTCCTACTGGCTCAAGAGCCGTGCGGATGGACCGCTGGCGGAAGATTTTTTCATCGATCCGGACTTGGTGGAGGCGATCTGTCTTTCGCACGATCTTGGGCATCCGCCGTTCGGCCATGCGGGTGAGCGGACGCTGAACTATCTGATGCGGGACCACGGTGGCTTCGAGGGGAATGCCCAAACTCTGCGCCTACTCACCGAGCGGATTTTTTCTGCAAGACGCAGTGGCATGGACCCGACGCGTGCTTTCTTGGATGGTGTGTTGAAGTATAAATCGCTGTGGACGGAACTCGGAAATCAGCCCGAGCACCACTTCATCTACGACGATCAACACGCCCACCTCGACTGGGCGATGGGCGGCATTGATTTCCCGCTCGAACTCACTCCGGGCGCAGTGCGAGATCGGTTTAAGTCCATCGAGTGTCAATTGATGGACTGGGCAGACGACACGGCTTACTCGCTCAATGATCTATCCGACAGCGTCCGCGCCGGTTTCCTCAATATCGAGAAGATCGAAGCATGGGCGGAAAAACACGGTGAATCCACGGCAGAAGGCTCACCCCTCGGCGATCTGATGGGGGCCATCCGGCGGAAACGCGTCGATCCGTTCGTGGGGAAACGGATCGGGAAATACATCCAGTCCACATCGTTAGTCACCGATGTGAATTTCCTGAGTGGAGCCACGAACCGCTACCGCTATCGGCTTGCAATCGAAGAATCCGTGAAAACTGAGTCGAGACTCTTCAAGCGCCTCGCCTTCGAGGTCGTCTTTCTCTCGCCTCAACTGAAGCAACTTGAGCATAAAGGCAGCCGGATGCTGCGGCAATTATGGCAGGTGCTCGGCGAGCGCTACATCGCGCAGGGAACCATCGACGGGCAGGACTTCCAACTGCTACCTGCCGACACGGCGGCGGAAATCGAAGCGGCTCCAGATGAATCAACGCGGGCGCGGCTGGTGTGCGATTTTCTATCTGGCATGACCGATGGCTATGCCGCACGCACTTATAAACGCCTTTTCTCGCCGGATTTCGGATCCATCGGCGATTTGGTGGGATAAGCTCGGGGCGGTTATTTTAAGTCACACCGCCGTGCATTGCACAGAGACAGATCGATCACGGGTCAGCACGGAATTTCAAAATACGCTCGCCCGTACGATAATAGTCGAGCCGGTCACGGGCGTGGATTTCCAGAAACGTAGGATCTTCCTTCAGCGCACGATATTCAATCTGGTGATATTCACGGTCGGCGAGGATGCTGGATTCGCGTTCTTTCGCCAGTTGCAATTTCGCCTCTAGCTTCTCTAACTCGCGCCGCTGGGGAAATGCGGTAGCGACCACGACGAATCCGATAGCGACGCAAAACCCGACCAACGTGACGCGGCCCGCTCCTTGGATGACCCGAGTCCGGGCCTCCAAGCGGGTCAATTTTACCCCTGATATGGATCGCTTCGCCATTTTCTGTGGGGTGAAGCTCACTCCCACCCCCAGATTGTCAAGAAAACTAAAGGATTCTAGCCGTTTCGCGATCCTCGCTAGATCAGTGGTCGAGCTTCAATTTCTTCAACTTAGGCTCGATGACAAACCGACAATACGGGTTCTTGGACTTGTTTTCCTTGTAGTAGTCTTGGTGATAATTCTCGGCCGGGTAGAACTCGGACGCTTTGGTAATTTCGGTGACGATGGGATCCTTGAAGTTCGGCTTGGCAGCGGTTTTCGAGGCTTCTGCGATCTTTTTTTGTTCTTCGGAATGATAGAAAATGACCGAGCGATATTGATCGCCTACGTCGTTGCCTTGGCGATTGAGCGTGGTCGGGTCATGTAGGTCCCAGAACCAAGCGAGGACCTTTTCAGAGGTGATTTTCTTCGGATCAAAGACGACCTGCACTACTTCCGCATGACCGCTTGAGCCACTGCAGATGTCTTCGTAGGTCGGATTTTTCTTGGAGCCGCCCATGTAGCCGGAGGTGGCAGAGATCACGCCATCGAGCTGCTTGTAGGCGGCTTCGATGCACCAGAAACATCCGGCACCCAGAGTGACGACCTCGGCTCCTGCAGGAACGGTAGGCATCTTGGCAGCTTGTTTATCTTTTTCAGTCATGACTTTTTCTGGCTCGCAGGAGGCGAGTGTAGGAATGAGGAGGAGTAGCGAAAGGGCGAATCGGCGGTTCATGCTCGTAGGATACATGAAATGAACATTTGTTCCCGAAAAGATTCACCACCATTCGATGCCGACACCTTCCTCTGGGATTAGCACTTGGTCGCTAATGCCGAGGCGGTCTGCTTCTCTTAACAGACGCTCCACAGGCTCATCTTGTGGTTCATTTCCTAGCGGAAAAGTCCCATAATGCATCGGTATCAGCGCCTTCGCCCCAAGATCTGCGAAGGCTCGCACGGCCTCTTCTGGATTCATGTGCACATCACGCCCGCTCGGCGATTCGTAGGCCCCGATGGGCATGAGCGCGACGTCGATCTCGTAGCGCTCGCCGATTTCCTTGAAGCCGTCGAAGTAGGCGCTATCGCCGCAGTGGAAGACGCTTTTCCCACCGGCACGGACGATGTAGCCGCCGTAGTCGCGGTGCGTGTCGTGAATGAACCGCGCGCCCCAGTGGTGAGACGGCGTGTGGATAATCTCCAGTTTATCGAAATTTAACGTCTCCCAAATCTTCATCTCATGGATCGCAGGAAATCCTAGGCGCTTGACTAACGAAGCGCTACCACGCGGGACGACGATGCCATCGCGAGCTTGGAGGATTTTTAAGCTCGGCTTGTGAAGGTGGTCGAAATGCGCGTGGGTCACGAGCACGAGATCCACCTCGGGCAAGCCGTGGAGATCGAGGCCTGGCTTGCGCTGACGCTTCACCGGACCATGCCATTTCGCCCAATTCGGATCGACGATCACCGAGTGCCCGGCGAATTGCACGAAAAACGAGGCATGGCCGATCCATGTGATCCGCACCTTGTCTGGGTCCGGCGGTGCGAGCACTGGAGCTGATACCGCGCCGTCCACCCGACGGAAAATCCCCGGAACGATGCGATGTCTGAGGAAACGGAAATTTCGTTTCGGCCAGCCCTTGTGAGGGAGCAAGCCAGAATACCTCGCTGCGGCTAGATGGATGGATGAAGGCGGTTCGCTTTCCACAATTTTTCTAAATACTAGCGAAAGGGGCGACGGCTTGCATCGGAAACCTACTCATTTCCCATAAGCAGCCGAGATTTTTTCCGCCCACTCACGCGCCCTCGCGCCGAAGCCGCGTTCGTCCGCTGCGTAGAGAATTCCCCGGGAAACGTTGATCACATCTGGAACGGTGCGAGCGGCGGCGGCAAGCGATGCGAGGTCGCCACCTTGGGCACCCAGACCGGGGACGAGAAGGGGCGCATTAGGGATTTTCTCCAAGACATCCGCCGCGTTTGTGAGTCCGACCACGTAGCCCACGTCGGTGGCGCGGCCCTCCTCTTTCGCCCGCTCGCCGAGGGCTGTCACGAGTTCGAAAACCGACCGCCCATCTGCCAGTTTCTGACGTTGGAAATCCGCAGAACCCAGATTGGAAGTCACGGCTAACAGGTAAATCCCTTTCCCTTCCCAATCGAGGAATGGCTCGATGGAGTCATAGCCGAGAAATGGATTGAGCGTCACGGCATCCACGTTCCAACCGGCGAAATAACCCTGCGCATAGTATTTCTGCGTCTCGCCGATGTCGCTGCGCTTCGCATCCAGAATCACCGGGACGTCTTCCGGCATCTTCGCGAGTAGGTCTTCTAGCAGGCGGATGCCCTCGATCCCCATCGCCTCGAAGTAGGCCATATTCGGCTTATAAGCTGCGGCCCAAACGGCGGTTTCTCCGATGACTTGTTCGAGGAAATTCCGGGCAAATGCCGCCCCACCGTCGCCCGGCCGGGGGTCCAGCCCCACGCAAAGGCGTGAACCTGTGATTTCAATTCGTTTCTGAAGCCGATCCGCAAAGCGCATGTCTGCAAAGTGACGGTGTCAGGCAGGAAGTTCAACCTCTTCGTTCGGAGTCCATCCCTTCAGAGCGTCTTCATTTGGCCTTGCCGCGCTTCCCGCCACCACAACCAGCCGAGGAGCAGGAAATACCCCGTGAACTCTGCCACCTTATTCCAATATTGGATCGGCGCGTCGCCCCCGTGGCAGCCGCAGGAAATATCGAGGCCTTTGGACCATGCCCAGCCGACGGAAATGGAAAAAACGACGACCAATCCGCCAATCGTCAGGATCGCCCCCCGCCGTAGAATACCGAGCATCAAACAAACCCCTGCGATGAGTTCAAGCCACGGCACAGTGTAAGCTGCCACGGCGTCCCACGGTGGCTTGACGAGCTGATAGTTCGCCACATCGTGAGTGAAACGGTCGAGGCCCGAGCCGAAAATTTTCATGCCACCGCTGTAAACAAACCATGTCCCAAGCAGAACCCGGGCGATCAGAGCAGTGGCATTCATAGCGATGAAGTGCCGTTTTACGCAGGCTGAAGAAACCGGCGCTGCGCCTCTGCTTCGGGATGGTGGGGAAGTGCCTCGTTGGAAGATTTCGTGTCTGCCAGAAGCTCATCGCGGAATTTCCCGATGATCGCTTCCACCGGCCAAGATGACGCTTCACCGAACGCACAAATCGTCCGGCCATCGATCTGATATGCCACACTTTCCAGTGTTTCGATGTCCGACGGACTGGCGGTGCCTTCCACGAGTCGATCGGAAATTTTCTTCATCCAAGTCGAGCCTTCGCGGCATGGTGTGCACTGGCCGCAGGATTCGTGAGCGTAAAAAGCGTTCAGATTATTCAACACCCACGACATTTTGCGGGTGTCGTCGAGGACAATGACGCCACCGGACCCAGCCATCGAGCCACAGGCGGCAAGGGTGTCGAAGTCCATCTGGATGTCCCAGAAATCGAGATCCTTGGTGCTGCCGTCGGGGTTCTTCAGCTTGAAGACCTCGTCGCATTTCAGAATTTTCGAGGAAGATCCACCGGGGATGACTGCTTTGAATTCACGCCCATCCTTGGGGCCGCCGCAGAGGTCGTAGAGCAGCTCACGCATCGTGATTTTACCGACTTCCACCTCAAAATAACCGGGATTTTTCACATCGCCGGAGACACAAAGAATCCGCGTGCCGGTATTTCTGGCCACTCCGAGTTTCGCGTATTCGTCACCACCCATGCGGATGATGTGCTTCACGTGGCAGAGAGATTCCACGTTGTTGACGATGGTCGGGCACATGTAGAGGCCGAGTGCTGCGGGGAAATACGGTGGCTTGATCCGTGGGTAGGGGCGCTTGCCTTCGAGCGACTCGATCAGGCCAGTTTCCTCGCCGCAGATGTAGGCACCGGCGCCACGGTGGACGTAGATTTCGACTTCCACACCGGAGCCAAGCACGTTTTTCCCGAGGAAATTGTGAGCACGCGCCTCTTCGATCGCACGCTCGACGATGAGCGCAGCTTCAGGAAATTCCTCGCGGATGTAAATGTAGGCGACCTTCGCACCGACCGCGTAGGCAGCGATCACCATGCCCTCGACGAGCTGGTGGGGGTCTTGGTGGAGGATGTAGCGATCCTTGAAGGTACCCGGCTCGGATTCGTCGCCATTACAAATCAGATAGACTGGCTTGGTATTGTTCGGCGGGATGAAGGTCCATTTCATCCCCGTCGGGAAACCCGCGCCACCGCGACCACGCAGGCCAGATTTTTTCACTTCTTCGGTGATGTCCTTAGGCTGCATCGCAAACGCCTTTTTCAAGTCATCATAGCCGCCGTCGCGCAGGTAGCAGTCGATAGAAGGGTCCCAGCCCTCGCGGTCCACGTTCTTGAAAATAAGCCGGTATTCCCGGGCGTGCGGCTGCTTGGTGTAAGTATTCATGCGAAGGTAATTGCGTCTCAGTATTGGCAGGGAAACGCGCCACGCAAAACCCAATTTTTGGCTAAATGAGCAGCCCAGCACTTATTTCTCCACTCAACAGACATGCCACAAGCATCCGGATTTTGCGAGAACACAATAAGAGGCGACCCTGAAAATATCCAACGTTTCGTTCTGCTGCGCATCAAGATTTGTGGAAATCAGATCTGTTCCCTGATGTTTTTGCCACCTATCATCCTCCGTCCAAGCGATGATCGAAATCCACCTCACCGAACAAGAAATTCAAGATCTCAACGAGGCTATCGACGACCCCTCTCACTCCGAAAAGACTAAGATCAAACTGCTCGTCATCCGCATGCGCCATGAGGGGGCAAAGACAAGCTTTATTTTCAAGCGCCTCAACCTTCATAGCAACACAGTTACTAACTATCTCAACGAGTTTAAAACGGGGAATCTCCCTGCCACCTTGGAATATAGAGGCACGAGCGTTAAATGACGACGGAGCAATCGACCCGAAGGCGCAGGATGTCTTGCGGCGCGGTTGGTATCTGGGAGAGGAAACATTTCGTGACCGGTTGCTAGATTTGGTGGAAAAGGTGAAAGGCGTCAAGGCGCGGAAACACAGCAAGTCCGAGTGTGTGCGGAAGGATCACGGGGAAAAGGATGCCGAACGGCTGGTTCAGGCGTGTGC
>JAYUHS010000042.1:0-6299 GCA_043766715.1 Luteolibacter sp.
TCGAGAACCTTTTCCAAAATTTCCGGCACACCGAATACTGGAGTGATCTTTTGCTTCTCGCCGTCGCCTTCGAGGATTTCGAAGATTGGGGTGTCGTCATTGAAGAAGACGCCGGTATCGATTCCACACTCGGTGAGACGGGAAAATATCCGAGCGATGGCATGAGACTCATGGAGTTCATGAAGATTTGCCCGGCGAGATGGACCCGTTTGAGCTGCGATCTCTTCTTCAGTTAGAATTTCTTCAAACAAACGTAAGTCGCGGTTGGCCGCTGCGAAGGAGCGGAGATCGGCTTCCTTTGAGAAGTAGGTGAGAGCCTCGTCATTTCCCGTGCGGATGCGGATCATAAACTCGGGTAAAATCCCATTCTGACGCGCTGCAAGGTAGTTTTTGAAGCTGCCGCCGTTCCCCTCAATCGAGCTGGAGAACCGCGAGAGTGAAGAGAGGTTTTCGAGGATGACCTTCAATTCATCAGCAGTGAAATTCCTGGATTGGTCGAAGGTGCGGAGCTCGACTTCACCGGCACCGAGATCGATGAGGATGCGGTTGAGCTGGTCGTTATCCTGCACATATTCTTGGCGCTTTTTACGACTCACCAAATACAGCGGCGGCTGTGCGATGTAGAGGTAGCCGCTTTTCACCAAGGCCGGCATGTGGCGGCAGAAAAAGGTGAGTAGCAGGGTGCGAATGTGCGAACCGTCCACGTCGGCATCGGTCATGATGACCATTTTGTGATATCGAACTTTGTCGATGTTGAAGGAACCTTCCTGCTCACCATCGCCGATACCGGCTCCGATGGCGGTGATCATCGACTGGATTTCCTTATTCTGGAGCGCGCGGTGGAGGCGGGATTTCTCGACGTTGATGAGCTTCCCACGGAGTGGGAGAATCGCCTGCGTGCGGCGGTCGCGACCCTGTTTGGCGGAGCCACCCGCCGAGTCTCCTTCGACGATGTAGAGTTCCGACTTGGCCGGATCCCGCTCCGAGCAATCGGCGAGCTTCCCGGGCAGACCACCGCCTGATAGGGCAGACTTACGGACCGTCTCACGGGCTTTCCGGGCTGCCTCGCGGGCACGGGCGGCGTTGACGGATTTCTCGATGATCCGTTTGGCAAGGCCGGGATTTTCATCGAAAAACTGCATCAGACCCTCATAGACGATGGAGGAAATCACGCCCTCGATCTCGCTGTTGACGAGCTTGTCCTTGGTCTGGGAGCTGAACCGCGGATTCGGCATTTTCACCGAAATGATGGCGATCAGACCCTCGCGGACGTCATCGCCGGTGAGGGCTGGGTCCTTGTCCTTGAGGATCTTATTGACCTTTGCATACTGGTTGATGCCGCGAGTCAGGGCAGTGCGGAAACCGGTGAGGTGAGTGCCGCCGTCGCCGTTTGGGATGGAGTTGGCGAAGCAGAGGATTTGGTCGTTATAGGAATCGTTGTATTGGAAGACCACATCGGCGAAGACGTCATCGGTGGTTTTCTTGCCGTCATAATCGAGGTCAATGGCACGTTTCCCATGCAGGATGACCGGCTCGTCGTGGATGAGTGTTTTGTTTTCCCCGAGCTGGGCGACGAATTCCTCGATGCCTTTTTTATAATAAAACGTGGCTTTTTTCGCCGACTCAGGGCGCTCGTCCTCAAGGTCGATGGTGAGTCCTGGGTTAAGAAATGCGAGTTCGCGGAGCCGGGTGGAGAGGCGGTCGAACTTGAATTCGATGGTGTCGACGAAGATAGTGGCGTCCGGGAAGAAGGTGATCATTGTCCCAGTTTTCCCCGGATCGACCTCGCCGATGACGTGAAGTGGAATGGTGGTTTTCCCCCGCTCGAAGCCGATGAGGTGGACCTTCCCATTCCGCATGATTTCTGCTTTAAACCAATCGGAAAGCGCATTGACGCACTTCGCTCCGACGCCGTGGAGACCGCCAGAATACTTGTAGGCACCTTGGCCGAATTTACCGCCGGCGTGCAAGTTGGTGAGCACTAGCTCGACGGCGGGCATGCCGAATTTCAAATGCATATCCACCGGGATACCGCGACCATTATCGGCGACTGACACCGAACCGTCCACATGGATGGCGACCTTAATCCGGCTACAATATCCCGCCAGATGCTCGTCGATTGAGTTGTCTAAGACCTCGAAAACGCAATGATGGAGACCCCTCTCGTCAGGATCGCCGATGTACATGCCGGGGCGCTTTCTAACTGCATCCAGCCCCTCCAGCTTATCGATTTGTGCGGCATCGTAAACCTGCGCCGCAGCGACCTGTGTTTCTGCTTTCTGTGGCTCGTTAAAAGTCTCGGACATGGTGCGACCAGAGGGTCCCAAACTCCGCCATCTGAGACAAGGAACTTCGTCGGAAAAAGGATCTTTTTTTAGCTCTTTAAATCAATCCACAACCGCTTGTTTTTGAGTTACTTATGGCGGATTTCAACAGGATCCAACAAGCTTTTAAATCAAGTGGTTCAGAACCTAGGAATCATCGCCTAAACGACGGGCTTTCAAGCCTCCATTCCGAGACAGCGCCGCTGCCAGCTCAAAAGCACTTGGGAGGGCTGCACATCGCCCTCAGCGAGAGACTCCAAGGTGGCACGTGCCGCGATCAATGACCCGTCAATATCCAATTTAGTGGCAACTTGCTCGCGGAGGAGAATCAGTGAATCAACTTGGCGTTCAAAATCACGATCGCGCTTTCTCCGCTTGGTAGTGGGCCGCTCTGGCCATTCTGACGCCGGCATGGCTTGGATTATTTCCAAGGTCGCCCGAAAACGTTTCACCCGATCCGGACGAAAATGATTCGGCAGAGAAATTTGTTTTTTTGCATCCAGTTCGATACTCCACTCAAGAAGTTGGCGGTTAGGTGCTACCATAAAAGAGGGTCGATCCCATGTTTTTGCCTCACCATCGCGCCAATGCCAAAGTGCTCTCAGACAAGCCAAGCCATAAGGTTCCAGCCTGCCAGAACCTTGAATGCGCCAGTTTTCTTCTTTTAAGTCGTCCCGCTCTAGCACCCGGCGGCGAGCGGCGAGGCAGCTTTCCTCGAACCACTCGTAGCGACCCTTTTCCTTGAGCTGGGCCACGATTTTATCGCCCATTTCTAGGAGATAGTGAACATCATTGAGCGCATACTCGACCATCTTCGGCGAGAGCGGACGCTTCCCCCAATCCGCCTTTTGGGAAGATTTCGATAGCTCCACTCCGAAGTAGTGACTTACCAAATCACCGAGTCCGAAACGGCGAACGCCCAGCAGACGCGCCCCGATCTGCGTATCATATACGACTGCGGGCAGAGCACCGAACTGGCGCTTAAACATCGTCATGTCGTAGTCCGCGCCGTGCATCCAGACGGTGGCACTTGCGAGATAGTCTCCCAAGCTTGAGAGATCACTGATCGCCAACGGATCGATTAAGACGCACTTGTCGCGGTCTGCAAACTGGATCAGACAAAGAGACTCGCGGTAGCGGTGCAGACTATCTGCCTCTGTATCAATCGCACAGACAGGATGCCCTTCGCCTTTACGACTGAGCCCGAGGTGGCCGGTAAGCCCCTCGGCAGTGTCGATCATATTCGAACTCATCAACAGATTACCTAGGAAATGGCAGGGTCAGTTCGCGTCCGAATCGCTCCCTTCTTATCCGTTTGGATTAGAACGGCACCGACCCTATTTTTTCAGCGTGACCTTCACCCGGAAGGTTTCGTTTTCAGTGCCTGGTGGTCGCGTCAGTTCACCTAAGTCCGTGACTGATTGATAACCACTTTCCACGCGAATTTCCTCTCGCCGAGGTGAATTCTCTCTCACCGAACCGACACCTGGGGCAAGCTTCACTGTCTTGACAACCCAGTTGACCAATCGGGAATTGGAAGTGTCTCCATCATACGTTTTGCTATAAGTTCCGTCGGCAAAATAGTAACCACTTTTGAAATTCTCCCAAGTATTACCGCCGTCTTTACTCCGTTGCAGAGTGTAAACCACCCCCGGGTTGGTTCCCAATTTCTTGTTAATGGTGAAGCCAAAATATTGTCCCCGGACTAACCTTACTCGGCTGAAGTAGGCAAGATAATCTAGATCGTAAACTGCTTCCACGGCTGCAGGCACGGGTTGTACTGGAACGCTTTCGGAGTCAGCTGCATTGCTATCAAGAATCCACTCGTTCAAATTGTTGAATCCATCGCCATCGCTATCTTCGAGAATGCGTTGCTTAGAGCCTCTTTTAAATAAGACCGATTCTTGGTATTCTGAAAATCGATTCACGACTACGACCGGGATTTGGAACTTCCGAGTCGAGAAATCGTAAGAAACGCCGTTAGCTGTGTTGAGCGCCCGCTGGACTTGGACCTCGACCATTCCTGTCGTTCCGCCAGCAAGGATGGGAGGAAGTACGAAGCTTGAAGTGAATGGGTTAACAAGGAGAAGCTTAGGGTCACCGTCATTGGAGTAATCCGGGAAAATTGCTTGGGATTTCCTGCTGTAGTTGTCGATCAAGTCTGTCCCCGATTGAGGGTTATTTTCCTTCGAAAGAACCCGGATTGAAAAACTCAACGAGTCTGCTCCAGGCAATACACTACTGGAGGGAAGTGGCCTCCATGTGATTGTGTTTGGCTTCGCGTAGCTTAATTCGACAAAACCGTCCTTGGTCCAATTATTTTTGTTCACCGACGTGAATTCAAAGCCAGATGTGACGTTGTTTCTTCTGTTCAGCCCCTCGGGCATTGCTCGGATTGTCGCCGTGATTGGAGTAGGGATATTGGGCTGCCTAAGTCGCGGGAAGGAGTAGCGATAACTACCTGTAACGATGTCATCCTCGAACTTTTCACGCTGATTTTTGTTGTAAGATTTGGAAAGCTCATAACGGGTGACAACGTACTCCTGTTGTTGTAAGGCGTTGAGATTGTAATAAATCGAAACACTACTGTCGGCAAAGCCGCCTTGTGGCCGGGTCAAGCCAGAAGCTGGCGCAGCGATTAACTTCACAAGGTCTGCTTGGCGTGGCTCCACGGTCGAGGCGGGCACGATACTCGTGACGAGGAGGTAAGGATTGGCTCGTGAAGCTCCACCGACTTTTCCAGAAATAACGCGACCATTGGTCCCTAACCCGCAAGGACCCAGATAGTAGCCGGGTGGAATATATTGGAAAAAATCGCACCCGGCGATGTAGATGATCTTGCCATCAGTCAGGTTGACCTCGAACTTGCCGCCTTGGAATTTCATTGAGCTTTTGTCTTGGCGATAAGTTTTTTGGCTACTGACCTCGAGCGAAAGCTGCGCGGACGCGGTGACCGCCGTCGCGGCGACGAGCGCGGTGATGAGAGGAAGGGAGAGGGTTTTAATACGATTCATAGATCAAAGATGGTGGCGGTGATTCAAGCTGACAAGATGAAATTTTTTAGGAACTTGGAAAATTTTGAAATACTTTGTAATTACCAATCATTCAGGCGATTTGCAACACTGCAGCCTGTTCACCAGTGAGTTCTAGGAATTGCCATGGTAGGCCGTGAGCGTTGAGGTCTTCCATAAAACGGTCGGGATCGAGCTGCTCGATGTTCCAAACTCCGGGTTTTTTCCAAAGTTTCGTGAGGATTTGCTTGGCACCAATCATCGCCGGGACGCCGGTGGTGTAGGAAATGGCCTGTGAGCCAACTTCCGCGAAGCATTCTTCGTGATCGCAGATGTTGTAGATGTAGATCGCTTTGGCTTTACCGTCCTTGAGACCGGTGATGACATTCCCGATGCAGGTGCGGCCTTTGGTGGTCTGGCCGAGGTCGCTCGGATTCGGCAAGACGGCCTTGAGAAACTGAAGTGGGACGATTTCCACGCCTTGGTAAATGACCGGGTCGATCCGCGTCATTCCGACGTTCTGGAGCACTTCAAGGTGTTTTAAGTAGTTGCTGGAGAATGACATCCAGAACTGGGCGCGGCGGATGGTGGGGATGTGTTTCACGAGAGATTCGAGTTCCTCATGATACATCCGATAAATCTCGTAGGTTCCGACTCCATCAGGACAAGAAAATTCCTGATGCAGCGACATCGGTGGAGTCTCGACGAATTTCCCGTCTTCCCAATGGCGGCACTCGGCGGTGACCTCGCGGATGTTGATTTCCGGGTTGAAATTCGTGGCGAATGCCTTGCCGTGGTTGCCGCCGTTGACGTCGATGATGTCGAGGGTGTGGATCTCGTCGAAATGATGTTTCAGCGCCCATGCCGTGTAAACATTGGTCACGCCGGGGTCGAAGCCGGAGCCGAGAAGGGCGGTGAGTCCGGCTTTTTGAAATTTTTCCTGATAGGCCCACTGCCATGAATA
>JAYUHS010000043.1:0-38133 GCA_043766715.1 Luteolibacter sp.
CAACGAAACTGACGCGCGCACCGAGATTTTCGACTACATCGATTCCTACTACAACAATCACCGCAAACACTCCGCCCTCGCCTACCGGACCCCCGCCCAATTCGAGGCCAAAACCCATTCTCTTATCTAAACAAAAAACGGTCCAGAAATCGGTTGCACCTCAAGCAAGATCAAGACCGGATGGGAGAAGGACCGCGTGGTGATGCAGTCGCTTGCAAACGCCTTGCGGGATTTCAAAATGCTCCCGGAAAAGGATCGGAACCGCCGCCAGTTCATCCGCTTCGACCGAGTGACCTCCCGTGGGGAAGCCTCGCCCCTGATTGTGTCGGAACTGGAAGCACTCTACTACCTCCAGCTTGCCGGACAGCCCGAGTATCTCCCCGGCCTCGACAAGCACGGCTTCACTTCTGACATTCTTGCACAGCTAGAGGCCAGCCTTGACCCCCGCGCAGAGCAGATCGGGGGCTTCCTACGCCAGCGCTACGCCGAGGGTCACGGCTACATCAACCCAGTGCATCAACGGCTCTTCGGCTTGGACATGCCACAGGTGAAAAACTACGCCCCCGGCATCTTCGAACACATGGACGCCAAGGCCACCGCCGGCGGACTCGATCCGAGCGGCAGCCAAACGACCGGCGTCAATGCCATGGCCGCAGGCTTTACCAAGAATCGGCAGGCACACATGGCCCGACCCCGTCAGACGAACGCGCTCGCCGCCTATTGGGCACACACCGAGGCCACCACCTACTTCGTGGAATGGGCCGAGATGATGCGGGACGCCCGGGCAGTGTTCCGCGCACCGGAAGTTCGTCGCACCGTGGAAGGCATCTATGGCAGCCGCGCCGCGTCCGTGCTTTCCACTTGGCTGGACGCGCTGGAGACGGATGGAAACCTTTCCGCGACTAACCTACTTGCCGCCTCAGAACTCACCGCCAACACGCTGGCCGCACAATCCGCCATCGGCCTTGCGGGGAACGTGAAAACTCTCTTCAAGCAGTTCTCAGCCGCCACGGGCGCACTGGCGTTCTTGCCGTTCAAGAAGTTTGCCCCGGCGTTCGTCCGTGCCCTCCGCAATCCGGCAGACGTGAAACGAATTTGGGAAAGCGAAATGATCCGCCAGCGCCTCGAGCAAGGTTTCAGTCCCGAAGACAAGCGTATCCTCGACGCCGGCCGTATGTCCCCGAGCCGGATCATGGACTTGCTAAACGACGGACGCCTGCCCATCGCCTATGTGGACGCGGCGCTGACTACCATCACCGGAGCCATCGCCTATCAGTCAGGTCTTGCTGACGCTCAAGCCGTCGGCCTGAAGGGCGCACAGGCCGAGGAATTCGCCCTCAGCACCGCAGAGCGGATTCTAGTTCAATACGCGCAACCTGCCACCACCCAAGACAAGAGCCTGTTCGAACTCAATGCCAAGGGCATGGCCCGCGCCTTGATCATGTTCAAGAGCGACCCCCGGCAGAAGCTCGCCATTTCCGCTCAGGCCTTGCAGCTAGCCCTTCGTGGCGACATCAGCACCCCGGAAGCCGTCCGCCGGATCACCGTAGCGTGGGCACTCTACGGAGTTCTTGGTATGGCTGGCGGTGCGATGTTCATGGCAGCGTTTCGCGATGACACAGAGGAGGATTTCGACTGGGAAAACTTCCTTGCCGCCGCCATCGCCGGTCCTATCGCGGGCCTTGGTTGGTTCGGCTCAGGTCTCGAATACATCATTTCCGCGTCCATCGGAAATCGAGCATTCACCAACAGCGCCAACCCGATCGACAACGCCGCTGCTTCCCTGCTTGGCGGGCGTCTTCTGAAGATCGCCCAGCTTTACCGCGACGATCAGCCGATCACCTTTGACGACGTGTTAGGCGCGGCCAAAGCGGACTTTTCGGCATTCGCCTTGCTCGCTGGTTCCCTCGATCCACGTCTTGCCCTTGTTCCGGTTGTCCTCAGAACCACGGGAGACGTCATCGGCCTCACCCGCAACGGCCTCGATCTTCTCATGGGCGACGAAGAAGAGGACGAAGCCGACATCATCAGCCAAGCAAAGGAGGAAGCAAAGAAGCAGGCCGATACTGCCAAGGAGACCCGTAAGGAAGATTGGCGCGAGTTCTCCCGCCTCGATTCCCTTGCCCAAGACAAGCGTCTTGCCAAGCTTTGGGCTACCAATCCCGGCCTCGCCCGGTCCTTCACTGCCAAACGGGAAACCTCACAGCTCACCCAGAACGAACGGGACTTGAAGGCCCTCCCGAAAGAGACCCGCGAAGCCACCGCCAGAAAGGTTCTCGCCGCCCTGCCACCCGAAGCCCGCGCCGTTCGCGAGGCCCGTTTTAAATCCCTCGACATCCTCGCCAAATGAGCACGAAAGAATCCATTCTCACCCCTCCCGAGATCTTGGCGATGCAGGTTTTTCTCAGTCGAGTTATCTCCACCGCACCCACCGCAATCAAGGTCACCGGCAACCCCGCCACCGATGAGAACACCGACCTTCTGACAGCAAGGGTTTCGCATGAGGACAAGGCGGGCGGCGCGTTCTACGCGACCCTCGACAAAATCGAAGCGGGCAAAATTCTCTGTTTCCTAGAGGGCTGGACCGACACCCTTCCCGATGGCACACCGGACATCAAACGGGGGACCGCCACGTATGCCCAATTCGTCTCCCGTCCGGCCATACTCGATCCGTGCTAGTCACGAAGGCTTCGACACGCTGGTGGCGGGGAAAATCGAAGTGGCGCTGGAAGTCATGATCCGCGAATCCTTCCGATCATGACTTCCAGCTTCTCCGAAAGATCCACTGTCACCACCGCCGGTTTATTCCACCCCATGATTTCTGCAAGCTGTCGCGCAGCCGCCAGCTTGCTTGGCATTTTCACTCGCACGCGCCCCGCCGGGTTCATCGCCCACTCCTGACAGAGCCGGTTCGTTTCCGTGATTTGCCCAATCGGCGTTTGCAGCACGTCCACGAGGTAGCTCGCCAGATCGGCCCGCTCCATCGCTGCGGTCTCGGAAGTTTTCCGTTGGGTCGCTTGGATCGCCGCCGCCACCTTTGCATTTCCTTGCAATTTTGAAGCCGCACCATCCGCGCCATTTGGCGAATAGCCCGCCCTGACATAGGCCGTCACCGCCGACATCCCACCGGTAAACAGCTCCACGAACCGCCGTTGCCGGGGATTCAATCCGTGCTCGTCTTTCGCCGCCTTCGTCACCATTGCCGCCGTCCTTTACACTTTCTCCAGCAACCAAGCCACCTTCTACGCCCCTTCGTCCCTCAGCAACAAATGCACCTTCGAAAAGTGATTTCTGCCACCGTCTTCCCACACGAATCCACTATCAAAAAGGACTCCGGTATTCATGCGGAAGACAAATTTAAGGAGTCTCATTTACCGGCTTCTCCCTTGGGATGTTCCAGGACCTCCACTTTCTCGCCCGCCTTGGCCTCGATCCAAAACTCCAAGGCATCGCGGTGATATTTTTTCGGTTCCTTCTTTCCCGCCCGCCATTCCGCGACGGTAGAATTCGGCACACCTAGCCGGGTGATATCCACCATCCGCCACCGCTTCACAAAATCTTTCCAAATCACAGTCCGGTTGATTCCATCTTTATACGCCCAGCGCAAGTTTTAACTTGATACTATACGCCCAGCGCATATTCAAGAGCCGCCATAAAAACAAATAATTCCCAGACCGAGGTGTCCCAAGACCAAGCAACCAGCAGCAACATCATCCAGCTACCCCACCGCCGCCATCTTCAGTTCGCCTTACCCAGCGTAGAATTCCATCACACGGAGCAGACGATTATTCACCACTGGGCCACCATCAAACTCGTTATCCCTGTGGCCGACATGCGCGATGCAGAAGCCTGTTGGAGTGAATCCAAGTATGTCACGTTTGGTGACAACCCTAGTGCGACATCTATCAGTATTAGCTCTGACACCAGAGAAAATTGCCGGCGGTTGACTCCGTTCAACAAAGGCAGCAAGGGCTTCCCGTCGCTCAAAAAGCGGCTTGAGGACATGCGGAAGGCACTAAAATCGCAACCATGCCGGGAAATCGAGGTGACAATGCACCAATCGATTTGGGAAAGTGTGCTCGTCGTGAGCCGTATTCACGGAATCAGCGCATTCGAGCACTGCCTTGGGGCCATTTCCCACCACGCTTATTGCTGGCGCTCCCAACAGCCTAAGCCGAAGCCCGCCATATCATTCGACGCCTTCGAGCAAGGACTTGCCAAGGAGGCCAAGCAGGCGAAAGCGGACAAACGTTTCAACCTCGGAGCGTGAGGCGCGGCATGAACACATCACCGAAGAAAGCCGACCGCCTCCCGGCCATTCTAGCACAACACGAATGCGCTCACGCTGTGATGCGGAAGCTATGCCGCATGCAGGCCTCCCGGTTATCTGTGGATACCGTCGGGAATGGTCTCTGTGAAGGGACGGGAAAAACCATTGGATGCGATGCAGCTTTGCTAGTTACCATAGCAGGTATCGCGTGGGAAACCGGACTCCGATTTACCCTTATCGATTGGGAGCAAACCCGCCTGACATTCGGCGATGCCGCCGAGGCTTGGCAGTTGGTGACATCCGCACCGACGTTGCGACTAAGGATTACCGCCGGGGAGGAATTAGCATTCGAAGAACCCGTCCACGCACTTAATCGCTGGTTGGCGCGGGCCTCCGACATGCTCAAGCCCCACTCTCCGCTGATCCGAAGCATGGGGAACTTGCTCAGAAAAGAGCGGGTTCTTGCTGCCCGGCGTGTCGCTGAACTGCTTCGAGAGGTTCAGCCAACCGGTCCGAGTTGAAACTTGCTTCCGTCTCCGTGAGTTGATAGAAGCCAGCTCATGAAACTTTCTCCAGTCCTCGCCGTGCCATTGTTGCTTTCTTTTCTGTTTTCTGATTGCTGCATGTGCCCCTGATCGGCAGCCGGTTGCTCGGACTGCCACCGCCGGTGGATCGTCATACATGGGTTCCGCTTCTCCCACTCTGGGAATCGGGCGAAGAGCTCCATCCTACGATTCTGGCGAGAATGAAACAGACAGCTACGCGCCCCAGCGCAGCAAAGCCCGCAGCGGTCCGATTTACAGCACCGACTACAGTGTTGACCGGACTCTTGGCGGAAATACCCGCGTTTCCGACCGGTTCGGTAATTCCAGCACGTTTGACCAGACTCTAGGCGGCTCCCTCCGTTCCACCAGCAACATGGGCCGGGTGAACACCTACTCACAGCCACTCGGAGGCGGGTATAAAGCAACCACCAGCGGCGGAACCACCTACCAAGCCGAACAAAATTTAGGGGGTGGGTATCGCATGACCGGCAGCAATGGGACAAACTACCAGCGCACCCAAATGCTCGGGGGTGGATATCGCTACGACCCGAACTAAGCCAGCGCGTTCAGCTATAAAACTTCAATGGGGGTCTGGTTCGAAACTGACAGCAGACTGACAGCAGGGTTTCTCCACCAAACAAAAAAGGGAACCGTTAAGGTTCCCTAAGTTGCTTATTTTAAATATGGTGGGTAGAGATGGATTCGAACCAACGTAAGCTTACGCTAGCAGATTTACAGTCTGCCCCCTTTAGCCACTCGGGCATCTACCCCTTCCCGCAGAACGCGGGGCGGAGGTATGGGGAAGAGCGCCGGACCTGACAAGAAAAACATTCTTCGGGTTCCGAAAAAACTTCGGATCAACCGGAAATCCAACAAGTGAATCGATTCCACGCAAAATCGCCGTCTGGGAAATGAAGAAACGCCGCGCCTCTGTTGGCTGCGGACCATTCACCAAAGGCCGTAGTTACCAGTGCGCATAATGTAGAGGCCCATCAGAAAATTTGCGGTGCCGTGCATGATGACGCACGCTCCGAGGTTTTTACTCCAGACGCACAACAGATAGGTCAGGCTGCCGTAAACGAAGGCCCCAGCGTAGTCCACCGGGGCGTGGGCCGCCATGAACAGCCCCGTCACCAGTCCGTAAGAAATCCAGCGCGCCCGGCCGAATGGCTGCTTCCAGTAGTCTCCCTCCCAGTCACAGACGAACCGCATGAGGAAGCCACGCCAGAAAATTTCCTCCACCAGCGCCACGATCACCGCCGCACGGAAGAACCGCATCACCAACGACGCCCAGTAGGCCACCGGATGCTGGAACAGTCCGGGATCGAACCCGTCCTTGCGCTCCGCGAAACCTAAGAATTTCAACAGACCCTCGGCCTTTCCCGTCATGCCCCAAGCTTGGTAAAGCGCCGTGGGGAGCAGCCAGAAACCGATGCCGATCGCCCCAAAAATCACCCCGACGAATGCCCATTTCACCGACCAATTGAAGGTGAAATCACGCCAATATCGAATGAGAAGCCCGAGCGTGACCACCGTCTGCAGCGGATACACGAACTGCGCTGGATCTTGCCGCCACCACGGGGCATCGGGGTGTTTCCACTCGATGAATCCACCGACAAGTTGCAGCAGAATCATGAAAACCATGAAAGCGACGAAGGGAATCACGTGCGCCCGAGTGAGCTGCTCTGGATTTTGCGAAGGGGGGCGAGTCATCATGATTTTCGAAGTCGGCCAACGAAACGTTCGATCTTGTCAGTCGCCGTGCGGATGTCGTCGAAGGCAGTTGCATAACAACAGCGTAGGAAGCCTTCACCAGATTCCCCGAAAGCGCTGCCCGGCACACAAGCGACGCTCTCTTCTTCCAGCAGGCGCATCGCGAAGTCTTTGCTGGTCAGTCCGGTGCTGCGAATGTCCGGAAAAACGTAAAACGCCCCTCCCGGCGTGTGACAATCCAGCCCGATTTCGTTCAACCGCTTGACCAAAAAATCCCGGCGCTGGTGGTAGCTACGACGCATCTCCAACATCGCGGGCTGACCATTTTCCAGTGCCTCGATGGCGGCGTTCTGGCTCATGATCGGCGCACAGAGCATCGAATATTGATGAATTTTCATCATCGCCTCGATGATCGGCTGCGGCGCACAGGCATAGCCGAGACGGAAGCCGGTCATCGCGAAGGCTTTCGAAAATCCGTGTAGTAAAATCGTCCGTTCCTTCATCCCCGGCAGCGAGGCGATGGACAGATGCGGGTCCGCCTCGTCATAGCGCAGCTCGCTGTAGATCTCGTCCGTGAGGACGATCAGGTCATGTTGGATGGCCAGTGCGGCGATTCCTTCGAGATCTTCCCGAGAGGCGCAGGCACCCGTCGGGTTCGTCGGGAAATTGATGAAAATAATCCGTGTCTTCGGCGTGATGGCTGCAGCGACTTGGTGCGGTTTCAGCGAGAATTCATCCTCCTTCGTGGTCACTACCGGCACCGCGACGCCGTGCGCCATGACGATGCTAGGGCTGTAGGAAACGTAACACGGTTCATGATAGATCACTTCGTCCCCCGGGTTCAGCAAGGCCCGCAGCGCGATGTCGATCGCCTCGGAAACGCCGACCGTGACGAGCACCTCCTTGGCCGGGTCATAGGAAACGTGGAAGAAATTCTCCACGTATTTAGAAATCGATTTCCGGAGCGATAACAGCCCGAGGTTCGAGGTGTAAGTCGTTTGGCCCTTCTCAAGCGAATAGATCGCAGCTTCTCGGATGTGCCACGGCGTGACGAAGTCCGGCTCGCCCACGCCTAACGAGATCACGTCGTCGCGGCCTTGGACGAGTTCGAAAAAATCGCGAATTCCGGAGCGTGGAATTGAAGCGACGTTCGTGGCGATTTTCGCGGTGTAATCCATGGCTAAGTCCGCAATTCAACGGGTCGGGAGTGGAGCGGGATCAAGCCGCTGCGTCAATCCCGGGGGCGTTGGTTTTTCTACCTGAGAAAAATTCCCTGACGTCTCACTCGGCTGATAGCCCGAAACGCCATAACCACACGAAGGTCAGCAAAATCGCAGCGAGTCCGACATGCAGCACTTGGACCCATGAATAAATGTGGATCTGTGCCATCACCACGCCCAAGACCATTTGCGCGGTGACGATGCCGAGAACCACCCGCTCCACCCGGCCCGCTCCGCCGTCGCGATGGCGCTTCGTCACCCTCCACGCCCAGATCGTCACTCCAAGCACCGCCCAGGAAAAACTGCGATGCACGAGGTAAACCCACGAACCTTCGAGTTCATGCGCCCAGCTCGACCGAGCCGCATTCACATGAGTTTTCGCGAGCTCGTCCGTCATTTCTCGGACTTGCGTGCCCAGAATCCCTTCCGCGACCACCACCAATAGAAGCACGGTGACCAACCACCGCATTTTCGCCAACGGCGCAGCGTCCATCTGGATCCGCCACGGGTGATCCGTGCCACGCCAAGCGCAGTAGGCCAAGCTTCCTAGCAGGCTCATGGCCAGCGCGAGATGAGTGGTCAAAACCGCAGGAGTTAGACCGCTATAAACGACCCTTGCGCCCATCCAAGCATTCATCAACACCACCCCGAGAGATGTGAAAGCCATCCAGAAAACCCGCGGACGCTTGTCCCGCTGCCAGAACGCAGCAATGAAGGTCGCCAGCGAAAAAAAGCCCACCGGCAGGCTCGATAGACGATTGAGAAACTCCGTCCACACATGCCGGGGATTGAACTCTTTGCGCAGCGATTCGACCGTAATCGCCTGGGGGTCGCGGCCCATGCGTTCCGCCTTTTTTTGAAATCGCTCGATGGGTAATTTCGCGAAATCAACCTGCTCGATCTTGGTCGGTGGGATCAGACAACCCCAGCATGTCGGCCAATCTGGACAACCCATCCCCGCACCCGTTACCCGCACGATGGCTCCGGCGAACATCAGCACCAACACGGAAACCAAGGCCCCAGTAGCGAGTTTTTGAAAGCGAGTCATGCCCATGCGCGGACCATGGTCACGGGTCATTGGATTTCCAGAGAAAATCCAGCACCACCTCGCATCTGCAAGTGTCTTGCATTTTCAAAATAGCCGCTTCAAGTTTCTCGCGTGCGCGGTTCACCAGTCTTTCGGTTCATCCTTCTCGCCATCGCCTTGGTGATCACGGCGGTGGGATTGCAACGGGTGACTTCTGCGAAAGCGGCGGCGGACGTGCCGATTCTCCCGGAAAAACCAAGGCCCACCGCGTCCACCGTTCCATTCCGCCTCATACTCTCGGCCCCGGCGGCGACGGTGGAAATCAATGCCAGCAAGCCACTCCGTCTCGCCCCGGACGAAATGCCGATTTCCGGGACACTAGAAATGGACCCTGCTAACCCTCACATCGCTCTGACCATCCAGTGGAAAAATCCACCCGCAGCCGGTGAGCATCGTTTCGCGAAGCTGACGCTAGAGGCTCCACGCCAGCCGACTTTCACTCATGTGTTCGATGCAGATGGCGACATCGACGATTTCCTCGAACTCCCCTTCCCGGCTGCCCCATGAGTGAAACGCACCACGACTGCTGTGCCCACCACGGCCAACATCACGGGCTGGTAATCGAGAATCTGACCGTCCGCTACCGGCGAGTGCTCGCGTTAGAAAATGTCACGCTCGCCACCTCCTGCGGGAACCGCGTCGCATTGATCGGTCCGAATGGCGCGGGGAAAAGCACGCTGCTCAAGGCCATCGCCGGACTCGTGCCACGCGACGGCGGCACCATCCGCTGGCGAGGGACGGCGGTGAAAAAGTGGTCGCGTGAATTCGCCTATTTACCCCAGCGCGAAGAGGTGGACTGGTCGTTCCCCATCACCGTGCGCGGACTGGTGGAAATGGGCCGCTATCCGCAGACCGGCTGGTGGCGGAAATTTTCCCCAGAAGACACCGTAGCGGTGGACCGAGCACTAGAGTCTCTCGCACTGAGTGACTTACAACACCGGCAAATCCGTGAACTTTCCGGTGGCCAGCAGCAGCGGGCGTTCCTCGCCAGAGCGCTCGCACAGGAAGCACACGTCCTTTTACTCGACGAGCCTTTCACCGGCCTCGACCGGAATGCCTCACAACTTCTCGGCGATTTGCTGAACAAACTGGCGCACGAAGGCCGGCTCATCATCGCATCCCACCACGATTTAAATACCGTTCCTGCCCTATTCGACGAGGCACTGGTGCTGGCCACCCGCCCCTTGGCATTCGGGCCGGTAGCGGAAATTCTGACTCCTGAGCTAGTCGAGCGCACCTTCCACCCAGCCACTCCCGCCGCCTGAGCCATGGATTTCGACCTACTCACCAATCCATTCTACCAGCGCGCCCTTGCCACCGCAGGGTTCATCGGATTTGCCAACGGCTTCTTCAGCGGCTTCGTCATTCTACGACGGGACGCCCTATCCGTTTCCGCACTTTCGCATACCATGCTGCCCGGCATCGCCCTTGCGATTTTCCTAACTGGGGCACTCAGCCAATGGAATGCCTTCCTCGGTGCCATGTTCGCCGCGCTGCTCGTCGGCCTCGGTTCGGTCGCAGTCGCTCGCGGCAAACGCGTAGGCCAAGGAACTGCGCTGGCTGTGCTTTACACTGCTTCGTTTGCCGCAGGGATCGCCCTGCTGCCGAAGCTCGATACTCGCCAAGAACTCGAGCACTGGCTCTTCGGCGACATCATCGCTGTGGGAAATGCGGACATCTGGATCGCATTCGCCATCGGCTCTTTCACCCTGCTTATCACGAATCTGCTGATGCGCCCAATCTTGCTCACCCTCTTCGAGCCGAACGTCGCCGCCGCGCAGGGTGTGCCAGTGAGATTCATCCAATACCTCATCTTCGGGCTGTTGGTGCTTGCCCTTGTTTCCTCACTCCAGGCCGTGGGGTGCGTGCTTTCCGTGGGCCTACTCGTGACCCCTGCGGCGACGGTTTCCTTACTTACCGACCGGACCTCCGCCTTGTTCTGGGGCGGTGGCGTGATCGGCGGAGTCGGCTCGGTGGCGGCAGTGTTAGTGTCTGGAAAATTTGGAATCGCCCCAGGACCAGCGATCGTGATCGTGCTCGGGCTGTTATTTGTCGCTGCCTACCTTTTCAGTCCGAAATACGGCTTGCTCGCACCGAAAAGCCGCTGATCTCCTCATCTGCCACCCTTTTTCACCCAAGAATCTTTCAACGCAACCGTGCGATTGAAGACCGGTTTCATGCTGGATTGGTGGTCATCTGAATCCGCAACGAAGTAGCCGATGCGGTCAAACTGACAGGAAAATCCCGGTTCCGCTGTGGCAAGGGCCGGCTCGATTTTCGCAGTCACCGTTTTCAACGAATCGGGGTTGATCACTGAGAGGAATCCGCCTTCCGCGTCGTCGGGATTTTCCTCAGTGAAGAGCCGGTCGTAGAGGCGGACCTCGGCATCCACGCCGGTGGCGACATCCACCCAATGAATCGCCGCCTTACAGACGATGCCCTCCGGCGCGTCAGCACCGACGGTGCCAGGCAAGATTTCCGCACGGATGAGCGTGATGGCACCGTCCGTATCTTTTTCAAAACCCGTGCAGCGGATGATGTGGCCGCCCTTGAGACGGACATGGCGGTCCGGTCCGAGGCGGAAAAATTTCTTCTCCGGGACTTCCATGAAATCGTCACGCTCGATCCACACTTCATTAGAAATTAGAATACCACGATTTCCCATCTCTGGATTCTGCGGGTGGTTAGGAACCTCGACCATGGCAAGCGGCTCGGCAGACCAATTTTCCAAAATCACCTTCACCGGATCGAGAACTGCCATCCGCCGCGGTGCAGAGTGATTGAGGAAATCTCGAATATCGAATTCTAGCAGCGCGACGTCGGTGACACCATTAAACTTAGTGATACCAACGCGCTTACAGAAGTGCACCACCGCTTCCGGCGGATAGCCGCGACGCCGGAGCCCGGAAATCGTGGGCAGCCGCGGGTCATTCCAGCCACCGACGTGGCCTTCCTGCACGAGCTGGAGCAGCTTGCGTTTGCTCATGACCGTGTAGGTGAGATTGAGGCGGGCGAACTCGATCTGCCGTGGCTTGGAAGGCACCGGGCAGTGCTCGATGAACCAGTCGTAAAGCGGGCGATGATTCTCAAACTCCAGCGTGCAGAGCGAGTGAGTAATGTGCTCAAGCGCGTCTTCCAGTGGATGAGCGAAGTCATACATCGGATAGATACACCATGCCTCACCGGTGTTGTGATGGTGCGCGTACATGATCCGATAGAGCACCGGATCACGGAGATTCATGTTCGAAGATGAAAGATCAATCTTCGCGCGGAGCACGGCTTCACCTTCCTTGAACTCGCCAGATTTCATCCGTGCGAAAAGATCCAAATTTTCCTCTACACTGCGAGCACGCCCGGGTGAAGCCGTGCCGGGGGTGTTGACATTTCCCCGGCTCAGACGCATTTCCTCGGCTGATTGTTGCTCGACATAGGCCTTTCCCTCCTTGATCAGATGGACGGCGCAGTCGTGGAAGAAATCGAAGTAATTGCTGGCGAAATAGAGGTCGCTTCCCCAATCGAAGCCGAGCCATTTCACATCTGCTTGGATGCTCTCGACGTATTCGGTTTCCTCCTTTTCGGGGTTGGTGTCGTCGAAACGCAGGTGGCATCGCGCACCAGTCGCAGCGTTTTCCAGACCGATCCCGAAGTTTAAGCAAATCGACTTGGCATGGCCGATGTGAAGGTAGCCGTTAGGCTCCGGTGGAAAGCGGGTGATGGTGGTGGCGTGTTTGCCAGTGGCGAGGTCATCGGCGATGATTTCCCGGATGAAGTCGAGCTTGGCAGGGTGGGCGGTGGAATCGGACATGAAATTAAAAAGGGTAACTGCGGCGGTCTTTCCGCGCACCATGGGCGGCAGGGACAGGCGAGGAAAAGGAAGATGATTCGGAACTTTTGAAATCCCATCTTAAAAAATTTCAAACTTCCCCCATCCGGTTTCCATCATTTTACTCCGGCCATGTCTGCGAAAGTCGCTCTCAAATCCAAGGTCAGGCTCGGTGTCGTAGCCACTCATTTCAAATTTGTGGACGGCATCGCCCCAAACGAAAATGGGAAATTCCCCCGCAGTGACGACGGAAAACTGCGGATCCTCACGGAAATGGCCAAGCTTGCCGAAGTATCGCCCGTGACGGTGGACATCATCCAAATTCCATTTTTCGCCTCAGCAGATGCCGATGAGATCATGGAAATGATTCAGGGGCTCCGAGCACTCGGACTAGAAATTCAGTTCATCATCATGGTGGGTGGCGCCAATCCGATGAACCCCGCTGACGAAGATGCCGTCGTTTCTCAACTCGTCAGTAGCCTCAAGGCCGCCATCACCCACGGCGTGCGCCACGTCTCCTCGACCTCCATCGAGGAATGGATGAGCGCTGACGAGGCCCGCGAGGGCGCAGCTTTCGAAGCCGCCATCATCCAGAACGTCCAAGTCCATTTGCGGGCCTATCAGGAAGCAGGCGTGGCAGGATCTTGCATCGAGAACTGGCACATCGAGTTCCTCCGTCCGGGCGAATTTAAGACCTTCACAAATCTGGATCGCGGCTGGTCATTCGTGAAGGCTGCTAACCAAGCACTGGGGAAAAATTTCTTCAAGGTGCTCGTGGATGCAGCTCATTGCGGTGACTCCGGTCTGACCATCGCAGAAAACCAATTACTCATCACCCAGATCGCCAAGGCCGGCGAATTGGGGATTTTCCATGCCTCGGCGAAAACCACTCGGGGTTGCCTTACTACCGACGACGGGTGGATCGGCGCACTACTATCGGCCGCGGCCAAGACCGGCGAACTGCATTACGTTTTCGTCGAAATTTTCGACCACACGGACGCCGCCTTGGAACTCCTGAGAAAATTAGAACCCGGCCACGGCATCGATACCTGCGATGGCCGCAGCTACACCGAAGTCATGGCAGATGGGCTGGTGGACACCGCGCGTCGGCTCAATAATCTCCTCGCCCGCGGGGTCCTCAAGGCCTAACCAATGATTCAGCAAATCCACGGCGAGCCATCGTTCCACCTTTCCACGCCTGAGTTAGATCTCGATATCACTCAGCGTGGTGGTCACATGGCTCCGGTCGTATTCCATCTACCGGGCGGCGATGTTTCCCCTTATTCACTCTCGCCATGGTGGCCGACGGAATTTCCTGAAATCCCGCCGCTGCTCTCGGTGTTGCGCGGTGATTTTTTCTGCCTGCCCTTCGGCGGGCAAGTCGCAGGCCCACCCCACGGCGACCCAGCAAACGCAGAGTGGACTGAAATTTCACGCGCAGAAGGCTCACTGCGACTGGTGATGGATGCGACTGATTCAGGAGCACGCATTTGGAAAAATATCCACACGCGACCGGGCCAGCACGCGATCTATCTGGAACATCAAATTTCTAACTTGGAAGGTGATTATAGCTACGGCACGCACCCGGTTCTCGACTTCACCGGCCTCGCTGACGGAACTGGCCGCGTGTCCGTGAGTCCCTTCCACTGGGCATCCGTCTGTCCCGGACCCTTTTCAAATCCCGCAGATGGCGAGACTCAGAGCCTCGCGGAAGGAGCCGCATTCGCCGACCTCCGCGAAGTGCCACTTGCCGCCGGTGGCACCACCGACCTCACCCGCTACCCGGCCCGTCAGGGAAATGACGACCTCGTGATGCTCTGCCACCCACCGGCGACGCTGGAGCAGCCCTTTGCATGGTCGGCGGTGGTTTTCGAGCAGTTCGTATGGATCTCGCTGAAGAACCCGGCGGATTTCCCCTCCACTCTTCTGTGGATGTCCAACGGAGGCCGGACGGCACCGCCGTGGAATGGCAAGCACTTAGGCCGGATGGGCATCGAGGACGTCTGCTCCTATTTCGCTGGAGGCGTGGACCGCTCGCGACTCAACCTCCTCGCTGAACAAGGAATTTCGACGACTCGAAAATTCCACAAAGATCTGCCGACCACGCTACGAACCATCCAAGCAGTGGCCGCCGTGCCGGTGGACTTCGGTGCTGTCTTCAGCATCGTCCCCCACGGTGAAGGTTCCGTGAAAATCACCGCCGAGTCTGGCAGAGAAATCGACGTCCCGCTAGAATGGCAACACGTCGTCTGAACGATGAATTACACGCTGTTGCATTAAAATTTTCTCAAAATCCATCTGTAACCACGCCCCATATTATCCATGAATCATCCCCTAACTACCGCCGATCTATCCACAACCACTTCGAATCTCCAAGCCCTCATTGATGGTCACTTGGAAGACACCGGTGGCCTCCTCAGGCTTTCGCCGACGTGGGTGCCACGCTCGTTTCTCCAACCCGGTTTACGCATCAAGCTGCATCCGGACGACACCTACGCCTATGGCTTGAGCCGCGGTGGGATCGACGAGCGCTGGTTCGGCTCTACTACAGAAACAGCGAACGAAGGCCGCGCGGCGGATGAAGGGCTTTCCTATGTCATCGTCGGAAATGAACGATTCACCCTGCGTGATGCCATCGCCGAGAAAGGTGCGGCGATCATCGGCAAGACGATGTGGGAGAAATATGGGAAATGGCCAGTTTACTCGAAGTTTTTTGATAACATGGGACCGATTCCTCACCACATGCACCAGTCCGCCGCTCAAGCGGCACTGGTCGGGCAAGAAGGTAAGCCCGAGAGTTATTATTTCCCGCCACAGCACAACAGTGTAGGAAATAATTTTCCCTACACCTTCATGGGCTTCGAGCCAGGCACCACCCGCGATCAAGTCCGCAAATGCATCGCTAACTGGAACAAAGGTGAAAACGGAATTCTCGATCTATCCAAAGCCTATCGCCTTAAAGTCGGCACTGGCTGGCTCATCGACCCGTGCATCCTTCACGCTCCCGGCTCGCTCTGCACCTATGAACCCCAGTGGGGTTCCGATGTTTTCGGGATGTATCAAAATCTAGTAGAAGGTCGCGAAGTGCCTTGGTCACTGTTAGTGAAAGATATGCCAAAGGACAAGCACCAAGACATTGACTTCATCATCGACCAACTCGACTGGGAGAAGAACGTCGATCCGAACTTCAAGGATAATCATTACTTGGAACCCGTCACCGCCAGCAAAGGCGAGGGCTATCACGACAAGTGGATCGTCTATGGTAAGGTCGATGGTTTCCAATACTTCACCGCCAAGGAAATCACCGTGGAACCGGGGCAAAGCGTCACCATCAAGGATAACGGCGCTTACTCGCTCATCGTCGTGCAAGGCGAAGGCTTCGCTAACAAATTGCGCCTCAACTGCCCGAAACTTCTGCGGTTCCATGAACTCGCGAACGACGAGTTCTTCTGCACCGAGGCCGCGGCCAAAGACGGCGTGACTTTCAAAAACACATCACAAACCGAGCCACTCGTCGCGCTCCGCTACTTCGGCCCCGAAGTGAATCCCGACGCTCCGGCGATGGGAGCCTACAAGAACCTCTAACTCCCGCAAGATCACTCCCCCCTCGGGTCTCAATCCCGGAGGGGGCGCTCAGTCATTCAAAAGAAGAACGAGCGAGCACGCTTGGAAAAATTGATTTGCCATCCGACCCGCGCTAAAGCAGTCTGCCGCCGTTGGAGCGAAGAAACGGCGTTTTTCTGCGATCTCCTAGGCCCCATCCGGGCTGACGTCCACCTGCCTTCGCTCGGCTTTGACTGGCTTTATCAAAAAGCAAATCGAGCGAGCACTCGCATCGGATCGCCAATTCCACCCTAGCCCCGCTGACTTGAGAGTCATTCCACTTTCCAGTCATCCCACATTCACTTTCATTTTTCACACTCCTCGGCCCGCTGTCATCGCAACTAAAGGCCCACCCGATCAAACTCAGAATCAATGCTGCAAGGACAGATTCTCACAAAGGTGTGCATGGAGTCGCCAGCGCCACGCGCCTTTTCATTTCAATCGATCACGGATGAGCAAAAATACTAACGAGGACACCAAACCTCAAACTCCAGAAGCCACCGCTAGTGACTCCCCCGTCGTTCGCAAGCGGGCGGCGAAGAAAGTAGCGGCTAAGACGACCACGGAACCGATCACCGAAGTCGTGGTGAAAAAGAAAGTGGCTAGAAAATCCGCCGCTAAGCCCGCTCCAGCAGATGAGATTTCCATCAAGAAAGTTCCTGCTAAGAAGGCTGCCAAAAAATCCACCGCAACCTCATCCACCCTAGAACTGCCGTTTGAGACCGCTCCTGTTCCTAGGCCACCCGCTGTTCCAAAAGAACCGACTCCACCGGTTGCGGTGAAGATCCCACGCCCGAAAAAGACCGCACCTCAGGCCACGACCGGAGCCCCTGCCATCGCCGAAAACGAAGTGCAGCCCAGTGATTCTGCGCCGCGCCGTTTTGGCCGCGTGCCTGGAGGTGGTCCTACCGTTCTGCGGGAATCCGATTCGCCACAGGCAGCTCCGCAGGAGTCCACCCCATTTCCATCACCCGCCGCCTCGCAGGAACGCCGAGAAACTCCAACCCCCGAAGGCCAGCCGCGGAATTCCCAACCACCGCGCGACGGACAGCCGCCACGTCATCCAACCGACCCGCAGCGCAACCCACAAAATAACGGTCAAGGCGGACCTCAGACCGGCGAAAGTCGGAGCAAACGCCGCCGGGAAAAACGCAAGCGCCGCAATCAAGAACGCAACCAACAAGGTGGCCAGCCCGTCCAGGGTCCACCAAATCCACCGAACCGGCAGCGCTTTGAGAATCGTGGACCCCAAGGCCCGGGAAAACCAAAGCCCTATCATGCCCAGCAGCAAGATTCCGACGAACGCCGTCCTGCGCTCCCGCTCGACGGTCCGAAAATCGAGGGCGACGGTATGCTTGAGCTGGCTCCCAAGGGATTCGGCTTCCTTCGTTTAAAGAGCAAGAACTTCGAACAAGCCCGCGACGACATTTTCGTCACCCCTGAAATCATCCGGAAATATCACCTACGCCTCGGGCAATGGATTCACGGACTCTATCAAGAAGGGCCTCGCGGTCCGCAATTGGTCGAGATCACCAAAATCAACGACCTCACGCCCGAAGAGGCGGCCAAGCTCCCGCATTTCGATGAGCTAAAGGCGATCAATCCGAACAGGCGCATCAGCTTCGAGACCACCCCCGAGCGTTTCACCACTCGCGTTGTCGATATCATGGCACCCGTCGGCCGTGGCCAGCGCGGCCTCATCGTCTCGCCTCCACGCTCCGGAAAAACCACGCTCCTCCTCCACATGGCGGAGGCTATCCGTGAGAAATACGATGAAGGAGCGATCCATCTGATGGTGGTGCTAGTGGACGAGCGGCCGGAAGAAGTCACTGAATTCCGCCGTGCGCTGCCCGGTGCGGAAATTTATGCGAGCTCGAATGATGAACAGGCCCGCAACCACACCCGCATCGCCGAGCTTGCGATCGAGCGCGCCAAACGTCTCGTCGAAGCGGGCCGCGATGTCTTTCTCATCATGGATTCCATCACCCGGCTCGCCCGCGCCTACAATGGGAACATGAACAACCGCGGCCGTGGCACCGGCTCCGGTGGCCTCACCATCGGCGCACTCGAAGTGCCGCGCCGCCTGTTCGCCGCTGCCAGAAACACCCGTGGCGGTGGGTCGCTCACCATCATGGCCACCGCGCTGATCCAGACGAATTCCCGCGCCGACGAGGCGATCTACATGGAGTTCAAGGGCACGGGTAACATGGAACTCGTCCTCAACCGGAAAATCGCGGAAAACTACATCTACCCGGCGGTCGATATCTTCAAGTCCGGCACCCGCCGCGAAGAGCTATTGTTGGCCGATCACATGCTTCACAAGATCCACCTCATCCGCCGCGGCCTTTCTGGCCACCGTCCAGCGGAAGCAATGGAACGCTTGTTGTTCTTCTTAAAGAAATTTCCAAATAACCCGCAGATGCTCTTGGAGATTAAAGGCTAGCCAGCATCGCGATCGCAACCGCCCCGTCGGCTATCCAAATTGCTTGGTCGGTTGTCCAAATCGCCACTGCGGTTGTCCAAATTGCCCCGTTGGCTATCCAAACCGCCTGGTCGGTTGTCCAAACCGCTTGGTCGGTTGTCCAAATCGCTTGGTCGGCTGTCCAAACCGCCCAGTCGGCTGTCCAAACCGATTGGACGACTGTCCAAACCGCCCGGTCGGCTGTCCAAATCGCCCGGTCGGCTACCCAAATCGCTTGGTCGGCGATCCAACGCAACGAGCACTTCGGCGGTCGCAACCGCTTACTTGAGCCCGTGGCGACCGAGTAAATTGTAAACTGAGCGCTCGGAAATCCCGAGTTCCCGGGCGGTCTTCGCCTTGTTCTTGCCGGTGCGCAGGTAGGTCTGAATGAAGGCGTCGCGTTCGATTTCTTGCAACGTGAGGCCTTGACCAGAGAGCGGGCCAGACGCGGGTGACACTTCGCGGCGACCTTCGAGGAGGTTTAAAAAATCATCGGTATGCAGCAGTGGCTTTTCGGCGAATGCGGTGGCGCGTTCGAGGACATTTTCGAGTTGGCGGACGTTCCCCGGCCATTCGAATTCACGTAGTGCCTCAGTCGCTTGTGGGGTCAGCCGCCAGCCTTCCGACCCACGGCGGCGGGCAATTTGAGCGAGAATGTCGTTCGTCAAGGTCTCGATGTCTTCCTTGCGCTCACGCAGGGATGGGATCCGCAGTTCGATAATATTGAGGCGATAGTATAAATCTTCGCGAAATCCACCTTCCTCGACTCGGCTGCGCAGATTGACGTTGGTGGCGGCGATGACTCGGGCGTTGGTTTTGAGCATCTTGCTCCCGCCGACGCGGAAGAATTCCCGGTCTTGGAGCACGTTGAGGAGTTTCGGCTGGAGTTCCTGTGGGAGGTCGCCGATTTCGTCCAGGAACAAGGTGCCCTTCGAGGCCTGCTCGAAGCGACCGGCGCGCGAGGCGGTGGCCCCGGTGAAGGCGCCACGCTCGTGGCCGAACAGCTCGGACTCGAGCAGTTCGCGTGGGAGCGCTGGGCAGCTAACGGTGATGAATTCCTCGGCCGCACGGGTGCTTAGCCGGTGGATTTCCCGGGCGAAGTAGGTTTTCCCCGTTCCGCTCTCGCCGGTGAGGAGGATGGTGCTATCGAGCTTGGCCGCTTTTTCTAAATGGTTGAGAAGCTGGCGGAGCTGTGGGTTTTCGCTATGGGGGGCTCGCTTGGAGGACTTTTTCGCCGTGACGACGGGGGGGGGCGGGGCTTGCTTGCGGGCGACTTTCGCCTGTCGTAGGAGGTCGAACAGCCGCTTGAGTTCGAAGGGCTTGGTGAGGTAGTCGTCGGCACCGGCACGGAGTGCTTGGACGGCGGTTTCCGCATCGTTGAGTCCCGTCAGCATGATAACTGGCAAGTTGGGCGATTTTTCCCGGATGCGGACGAGGGTCTGGATGCCATCCATGCCGGGGAGGCCGTGATCGAGGATGATGGCTTCGATGGCTGGGTCCAACATTTCCATGGCTTCAAGGCCGGATCCTGCGGCGATGGGGCGCCACCCGAGGTCTTGCGCGGCGATGACGAGCAGGCGTTGGATGGTCTCGTCATCGTCAACGATGAGGAGATTTGGAGAACTATTGGAACTAGAAGGCATCAGGTCGTGAACGAAGCGTCGGGCTATCGTTCGGGGCGGACGTGCCGCGACGCAAGTTTAACCTGCTAACTCCGTTGAAACTCAGTCGGTAGGTGCAAAACATGGTGCAAGCACTTGAGCAAGGTCTCTGCACTGTAGGGTTTTTGCAGGAAACCTTTGACGCCAGCTCCGGCGCTTTCTGCTAAGATACGATTCGCCGCGATGCCGCTGGTGGCGACGATGCGGATGGATGGATTGATCTTCATGAGAAGTTCGATGGTGGCCGAGCCGTTCATTTCCGGCATCATCATATCCGTGAGGACGAGGCTGACTTCGGATTGGTGGCGGGAATACATGGCCACGGCTTCTTCACCATCGGACGCAAGGAGGGTGCGGTAGCCGAAGGTTTCTAATGTCTGCTGGGTGATCTGGCGGATGGATGCTTCATCGTCCACGATGAGTACCATCTCGCCATGGCCGGAGGGGAGATCAGGCCTCAGGTCAAGGACTGCTGGGGAATCCAACTCGGGATAAGCGGGCAGGTAAACTCGGAAGCGGGTCCCCTCGCCCGGCTTACTGACGGTGCGGATGAAGCCGCCGTGGCTCTTGACGATGGCCAGCGAGGTGGAGAGTCCCAAGCCGGTGCCTCTGCCGACCGACTTGGTGGTGAAAAACGGGTCGAAAATTTTATCGATAATTTCCGAGGAAATCCCCTCGCCATCGTCCTCCACCCGGATGCAGACATGCGGTCCTTCGCGAGCTTCCAGATTGATGGCGGCGAAGGTGCGGTCGATCATGACATTATCTGCGGAGACGGAAATTTTCCCGCCCCCGGAGATGGCGTCGCGGGCATTGAGGCAGAGATTCAGCAGTACTTGATGGAGCTGGGTGGGGTCTCCATGGAGGGCCCAAAGATCGCGCGGGGCACGGACTTCTAGCTGGATATTCTTGAGCAACGTGTCGCGAAGGATCGTCTCGATTTCCATGATGAGCTGCCGGGGATGGACTTCCACGCGCCGACCCTCCATCCCACGGGCGAAGGAGAGGACCTGTCCGACCATGGCCGCACCGCGTTTCACACTGATGGCGATGGTGTCGAGGAGCTCTGCGGACCGGCCGTCGGTAACGCTCATTTTGAGCAGTTCGATGGCCATGGAAATGGGTGCGAGGCTATTGTTTAAATCGTGGGCGATCCCACCTGCGAGGGTGCCGATGCTTTCCAGCCGCTGGGCGCGGAGGAACTGCTGTTCGAGCTTCCGATGCTCGGAAATGTCCGTGTTGATGACGAAAACGCTTTCTGGGCGGCCCTTTTTATCGCGGACGAGCGTCCACCGGCCCTCGATGGTGAGTTCGCGTCCGTATTTGTCGATTTGGTTCATCTCGCCGACCCACTCGCCGCAGTCGAGCGTCTGCTGGTGCGCTAGGCTAAAGGCTGAGGTTTCCTGATAGAGTAAGTCGCACACAGACCGCCCAAGTGCCTCATCGGAGGTCCAGCCATAGAGCCGCTCTGCGCCCTTATTCCAGAAGGTGATGGTGTGGTCGAGGTCGCGGACGAGGATGGCGTCTTGGGCCTTGTCGAGGAGTGACGCCTGTTCGCGGATGCGGGCATCCGCTTGCTGCCGGTCCAGCTCGGCGGCGGCACGGACGGCGAAAATCTGGAGCGTGGAGCGGACCAAGGCTGTTTCCGTGAGGGGCCTTGAGAAAAACACCACCATGATGCCTGCGACCCCACCGGCCTGGCGGAACAACGGGATGCCTGCATAGGCCTCAATACCCAGTTCTTGCAGCAGGTGATCCTCCGGAAACAACCCCTGCACCCCTTGTTCGAAAACGCAGCTCTCACCCAGGCTCACGTGCTCACAGGGAGTTCCCTCAAGGCTGTAGCTGACGCTGTCCATCAGTTTTCCTTGGAGGATGTAAGAGATGGTTTCGACGGAATTTGCCTCTCCGTGGTATCGACCGATGAGTCCGCCATTAGCACCCAGCGCCTCGACCATATTTCGCGTCAGCAAATCGAAAAACTCCGAACCCGTCCCGCTGGAAACCGCTTGCGCCACCTTGATCACCACCTCCTGAGTCCGCTGGCGCTCTTCGCGGCTGCGGATGTTCCCGATGCCGAAGGCGAGGTCGTTCGCCATGTCTTGGAGTAGTTTAACTTCCTCGGGTCCTGCCGGGTGCGGCTCAGAACCGTAAAGGGAAAGCACACCGAAGACCCGCCGCTCATCGCGCAGAGGCAGGCAAATCACGCTGCGGTAGCCCCGGCTCAAAGCAGGAGTGAGCCAATACTGGAAGGCAGGGTTTTCCAAAATATCCCCGAAAATCACCGGCTCACCACCACGGATCGCACAGCCCGCCGGTCCGATGCCTAGTGAATGCCCTTCCGCCCAAGTGACCTTCACCTCGGACAAATAACCCATTTCCTCGCCGGCGTGGGACATGGGCTTGATGCGCCGTTCTTCATCGTCCATCGCATAGCCCACCCATGCCATGCGGTAGCCGCCGATTTCCACTGCGAGACGGCACGCCTCCCCGAGTAGCTCGTTCTCATCTGAGGTCCGGATCAGCATTTCATTACACGAACTGAGCATTTGCAGTGCGCGGTGTGAGCGTCCGAGCTCGGCCTCCGCCGCCTTGTTGGCCGTGAGGTCGGTCATCCCGCCGACCATTTGGATGGCTTTACCCGCGGCGTTGCGGATCACTTGGCCACGATCCAGCACGTGGGCGATTCTGCCGTCATTGCTGGTGAAACGGTATTCTGCGGTCCAGTGGGTATCGCCGCGCTCGATGGCTGCGTAAATGTCTCGCACCACACGGGCTTGGTCGTCGGGGTGAATCTGGCGGATCCACACTTGGATGGTCGCTTCAGATGGGGAAGCCGCCCAGCCGAAGAGATTGGCGAAACCATCATTCCACCAGAAGCCGTCCGTTTCTAAATTCCAATCCCAGATCGTGTCATTCGTCGCTGCGGCGACTGACTGGAACCGCTGGTGGCTGCGGTGTACCTCCTGCTGGGCCAGCGCTCGCTCCGTCCCTTCCAGCGCAAGGGAAATGAGATTGGCAATGGCCACCGCGAACGTCTTCTCATCCGCCTGCCACTGCCGAGGCGAGCCGATGTGCTCGTTGCACAACACGTAGTCCACCTGGTTTTTAAAATGAACGGGAACATCCATCATCGAGACGATGCCCAGCGGCGTGAGATATGTGTCGCTGAACTCACGAGTGGCCGGGTCTCCGTGCGCGTCGTCGGCCTCGGCCAGCTCCATCCTCGCGATTTTTTGAAAATAGGTAGGATAGTCCGTCGCATGGAGGACTCGTCCCGCAGAATGCACTCCACTCGCCAGTTCGAAGAGGTCTAGGCACTCGATGGAAGACCGATCCTTCGCGAACCGCCAGATGCTCACTCGGCCCACTTGGAGAGTTTTGGCGGTGGTTTCAGTGATGCGGCGGAAGGCGTTCGCAGTCTCGGAGCCATCCGGTGAAATCGTCTTGGTCAAGCTGATCAGGGCATTTCGCTGAACCAGATAGCGACGCTCGTTCCTACGAATCGCTTCCTCTTGGAGCTTGCGGCGCGTGACATCCCGCTCCACGGCTACGAGATGAGTGGCCACCCCATCGCCATCCATGACGGGGACGACGTCGATCTCCAACCAGATTTCTCCGCCACATTTCTTGTAGTTGATGAGTTCTGTCCGCACCGGCTCGCCACTTGCCAGCGTGGTGCGGATCAATTGCAAGCGGTCCAGCTGCGTCTTCGGCCCTTGGAGAAATTGCGGTGATTTCCCTAATACCTCCTCGCGACTGTAGCCGGTGTGCCGGACGAAGGCATCGTTCACGAATAAGATGCGTGGCCACTGACCCGACTTCGGAAGCGCCTCGGTGATGATGACGATGTCGTTGATCCGCGAAACGCAGTTTTCCAGAATTCTTAACTGCTCTTGGGACTGCCGCCGCTCGGTGACGTCGTAAAAATGGACGGCCAGCCCCTCGACGGATGGATAGGCCCGGACCTCGAACCACCGCCCCAGTGGCGGATAGAATTCCACCAATTCAACTGGCCGATTCTCCGCCACCGCACGGCGATACTCGCGGCCGAAGCCAGTCGCTTCCAACTCGGGAAACTCCTCCCAGATCACCTTCCCCATCAGATCTTCTTGAGTCCGACGCTTCAGATCCGCTGCTTGGCGATTCAGGTAAGTGAAGCGCCACTCGCAGTCCACGGTGTAGAATGCGTCCGTGATGCTTTCCAGGGTCGTCGCCATCCGTGCGGCCATCCGTTCGGCGGCGGCCTTGGCCTGCTTGTTCTCGGTGATGTCTTGGAAAGCTCCTTGGATCCGAGTGATCACGCCGCTTTCATTTCGGATCCCCTCGCCGATGGCTCGCACCCAGATCCGCCTTTTCCCAGCGGTGATGAGTTCCATTTCCTCATCGAATGGGACCCCCTCATGCAAGCATTTCTCAAAGACTTCCACGATCTTGCCGCGCCACTCGGGTGCATAAAATCCGATGGCCTGATCCAAGTCCGGCACTGTCCCGGGCGGCATCTCATGGATGGCACAGACCTCGTCCGACCAAGTGATGCGGCTCTCTGGGAAATCCACCGTCCAGCCGCCGATGCGTGCCACATTACTGGCGATGCGTAGCAGGATTTCACTCCCTCGCAATTGTTCCGCCGCCGTCCTCCGCTCGATGGCGAGGCCGACTTCTCGCTCCACCGCAGCCCCGAGACGGGCAAGATTTCCCTTCCGCAAATAATCCGCCGCGCCGTGACGCATCGCCTCCACCGCCACCTCTTCACCGGCAATGCTAGCAACCACGATCAAGGGAATATCTCGCCCACTTTGACGGAGGATTTCCAATGCTGCCATGGCGTCGAAGCCCGGCATCGCATCGTCGCAGAGGACGATTTCGAAATTTCCCTGATCGAGTGCTGCCCGGAACCCATCCGCCGACGTCACACAGGTGCTTTCGATTTCATATCCGTATCGCCGCAATGCATCGTGAAGAAGAATGACATCCTCAGCGAGATCTTCTGCCAGCAGCAGGCGCAGCGGGTTTTTTTTCATGGGAGATCAGGAAATGATGGCGAAAGGACTCGACGAGCAGCGATCCAGAGAGTCGCTCTCGAAGCGTTTCAGCGCTTATGACTTAGTTAGTGGTTTTTCAAGAGTCATCCGGCCATACAAAAAACCAGCCTGCCAAGGGAACCTCCCGAAGAAGATCGACACACATGGCAGACTGGCTCTTTGTTGGGACCGAAGTCCCGTGTTTTCTCCCCCCGGAGAACATCAGAATATATGCACCGCACGTGCCAAATATCCACCGCGTCATGCAAACGGTTCATCTTGAACGATTTAAAGTATTTGGTGATATTTAAGTCGTCCTAAGCACCCGTATTTTTCATGAAAACCTTGCAGGCTCTTTCGCAAATCCAGCAATCCGTGCAGGATCGTCGCTGGATCTGATCGACCTGATTCACTCAGCGGCGGGTCATCCACTCGTCACGCGCATATCGCGCCTCCGCCCTGCTGACGATTTCAGTCGCACTCGGAGCACCCTGAAATAACCGCCACTCGGCAGATATACGGCCGGCGAAGTCCTCCGCACGGCGCTCGGAATTTCCTTCGTCAAGACCGCCCTGCGCTACGGAGCCTTGGTGGAGCAATCCGCACCGCGAGCGCCGCTGCCCCGCCCCCGCCAGTTTACGGCCATCAGCTCCCAGCAAATCGTGACTCACCGGATTTTCAAAACAAAGTGCCGCACCCGTTTCAGCCTCCCCCTCACTTAGCCGGGCTAGCGTGCCCTCCGCCATCAGAGTTTCAGCCAGCGCGGCATGGAGCTGCCGATAGCTTTCCGCTCCGCGCCACCCCGCAAGCGGCTCACCTTGCGGAGCCACTACCGTGTAAGTCCAGTCCGCCCGGTGATCCACCATTCCCCCACCCGTCCAGCGCCTGACCAAAGCCACCCCCGGGAAAAGCCCACGCGCCTCGCCGATTTTCCCGAAATAGCCAAGGCTCGCCCAGTCCCCAGCCCACCGGTAAACCCGCAAAACCGGCCGCTCCGCCGTGTCCAGTAACCACTCGTCCACCGCCATCGCCTCCGGTCCAGAGCGCATCACCGGATCCATCCAAAGCAGTAATTCCCTGAAAATTTCCATCGGCACATTCTTCCCGCCGAATCGAAAAACACCAAATCCAAATTCCCGCGAACCCCAACCGCCATCGCGGCTCAGCACTGCATCCAGCCCGTTTCTACGCCCGTCCAGTGCTTGTGAAATTTTTCACAAAGCACGCTTGCCCCGTCCCAATGACGTCGGCATATTCCCGCGCGAGCATCGCTAGTGGAATTACGCAAAGATTTCCCACGGCCATGCACGCCTTTTTAAATGCCATGAGCGACACACCTTCGGCGACTGCGGAATTGAAATTGCCCAAAGACCTTGCCGCCGAGATGGGATTGGTCAATGTCCAGATTGATGGCATTTGGCACCAGTTTCCGAAAGGAATGCGGATGATCGAGGCCTGTCGCCAAGCCAAACTGAGCGTCCCTTATTACTGCTACCACCCCAAGCTGAGCGTCCCGGGAAACTGCCGGATGTGCATGGTCCAGATGGGGATGCCGCCCCGCCCCGCCCCCGGCCAAGAGCCGACTCGCGACGAGGATGGCTACGAACCAATCGGCTGGATTCCGCGTCCGGTGATTTCCTGCGCCAACACCGTCGCGGAAAATATGGGCATCCGCACCACCGGCGAGTTGGTGGAAAAATGCCGCGAGGGCGTGATGGAATTCCTCCTCATCAACCACCCACTCGACTGCCCGATTTGTGACCAAGCCGGCGAATGCCGCCTCCAAGAACAGTCCGTCCAACACGGCCGCGGAGTTTCGCGGTTCGTGGACATGAAGGTGAAAAAGCCGAAGAACGTCGATATCGGCCCGCGCATCCGCCTCGACGACGAACGCTGCATCATGTGCAGCCGCTGTGTCCGTTTCATGGATGAAGTCGCTAACGATCCGGTCCTCGGATTCACCCAGCGCGGCACCCACACCACGCTCACCGTCCATCCGGGCCGGCTGCTGGACTCAAACTACTCCTTAAACACCGCCGACATTTGTCCCGTCGGCGCACTCACTTCCAATGACTTCCGTTTCCAGATGCGCGTCTGGTTTCTCAAGGAGACGCCGAGCATCGACATGAATTGCGGCACGGGCACCAACATCACTCTCTGGACCCGAGGAAATAAAATCCACCGCATCACTCCGCGTCTGAACGACGAAGTGAACTCCGCGTGGATGCCAGATTCGCATCGCCTCAATTTCCACTACATCGACAGCGCCGCCCGCCTCACCGAGCCACTCGCAAGGAGCGTGGGCGTCTCGCCCACCATTTTTCAACCCACCAGTTGGCCCGCCGCCATCACCGAAGCCGCAGCTCGCATCAAATCCTCGTCCGCTGCCCAAACTGCCGTCACCGCATCCGGTCGCATGACCAACGAGGAGCTCTTCCTCGTCCGCGCACTCGCAGCAGAAATCGGCACGGATTTACTCTCACTCGTCCCCCGCTCCGGTGAGGCCGATCAACTGCTCGTCGCCGCCGATCGGAATCCGAATACCACGGGAGCAAAACTCATCCTCGGCACTGAGAATCCTTATTCAAATCTCGCCACCATCCGCGACGGCGTACGTGACGGCTCGATCAAATCGCTCATCGTGCTCGGTGAAGACCTCATCACCGATGCTGGCTTCACCGTAGAAGATCTCGGGAAACTCGATTTCTTGCTGCAAACCAGCGTCCTTGCCAACCCGACCGCCGAGCACGCCCACATTGTCCTCCCTTCCGCATCCTTCGCCGAGAAACGCGGATCGATGGTCAATCTCTCCGGTCGTCTCCAACGCCTCAATCGCGCCATCGAGCTCACCGGCCAAGCCCACGACGATTGGGAAATCCTCCGCGACCTCGTGCTTGCCCTTTCCGGCGACAAAAACGAAGCCCATCACATCGAAGACATTTTCAAGGCCATCGCCGAGAATGTCCCCGCTTTCAAAGGACTCACGCTCTCGAAAATCGGCCATCAAGGCACGCAGATCACCGACACCGGCTACCAGATTCCCTTGCTCGCCAACGAACGTGCCCGCAAAGCGGCGGGTTTGATCAACGGCTAACTCACCGATCACTTTCAACTCACTTCCGACCGGATGCCGGACCTCATTTTCCAACTCGCCATCATCATCACCAAGATCGTCGTCCTGACGTTCGTGGTGGTTCTACCTCTTGTTCCGCTCTCGGTTTACTTCGAACGGCGCTTCTCCGCAGTCATCCAAGACCGCGTAGGACCGAACCGAGTAGGCATCCCGCTGACGTTGTTGGGATTTAAAAAGGACTTCCACTTTTTCGGCCTCATCCAGCCCATCGCAGACGGTTTGAAACTTTTTCTTAAAGAAGATTTCACCCCCGATCACGTCCGGAAGGCCTTCTACTGGATGGCCCCGGCGCTCACCGTGGTGCCGGCGTTGATCACCGTCTGTGTCGTGCCCTTCGGCTCGCCACTCAGTATTTTCGGCCACAGCGAAAAGCTGGTGATCGCGGATCTCGACATCGGGCCGTTGTTTGTTTTCTCCGTCGCCTCGCTGTCCGTTTATGGCATCACCCTCGCCGGTTGGGCCTCGAATTCGAAGTTTCCCTTCATCGGCGGTGTCCGATCCACGGCGCAGATGATTTCCTACGAAATCGCGCTCGGTCTCTCCATCATCCCGGTGCTGATGTTCTACGGGGATCTCAATCTCAGCCACATCGTGCAATACCAAGCAGACAACGGTTGGTTGCTCCTTCCGCTTTGGAAAAATGGCCAGCTCGCCCTCCCCGATTTGAATACGGTGCTTTTTTGGTTCCCGGCCACCATCGCCTTCCTGATCTTCACCATCTCAATCTTCGCCGAAACCAACCGGATGCCATTCGACCTTCCCGAGTGCGAAACGGAACTCGTCGGCGGCTATCACACGGAATATTCTTCGATGAAATTCGCGATGTTTTTCATGGGCGAATACGCAGCGATGGTGATCGGCTCGGCACTCATCATCACGCTGTTCCTCGGTGGCTGGTCGATCGGCTTCGGCATCGATGCTTGGGTCGCCAAGCTCCACATTGGCGAGGTTTATTTCGGTGGACTGATCCACATGGGCTGTTTCCTCACCAAGCTGATCGCGTTCATCCTCTTCTTCATCCTCGTCCGTTGGACCGTGCCGCGGTTCCGCTACGACCAACTCATGAAACTCGGCTGGGTGGTGTTTTTCGAAGCTGCACTCATCAATGTCTTCCTCGCCGCACTCATCCTCGCCGCACCACAACTCGCCGGAGTCATCATCGGCATCGGCGCGGTGGTTCTCATCGCAGTGACCGGCGCCGTGATCTGGGTCGCCAAGGTTTCCGAGGAACGGCCGAAAGTCCTCCGCGCTTGATTTTCGAATCCAAAAATTTCGCCATGCCACCCGAAGCTCAAACACCCTCATCCGACAAGGATCGATGGATGCTTGCGCTTGAAAACATCGCAGAAAAGCTCGGTAAAGATGGACCACCCGTCCGACTCTGTCTTATCGGTTCAGCGGCCTGCATCTTTGCTGGCATGGAACTACGGACCACTGAGGATCTCGATGTCTGGCAGCCAAGCAGTGATTTCGATTTGGCCGAATTAAAAGCTGCGTGCGAGGCAGTCGGAATCTCGTTCAATCCCACAGGCATCCTGGAGCCAGACCGACCTTATCTCCAACTCGTAGAAGCAGGAATCGTCCAAGTCGGAAATTTTGAACCGACTCATCTTTTTAGAATTGGGCGGCTCACCATTTCCAGGCCTCCGATCGAGAACATCATCGCCTCGAAGCTGACTCGCGCTGACATCAAGGACATCGAAGACATCCACTTTCTCTACCATCACTTCCAACCCGATCCGACTCTCATCCGCACAGTCATCGCTTCTTTCCCGGAAGCAAAACGTGAGCTTGCCAGAGAAAACCTCGTTTACCTCGAAATCCTAGGATGAGTTCCACCCTTACGAGAAACCAAGAGTTGGCGGCGCGCGAGATTCTCATGCACCCAGACCAACTCGGCGTTGCACTCAAAGAGAGACGCTGGATGGACGTGGCTGCACTCGTCACGTTCGTACAGGAGAGTGAGCATAATCACGATCTCGCCATGACCGATCCCGCGCTCTACCGCACTTTACGCGGGGCTATCACCACTTTCTACCTTCGCGGCGGCGGAGCTCTTAATCTCGAAAAACTCCGCCAACTCGCGAACACCGTTTCCTAACTTTTTTCTATATGGCTGTCGTCAAACTCCACCGCCCGAAGCTCAATCTTGGGGAAAAAATCTACTTCGGAGCACTCATCAAGGGCTTCTTCCTCACGATGACCCACGCCGTGAAAACGCTGCGCGGGAAATCGGTCGGGGCCACCGAGTTGGCCTCCTCCGGTCTCGGGGTGACCATGCAGTTCCCCGAACAGCGCTGGGACTCGCACTTGCCCGATTACTACCGCGGTGCCCCGGCTCTCGTCACCGACGAGGAAGGCCGCGAACGCTGTGTTTCCTGCCAACTCTGCGAATTTATCTGCCCACCCAAGGCGATTAAGATCAAGCCTAGTGAAATCCCCTCGGACGACCCATGGGCCAAGGTCGAGAAGCGACCCCTCGAATTCGAGATCGACATGATCCGCTGCATCTACTGCGGCATGTGCGAGGAAGTCTGCCCGGAGCAAGCCATCTATCTACGCAAGGACTACCTCATCACTGGTCTCAAACGCGCCGATATGGTGCACGATAAAGACAAGCTCTATCAAATCGGAGGAGTTCGGGTGGGCCTAGTGAACAAATGGAACGAACTCAAGTAATTCGGGCCTTGATTACAGCTGATTGATTACTCGTAGTTTCTTGCCATGCCAACTTACCTCTTCTGGCTCCTCTCCGCCATCATGCTCATCGGCGGCACAGCAGTGATCGCCTTTCGCAATCCAGTTTCCAGCGCACTCTCGGTGGTGACCTGCTTCGTAGGCCTCGCCGGCTTGTTCATCGGCCTCAGCGCTTTCTTCGTCGGTGTGATCCAAATTCTTGTCTATACCGGCGCAGTGATGGTGCTGTTCGTATTTATCATCATGCTTCTGGATTTGAGGGATGAGGAAAAAGCGTCGAAACCACTGCTTCCAATCGCTGGAGGCATCGGATTGGTCGCCCTGTTAATGATACAGCTCATCGGCATCTTGAGCCGCTCGCCGAACAAAATCGCCCCTCCGCTCGATCCACCGACACTCGCTGCCGCCGCCAGAAGTCTTGTCGGTGATCAAACCATCGCCGAAACTAGCAAGATCGCCCTGACTCTCAATCAAGGCAAACTTCCTGACGTCCATCTCATCGGCCACACGCTTTTCACCCAATATAATTTCCCACTGCAAGTTCTCGGTGTCCTGCTCCTCGTCGCCACCGTCGGAGTGGTCGTGCTTTCCAAACGCCAAGCCGAATAACCATTTTCTGATCCTTTCAAATGGCATCTCTCAACGACTACCTCCTCGTCTCCGGCCTGCTCTTCGCCATCGGCCTAGCAGGCGTGGTGCTGCGCCGGAACATCATCATCGTTTTCATGTGTCTCGAGCTCATGCTCAGCGCAGCAAACCTGACGCTCGTCGCCTTCTCCCGATTTAACGTCACTCCTAACGGCCTCCCCGACTATCATGGCCAAATCCTTGTCTTCTTCGTCATCACCGTCGCCGCCGCAGAAGTCGCCGTGGGCCTCGCCATCATCGTCGCCCTCTACCGTGCCCGCCAGACCATCCACACCGACGAACTCACCAGCTTAAAAGGCTGATCATTTTCATTTCTCATGACACTCGCTTGGATTCTCCTCTTCCTGCCGCTCGCCGTAGCGACATGCAATCATCTCGTCCTGAAAAAATCCGGGCTGGTCCCGATCGTTTCTACCGCCTCCGCAGTCGCCACGTTCGTTATCGCGCTTTTGCTGCTCAAGACCACCGGCGGCGTCTCATTTCCGTGGGCGACGATTGGTGAATTTTCCATCCAGATCGGCATCAAGCTCGACCAGCTTTCCACCGGGATGATGATCGTCGTCACCGGCATCGGCATGTTAGTCCACATTTTCTCGCTGGCTTACATGAAGGAAGACGATGCCAAGGCACGCTACTTCACCGGCCTATCGCTTTTCATGTTCTCAATGACCGGGATCGTCCTTGCGGACAATTTCATCATGACCTTCATCTTCTGGGAGCTCGTCGGACTCAGCTCCTACCTGCTCATCGGCCATTGGTATCAAAAAGACTCCGCTGCGGATGCTGCAAAAAAGGCATTCCTCTGCAACCGCGTCGGGGATTTCGGCTTCATGGTCGGCATCCTCATGCTGTGGGGCATCACCGGGGCGCTCTCGTTCGACGGCATGGCGGATGGCGTAAAATCTTTCCAAGCCGCCAACGCCGGAATTTTTTCCACCACCGTTTCCATCGCCCTCTTGTGTGTCTTCTGCGGAGCCGTTGGGAAATCCGCACAGCTTCCCCTTCACGTCTGGCTGCCGGATGCAATGGAAGGCCCGACTCCGGTGTCCGCTCTGATCCACGCGGCGACGATGGTCGCAGCCGGCGTTTACATGCTTTTCCGGGTCCAACTCTCGCTTGACCTTCCGCATGAAGTCATCGCCGCACTTTTCTCCAGCACCGTGATCGCATGGACCGGAGGCATCACCTCGCTTGTCGCCGCACTGATGGCGACCCAGCAGGACGACATCAAAAAAATCCTCGCCTACTCCACCCTCTCGCAGCTCGGGTATATGGTCATGGCCGTCGGCCTGGTTTCCGGAGAAGCTGGGATGTTCCACCTCTTCACTCACGCATGGTTCAAGGCCCTGCTCTTCCTTGGTTCTGGTGCGGTCATCTACGCCTGCCACCACGAGCAGAACATCTGGAAAATGGGCGGACTGCTGAAGAAAATGCCGATCACCGGCATCACTTTCGCCATCGGCACCGCCGCCCTGATGGCGGTCCCCTATGTCACTTCAGGTTTCTATTCCAAAGAAGAAATCCTCTCCGCTGCCTTCCACGGAAACAAAGCACTGTTCGCCATCGCCGTCTTCGTCGCGTTCCTCACGACATTTTACATGACCCGTGCCTATGTCGTCGCATTTCTCGGAAAACCCCGTGACCACGGCTCAGAACATGCCCATGAAGTTGGCCCCCTGATGGTGCTACCCCTCATTTTGCTCGCCGTCATGGCAGTCATTTCCGGTTTCGCATTCACCAGCGGCACGCTCAATGCCTACCGTCCCCTCGTCGAACACCACGAGGGCCACACCATCGTCCTCGGAGCCTCCATCGCCTCACTCGTCTTTGGGCTTCTCGCCGGTTTCGTTCTCTATAAAGGCAAGGACAGAGACCCCGTTTCCATCCCGTTATTCAAGAATCGCTTCTATGTCGATGCGCTCTACGACAACGTCATCGTCCGTTATTTCCAAGATGCCTTCGCTGCGATCATCGCGTTTTTCGATGAGTTTCTCATCAACGGACTCATGGTTGGCGGCCTTAGCCGTGCTGCAGAATCCTCAGGAAACATCTTCCGAAAAGTCCAGTCCGGCAGCCTCCAGGGCTACGCGTTCGTCTTCGGCATCGGTGCCGTGCTGGTCGTCTATTTCACTGCGTTCTGACCCGCCGCACGGTTGAGTCTATGGTTATCATCAGGCCTTAGATTGTGTTCATTCGGTTATCTAAAACGATGGAATTCCAATTGCGATGAAGGTTGAGCCATCCAATGGCGATGGGACTCAGTTTGGGTTTTAAACTCGTTTTGCGCAGCAGACTGTGAGGTCCAAGCATCTTCACAAGGAGAGGTGATCTCCGAATCGCCTGCCCATGCGCGGACCATGGAAAGCGATTCTCTCTTCCCATTGGCTTCTCATGGGCATGGCGGATCGGAGTCCACCACTCCTTGGGCTTTGCGCTCAAGGGCTGGGCTACATACGAAGAAGCAGACTCGCCGTAGTGCAACGAAAAAGACCCCGACTCGTTTTCACGAATCGGGGTCTTTCGATAAGAGGGTCACCTCGAGGAGATCAGCCTTCCTCTTCCTTGGTATCGCCAGCGTCCACCGAGATGATGAGCGTGGTGGTCACTTCGGCATGAAGGCGGATTTGCACTTCGGTCCTACCTGATTTTTTCACAGGCTTGTCGAGTTCGATCGCGTGGCGGTCGATGATGATCCCCGCAGCTTCTAGCTCCTTGTGGATGTCGATGCTGGTGACGGAACCAAATGCTTTGCCACCTTGGCCAGTGGACAGAACGAACTTCGGTTTCAGCTTGGAAATCTTGGTGGCGAGTTCTTGGAAGCCGATGAGCTCCTCAGCCTCGCGAGCTGCGCGGCTGGTCTTGAGCGATGCCACATGGCGGAGGTTGGATTTACTGGCTTCGAATGCCTTTCCTTGGGGGATGAGGAAGTTCCGGGCATAGCCGGCGCGGACTTTCACGACATCAGCTTCGGCACCAAGGCCTTCGATTTTTTCTTTGAGAATAACTTGTGCGTTGGCCATTGGAATCAGAGGTAAAAGTTCGGTTTGAAGCGCGGATTTAGGCCTCGGTTCAAACTGAGTCAAGGAGAATGCAGCCTTATTCCAGCGGGAGTCTGAGATATTGGGGCGACCCAAATTTTGCCACTGGTGAACAAGATTGCTGAGGCTCAGTGACTCCTCCATCCTTTCGCTATGTTCAATTTCCCCAAACTCCGGGACCGGGCTGAAATGCTGACACCGCCATTTCCATGGGACCGTGCGCAGTGGCACGACCAAGGCGGGCAGACCGTCGTGCTCCTTCACGGCTTGTGGCGCGGTTGGCGGGCCATGCAGCCACTGGCCCGGGCACTGGAGCAGGATGGATTTTCCACCTTAAACATTCCCTACCCCTCAGGTCGCCTGCCGGTTTCCCATCTGGTTTCACGCATTCGTGCTCAAATCGAAAAAATCCCGACCGACCAGCCGATCCACTTCATCACCCATTCGCTGGGAGGCATCATCGCAAGGTCCATCCTCGCCACCGATGTCCCTTGGAAACCCGGGCGCATCGTCATGCTCGCTCCGCCGAATCGTGGCAGTGAAATCGTGGATTGGTCGATAAATCACCCGGTTCTCCATCAGTTGCTCGGCCCCGCAGGCCGTGCGCTTGGCAGCGAGGGACTGCCGAATGCCCTTCCCGAACTCCCCGCACACATCGAAGCAGCCGTCATCATGGGCAACCGCTGCCCGATTCCCATTTTCAAAAAAATCCTCGCCCCAGAAAATGACGGCATCGTCTCTGCCGCTCGGGGTAAAATCACCGGCTTGCGCGGATTCAGCGTCATCCATGCAGACCACACCTTCATTCAGATGCATCCAGAAGCCATCCGACTCTGCCTGCATTTTCTCAACACCGGCGGCTGGGACGGCTAGTTCTGTAGCTGATTGAGCGTCTTTTTCTGATACTGCTCGTCACGGAGTTTTCGCAAATATTCCAGATACTTCCGCTCGGCGATCACATCCGAGCTGGGCGCAGTAGGGACTTCTTGGCCGTATTTTTTCCATGGTCCGTAGGGAACCTCGCTGGCTTCGATGAAACGCCAGTGAACTTTCTGGCCAGATTTCAGGCCGAGATAGTCCCGGACCGAAGGTGACAAATCGATACCCGCCGCACCATTTTGCGTAGTTTTCGGCGGTTTAGTCCCGAAGACGAATTCCCAGTCGTCCGTGACCCACGGTCCGCAATCCTCCCACTGGCCGTAACAAATCCGGCTGCCATTGTAAATTTGCACCCACCGGCCCTTGCAAACCGTGTGACCCGGCTCGGGACGCATCCGCATGAACCAGGGAATCACCCGCGAGGCTTCCGGCTTATGGGCACCGTAGCCGAGCACATCATTATAAGGCAGCGCGACGTAAAAAGGATTGAGCTTAGGAATGAAATTTTTTGGCCGAAACTCGCCGGTCGTGTGGTTAGCGATGCGGTTCGCCGGCTCGGGGTCGTCATAACCGCCGTAATTTGCTGACCAATTCTGATCCCACGAAGACTTGCAGTTAGGCGTGGGGTTGCGATCCGTCGGCTGTTCTCCGATCCAGAAAATCGTGCAAGTCACCCGGGTCTTCCATGGGTAGAGAATACGTTTGGCGGGTCCACTTGGCGCTTGCAACACCGGCGAGGCTACCGCGCGATCACCGGTAGGGACATAAACTCGTGGCGTCCCCGGCGAAGCCGTAGGCGATTGGCCGTCAGCCACCATCGGATCAACGACAAAAAACGCCACCAGAGCGCACGCCATAATCCAATGCCTAAGTGACAATCGCAGCATTTTTTGAGAAACCGAAAAAACTAATACCGTCGTCAGAGTGTCCAAAATCAACCATCGCGCAAGCCAAAGGTCCAAGGCCGAGTCCCAGCTTCGCCCATCTTACACTCTGGGAGTGTAAGAAATTCTGTGTAAGCGCTTTCCGGTGGTGCATCCAATCACCGAAAAAACACCGCACATGAAATCCTCTATCAAAGACAAGCTCCTCGACGAATTGCTCAAAGGCTACAGCCAGCCTGGCGACCTGCTCGGCCCCGACGGCCTGCTCACCGAGCTCAAAAAGCGCTTGATCAACCGCGTGCTCGAAAGCGAGCTCACCACCCACCTCGGCTACGACAAGCACCAGCCCCCGCCCGAGGGCCAGACAAACACCCGCAACGGCCACAGTCCCAAGACCCTGCGCACCGATGACGGCAAGCTCCCCATCCAAGTCCCGCGCGACCGCAGCGGCGACTTCGAGCCCACCCTCGTGCCCAAACACCAACGGCACTTCGACGGCTTCGACGACGCCATCATCAGCCTCTACTCCCGCGGCCTGGGCGTGCGCGAGATCCAGCAGCACCTGTTGGAAATCTACAAAGTCGAAGTCTCCACCGCCCTCATCACCAACGCCACCGACGCCGTCCTCGACGAAGTCAAAGCTTGGCAGAACCGCCCCCTCGAGCCCGTCTACCCCATCGTCTACTTCGACGCCATCGTGGTGAAGATCCGCCACGAAGGCAAAGTCCTCAACCGCGCCATCTATCTGGCACTCGCCATCAACCTCGAAGGAAAAAAAGAAGTGCTCGGTCTCTGGACCTCCGAAAACGAAGGAGCCCGCTTCTGGCTCGCCGTCGCCACCGAGCTCAAGAACCGCGGCCTCCAGGACATCCTCATCTGCTGCGTCGATGGACTCAGCGGCTTCCCCCAGGCCCTCGAAGCCATCTATCCAAAATGCCGCGTCCAATGCTGCGTCGTCCACCAGCTCCGCAACTCCCTCAAATACGTCAACTGGAAGGACCGCAGCGCCATCGCCGCCGACCTCAAAACCATTTACACCGCCCCCACCGAGCAAGCCGCCCTCGCCGCCCTGGAAGCCTTCCGCGCCACCCACGACGCCAAGCACCCCACCATCGGCAAAAGCTGGGCCGCCAACTGGGTCCAGCTCGGCACCTTCTTCCACTTCCCCCCAGAGATCAGGAAGATCATCTACACCACCAACGCCATCGAATCCCTCAACAGCTCATTGCGCAAGATCAGCCGCCACCGCAATCTCTTCCCCACCATCGACTCGCTCACCAAGCTCTTCTACCTGGCCCTGCGCAACCTCAGCGTCAAATGGACCGTGGCCGTAACCAACTGGCCCGCAGCCCTCAGCTACCTCACCATCGAGTTCTCCGACCGCATCCCTCCGAACCACTAACATCAATCGCCGAGAAAACATTTACACAAAAAAACTTACACTCTC
>JAYUHS010000044.1:0-16453 GCA_043766715.1 Luteolibacter sp.
ATGACCTTCGGAGAAGACCACTGCCGAGTCCGCAAAGGCAACGCAGCCGAGAACCTCGCACTGCTACGCAAGCTCACCCTCAACCTACTGCGTCACGACTAAACCATCCAAGATACGATGCGCGGCAAGCGCATCCAAGCAGCGCTTAGCGAGCCCATCCTCGAAACTCTGCTAAAAATCACGATTTCAAAATGAGGTTGCCCTGGAAACGTCGTACCTGCATTTCTGCCTGTTCTTCATGCACTTAGGCTGCCCAAGTTCCGCCATGCCCGAACCCACCGCCCATCCGAACGACCCCTTACACGGGATTACCTTGGAAACGGTGCTCACTCGCATGGTGGAATCACACGGTTGGGAACGTTTAGCAGAACAGATTGAAATCCGCTGCTTCATGTTTGACCCTACCATTAAATCCAGTCTCACTTTTTTGCGGAAAAACCCGTGGGCGCGAAAAAAGCTGGAGGATTGGTATCTTTACGATGTAACCCGCGGCTGGATCGACCGTGAGAGTCAGAGAAATTAGAAAAACCACGCTTTGAACCGAATAGGTGTATGACGTTTTCACGCCTTACCGCTCTGGATTTATCCTTGCGCTGGTCTGGATGCGGAGCGAGACACTCGAACGATGATTTCCCCGATATTCACCCACCCGGCAACCACCTTCGTGGGCGGATTGGTTCTCGCGCTTGGTGCGGTTTTCCTCTTTCTCGGCTGCAATGCGGGTCCAAATCAAAGCGCCTTGGCAGTCAGTAGCTACCGAGGTGCCATACTGAAAGTCGCACCCAGCAGCTTGAAACCGGGCGGTCCAAGCGAGGAGGCGGCTTTGGCACATTTCAAAACGTTCCTCCAAAGCATCGGAAATAAAGAATACGTCCGCGCGAATACGCTCAAGGTTTACTCGGCGGATGCCTACCTAGATGACACACTTGCAATTCATCACGGTGCGGCGGAAATCGAGGCATACTTCCTCAAGACCAGCGAAACGGTCACAAGCTATCAGGTAACGATCGATGACACGGCCCGTTCGGGTGACGACTACTACGTTCGCTGGACGATGATGTTCGCGGCTCCTGCGCTGAGCGGAGGTGCTCCAGTCCACTCTGTCGGCATCAGTCAAATCCGATTCAATCGCGAGGGAAAAATTGCATTCCACCGCGACTTCTGGGACTCAGGGCAAAACTTTTATTCCCACCTTCCTGGCCTCGGTGGTGCGATCGGGTTTGTCCGTAAACGTTTGCAATCCAACTGATGAACATGAAATCGCCAGCCACTCATGGTGCGAAGTCTAGCCCTTCGAATGTTTTTGTTTTGACCGTCTGCCGGTGGCTAGACTCGGATTACCGGCGCGAAGATCTGCCAGATCCCGCGTCACTTCCGGAGAAAGTGAATTGGCAACGAACCCTACCCTTTATTTTTCTTCATCTCGGATGCGTGGCCGTGATTTGGGTCGGCGCAAGCTGGCCATCGATCGCGGCCGCAGTGTTTCTTTATCTAATCCGGATGTTTGCAATTACAGGTTTCTATCATCGCTACTTTTCTCACAAGACCTTTAAAACTTCGCGAGCAGTGCAATTTCTGTTCGCTTTATTAGGCAATAGTTCCATGCAGCGGGGCCCCTTGTGGTGGGCGGCCACTCATCGTCACCATCACAAGCACTCGGACCATGAGGAAGACATTCACTCGCCTGTCATCAGCGGGTTTCTTTGGTCACACATCGGCTGGTTAACCTCAATGAAGAATTTTCCCACCGCTTACAAGGCAATCCCCGACCTTGCGAAATTTCCCGAACTTGTATTTCTCAATCGCTACGACCAGACCGTGCCGTTTGCGTATGGATTTACCATGTGGGGTGTTGGTTGGTTTTTGGAATCGTTCTTCCCGACGACGGGGGTGACTGCGGGGCAGTTTTTTATCTGGACGTTCTTTATCAGTACCACCGTCTTACTACACGGCACACTTTTTATCAATTCACTCGCCCACGTCTGGGGCCGCCGCCGCTACGAAACGGACGATGATAGTCGGAACAGTTGGATTCTCACTCTGATCACTCTGGGCGAGGGCTGGCACAATAATCATCATCGCTACCCGCATTCCGTGCGGCAAGGATTCCGCTGGTGGGAGCTCGATCTGACATACTATGGATTAAAGGCTCTATCCGTTCTCGGGATCATCTGGGACTTACGCCCAGTGCCTAAGACAGTGCTAGAGGAAGGGGTCAATGGCAAATCGCCACAACGCCGCAGTGCATGACTCGACCAAGAATCGCCATTGTCGGGACCGGCATATCTGGACTGGCTTGCGCTCACTTCCTGAGTAAGGAATACGATGTGTCGCTGTTTGAAAAAGACAGTCGGGTTGGTGGTCACTCTCACACGGTCATGGTGGAAGAAGGAACCCATCAGATACCGGTCGATACCGGTTTTATGGTTTACAACGAGGTGACTTATCCCCTCCTCACTCGATTATTCCAAGAACTCGATGTGGCGACGAAGCCGACTTCCATGTCCTTTAGTGTGCAACACGTGGGTGAAGGATTAGAGTTCAATGGAGGCAGCGTGAACCTGTTGTTCGGCCAGCGTCGGAACTTGCTCAACTTACGCTATTGGAAGATGTTGATGCAGATTGCTCGCTTTAACCGTGAAACCGTCGCGGAATTACAAAATGAGAGCTATGGTGATTTATCACTCCGTGACTATGTGGAGGCTCGCGGCTACGGAAACGACTTTCTTCACTGGTACCTTTCACCAATGGCCGCTGCCGTATGGTCCAGCCCGCCCGAGCGTATTGAGGAATTCCCCGCCAAGACGCTCATGCGATTCTGGCATAACCATGGATTTCTAGGCCTCGACACTCAGCATCCTTGGCGCACCGTTTCGGGAGGCTCACGTTGTTATGTCGAAAAGTTGACTCATCCATTTGAGGAAAAAATTCATCGTGACCGTGGTGTAAGCAGCGTAGACTTCAGCGCCCAAGGTGCTCGAATTACTTTTGGCGATGGTTTGCAACAAGAGTTCGAAAAGGTGATAGTCGCGGCACATGGCGACCAAGCGCTGAAGATGTTGGCCGACCCCACTCCGCTCGAATTAGATCTACTCGGTGCGTTCCACTATCAGGATAACGAGGCGGTGCTCCACACCGATTCCCGATTTATGCCTAAGACGCGTCGTTGCTGGGCAGCGTGGAACTACCGGATCGACAGTGAAGGCCGCAACTCCACTCACTATTGGATGAATGAACTGCAAGGCGTGTCGGATCGAGAGCATTACTTCGTCTCGATCAACCCCTCATCAGCACCAGCGGAAGGATCCATTAAACGACGTTTAGCGTATGAGCACCCCTTGTTCGACCTCGCAGCCGTGGCGGCACAGGTTCGAATACCGGAACTACACATAGCGGCCAATGAAACAAACCGCTACTTCTGCGGTGCATGGCAACGTTATGGATTCCACGAAGACGGTCTCTGGTCCGCAGTTAACGTTTGCAAAGCGATTCTTGGAAGGGACCCGTGGCAATGACCGCGCTCTATGAATGTTTGGTAACCCATAGTCGGCTCAAACCCAAGCGCCATGCGTTTAACTATCAAGTTTTCATGATTTCTGTCGATCTTGATGAACTCCCGTCGATCGCGCGTCGTATCTGGGGATTAAGCCATAATCGGTTCAATCTATTTTCCATTGATGATAGCGATCATGTGATGCTGGGGCAGCCTGGCGGGATTCGGGAAAATTTGATAGCTTGGCTATCGAACCAAGGATTTCGTTGTCCCCAAAATACTCGTATACGCTTGGTTACGTTTCCACGGGTACTCGGCTATGGCTTCAACCCGGTTTCGTTTTATTTTATCAGTTCCCATTCGGGCGAGGTGATCGCGACGGTCGCCGAGGTGGTCAATACATACCGCGAGATGAAACTCTATCTGGTGAACCACCGGAATGTTGAAGGTAGGTGGCACAGTAAGATGGCGAAAAATTTTTATGTTTCACCATTCTCTGATCCGGGTGATGAATTCGATTTCACCATTGGAATCCCTGATGCCGAGTGGCGGGTCAATATTGATAATTACTCCGGAGGTGAGCGGGTTCTATTGAGCGCCATTCGTGGCGAGCAACGTGTGTTGAGTTCCGCACGGTTAATTGGATATGCATTCAAATACCCGCTTCTTTCGCTGAAAATCATTGGCCTTATCCATTGGCACGCGTTCCTCTTGTGGGCGAAACGGGTGCCATTTTTTCGGAAGTCTGCACGTTCAGAAATGCAGCGCGACGTGATGCGCCCACACTCCAGTCTTCATAAGAAATAGCCATGAATGCTTTGATTGAAATCCACAGTGACCATGTTCCACGGGAAGTTGCTAGCCACACAGTTCGCGGGTTTGCTGAGCGGATGGTAGTCCGGTTATTGGAAAAGATGCCACGGGGAGGATTGCGGATGGACTATCCTGATGGACGGGTCCGCCATTTCGGAGAACCTGGAGCACCTGTCACTGCCCGAATGATCCTGAAAGATGAGTCGGAGTTTTTCAAACGCTGCGCGTTCTATGGCAACATCGGCATGGGCGAGGCCTACACCGATGGCGTCTGGGATACTGACGACATTGCAGCTGTGATTACATGGTTCATCGAGAACGTGACTGCGCTTCAAGGTTCGTCCACCTCGTCGTCAGAACTTGCGGGAGTTAATCTACTAAAACTCGTGAACTGGTTCCGCCATCTTCGACGCGAAAATACAGTGGAAACAAGCCCTCGTAACATCGCAGAGCACTACGATCTCGGAAATGATTTCTACCAGCTCTGGCTCGACCCGAGTATGACTTACTCCAGTGCAAAATTCGACGGAGCAGAACAGTCACTCGAAGCGGCCCAATCCGAAAAATACGATTCGCTTTGCCGTAAGCTCAAACTCAGGTCAGGCGATCATGTACTCGAAATTGGCTGTGGCTGGGGTGGTTTCGCCGTGCACGCGGCAGCGAATTATGGATGTCGCATCACGGGAGTGACGATCTCTGAAGCCCAAGCAGCCTATGCTCGGAAGCGGATTATCGATGCGAGGTTGGAAGATTTAATTGAAATTCGAATTGAAGATTATCGGCACATCTCAGGTAAGTTCGACAAGATCGTCTCTATCGAAATGCTAGAGGCCGTCGGCGATAAGTATCATCACTCGTTCTTCGCAAAGTGCGCGGAAGTGCTGACACCAGAAGGTCTACTTGGAGTGCAGATGATCACGGTCCCAGATTGTAGCTACCGCAGTCTGAAAAAGAACGTTGATTGGATTCAGAAACATATCTTCCCCGGTTCCTTGCTACTGAGCGTGGGAAGAATCAACGAAGTTCTGTTGGCAACGGGTGATCTATTTATCCACCATCTTGAAGATCTCGGGGCGGATTATGCCCGCACACTCTCGATATGGCATCAAAACTTTAATGCGGTTCTCGGGCCAGTGAAGTCGTTGGGATTTGATGAGCCATTCATCCGCTCTTGGAACTATTACCTAAAGTATTGTGAGGCTGCTTTCGCATGTCGTAATATTTCGGTCGTCCAAGCAATTTACACGCGGCCCAATAATAAAAGCCTACATCATCATTTCGAGAAAGGCCGAAGCTAATGCCGACTGATACGATCAAGTGCACGAAGGAAAGCTGGTGGCGGCGTTGGCTAGTTGCACCAGTCAAGGCACAACTGAGTCAAGGGATCTCGGTGAATCGGGTTTCTTGGACGATCGCACTGGGTTTCGTACTTGGTGTTTTCCCGGTGATGGGGACCACAAGCTTACTCTGTTTACTAGTCGGATGGGCTTTCCGACTGAATCAAGCGCTACTCCATGTGTTCAAAACCATCGTCTATCCTCTGCACTTGGCGCTGATTCTTGTATTCATCCGTTTGGGCGAAAGACTTTATGGCGTCCCATTGATTTCATTTTCCATTCCGGAGCTGATGGGAAAATTCAAGGCTGATCCGCTCCAATTCGCGCGGGATTTTGGGATGGCAGCTTGGCATGGAGTGAGTGCATGGCTAGTTGTTGCCCCGTTCGCGGTGATTCTAATCAAAATTGCGGCGACACCGATTTTACGACGGGTCGGAAAATCGTTGGAAACGAGCAAGGCGGTGATCGCGTGAACTTTTTGCCGGCGCTACTTTTGGGAGTTGGTGGGATGTCGCTCATTTTCATCATCGCATGGGCGTGGGCGGTGAAATGCGATAATTACTCGTTAGTAGATGCCGTCTGGGCATTCAGCACGGGAGTTATGGGTGTCAGTTGGTTGCTCTTTGTAGGCGGCTATGGCATCAAATACTGGGTGGCTGCAGGTTTGGTAGGTGCATGGAGTGGGCGGCTGGGCTGGCATTTGCAGCGAAGAATCCGCCGCGCCCACCCCGATGAAGATGCGCGATATTCTAAACTCCGCGACGTTTGGAAGGGACGAGTCGCGTCCGCATTTTTTTGGTTTTTTCAAGCACAAGCCATCTCGGTGTTATTACTCGCATTGCCGTTTTTGTTGATTTCCACTGATCGAGATTCGTCGTGGGGTTACTGGGAGTCCGCCGGTCTGATTGTAACACTGGTGGGAATCATCGGCGAAAGTTGGGCGGATGCTCAGATGTCCCACTTCAAGTTATCTAATTCCGATTCGAAGGCCGTGTGTCAGGAGGGGCTGTGGCGTTACTCACGGCATCCAAACTACTTCTTTGAAGCATTCATTTGGATCGGATTCTATATCTATGCCTGCGGTTCGACAGCGGGATGGACGATGGTTCATGCCCCAGCGATGATTATTTTTTTATTAGTCAAGGTGACTGGTATTCCTCCCACCGAAGCGGCGGCCGTGTTGCGCAAAGGCGATGCTTACCGACGTTATCAAAAATCAACGAGTGCTTTCATTCCTTGGTTTCCAAAGCCAACCGAGTAATTTTTTCAAACTTATCATGATCCATACCAATGACCTCCTCGCGAAGGGTATCATCCCGGATGCTTTAATCCGTATCGGAATCCGCCATCGGCTGGCGGGGACGCTTGCACCATTTGAGAAGCTGGATTGCGAACAGCGCCAAGCATTAGTGATGCAACATGTGAGTGAGCTAAAGGCGAGTCCGCTCGCGATTGCCACGCAAGAGGCAAACGAGCAGCACTATGAATTACCTACCAGATTCTTCGAGCGGGTGCTGGGTAAGCACATGAAATATAGTTCTGGTTATTGGGACGACGGGGTCACTGAGATCGATGAATCTGAAGCGAGGATGTTAGCGATCACCTGCGAGCGTGCTGACTTAAAGGATGGCCAACGCATTTTGGAACTGGGTTGTGGCTGGGGGTCGCTCACCCTTTGGATGGCAGCAAGATATCCGACAGCCCGTATCACTGCGGTATCAAACTCGCGGACTCAAAAAATCCACATCGACTCTCAACTTGCGGCTCGTGGACTTACCAACGTGGAAGTTCGGACCGCAAATATGATCCATTATGAGGGTGAAGGCGCAGCGGAGTTTGATCGGGTAGTATCGGTTGAAATGTTTGAACACATGAAAAACTATGAGTTACTCATGGGCCGGATTTCCCAATGGCTGAAGCCCGGCGGAGCCTTGTTTGTCCATATCTTTACCCATCGTGAATTTGCCTATCATTACGAAGCGGAGGGCGAAGATGACTGGATGGCGCGTTATTTTTTTACGGGAGGGCAAATGCCATCAGATGATTTGCTACTCTACTTTCAAAGGGAGCTTAAAATTGAGGGTCATTGGCATGTGAATGGAAGTCACTATCAGAAAACCTCAGAGGCCTGGCTCTCACGGATGGATGCGGCACGGGGTGAACTTTTGCCTTTAATCGCTGAAACATACGGGCGAGACGAACAGACTCGCTGGTGGGTCTATTGGCGGGTGTTTTTTATGGCTTGCGCAGAGCTATGGGGATACCGGGATGGCGATGAATGGATTGTTTCTCATTACCGTTTCCGCAAACCGAATTGAGGGCTATTTGGCGAAGATGACTCGCGTGGCTCCTGCGGCGAGGGCTAACTTCTTGGCAGTCTCAACCGGTGCGGTGCAGCAAGCCGTGGCGATTGCATCGCTCATCGTGGCGGTGGGGGCGATGATTGTGACTGCGATGGAATGGGTCATACCGAGGCCGGTCGCAGGATCAATGATATGTGAATAGCGCTTACCGCTAATTTCCACGAACTGATGAAGATCTCCAGATGTGGAAACGGCGCAATTTGCTAGAGTTAGGAATTCGGATTCTTTTTCGGTGGTCGATTTTACGCCAATTTTCCAACCGTCACTGCCGGGTGGTGGGTCTCCTAAACGGACGTCCCCGCCAGCGGTGATGCAAGAGCATGGGAGGTGATGGGAAATCATGACGGTCAGCATCGCGTCGGCGGCTTGGCCTTTAGCGATGCCCCCGAGGTCGAGGCGCATTTGCGGTTTCGAGAATAGGATTGTGGATTTCTCTGGATCGAGGATCAGGTTTTGCCAACCGATGGCAGTGCGAGCGGTGGCGAGGATGGATGGCTCGGGGAGAGATTTCCTTCTGCGGGACTCGCGCCACAATTTCGTGAGCGGTCCGAGTGTCGGATCAAAATGGCCTTCCGTTTTTTCGGCAAAAGTATAGGCTTGCGAGATAAGGTTGAAGAGGAGTGGAGAGACGGAAACTGCTTCACCTGCTGGATGTTTGGTGAGGCTGAGTAATTCACTATCTGCAATGTAGTCGGAGGCGACTTGGTTAATTTCCTCCGCAGCAGCGTAGGCGGCATCCGTGGCGACTTTCGTCTGCTCCTCGTTCGAGCCGTAGCATGTGACCGCGAAGCGCGTCCCCATCAGGCTGCGTTCGTAAGTAAACTTTTGAGTCTGTGTCTCGGCCTTTGCGAAGGATGAAACAATGGTCACTAACCCGGTGATGATGCTGAGCCACGTCATGGCATCAGATCACTCGCTGGGTCCGGGACCCATGTTCCAGAAGCGGTGCATTTCCTCGGGTGAAGGAGTTTTTAGTGGGCGGACGATCCGAAAACCAAGCCACGGTGCATCGGTGAAATACCACAAAGATTTGGGGATTTGCGGATCTTGGACTTTCCATGCAGGAGTGCTTCCGACACGGGATGCGCAGCGGAGTGCTGCTGGATCCGCATCCCAGTGACCACCGCGGACCACGGTGGGATAGCGGTTAGCGGCGGGGACCCATGGATTGGTTTCCCCATCTTTAAACTTGGAATAGCTGTCGGCGGAATATTGGTCGAGGACATGTTCCGCGACGTTGCCGTGCATATCGAAGAGGCCCCATGGGTTCGGTTTCTTGGTGCCGACTTTTTGGTATTGGAACTCTGAGTTTTCGGCGGACCAGGCGTAGTCGCCTAACATTGATGCGTCGTCGCCGAATGACCAAGTGGTCGTCGTTCCTGCGCGACAGGCATATTCCCACTCAGCTTCGGTGGGGAGTCGATAGAAATGTCCCGTTTGTTCACTGAGCCATTCACAGAATTTGCTGGCGGCATGTTGGGTCATGCCGACGGCAGGGAATTCTTTAGAGTAGCCTTCACCCATCTGAAAATGCATCGGCACGTAGGGCGGCGTGGGCTGGGTGACGGTATCGTTCAGCGTCTCGTTCCCTTGGACGGTGGGTGGCTCGGTGGTGGTGAGGTTAGAATCACGGTTAAGTGTGCCGTCCTTGTTGCGCGCCTTGCCATTCTCCATGAAAGGGCGATAGAGGTCCCAAGTAATTTCGAGTTTCCCCATCCAAAAAGGCTCGATTTTTAGTTTGTGCTGCGGGCCTTCGTCCGATTTCCGGTCCGGTTCTGAATCCGGCGAACCCATGGAAAACTCACCACCGGGGATGGCGATGAGTTCGAGGGCGGCATCATTCGCCAGCTTCACTTTCTCTGCGTAGGACTTCATCGCAGACGGCTCCAGATCTGGATTTTTTGCGATGGCGGCGTGGATCGCTTGAGTGGTGGGTAAGAGCTGTGGGTTGGGCGTTTGGCCGGCCACAGCGGCTACGAACAAGCACGAGCCGGAGGTAAAGAGTGCTACGACTTTCATGCCAAAGCGTATTTTCCTGGAATCGGAACTGCTTGAGTCGGGAAGCTATCGCCCATTTTCAAGCTGTCTGGAGCAAGATCTTGATTGGCTTTCCAGAGTTCGTCCCAAGTGATCCGCTGGCCGGAATGTGCTGCCTCGCGGGCAAGAATGGCGAGCATGGTGCTGTTAGCCATGTATTCGCCGGAGTTGATCGGCTCACCCTTACGGATGGCGGCGAACCATTCGTTGTGACAAACTTGATACATGTCCGAGGCCTCACCGCGGTAGATCCATGAAGTTTTTCCTGAGACATCCTTGGTCAGCACTCGCCCGGGAGCTTCGAGGGTGCCTTCAGTGCAGAAAACTCGATCGACGACCTCGCTGAAGGAGTTCTGAAATTGGCGCTGACCGATGTGGCAAAAGACGCCACCTGGATACTCGAAGGTGACTTCGTAGTGGTCCCAGACGTTTCCATCATCGCTGCGCTGCGCCCGTCCGCCGCCGCCACGAGCAGCAATGGGAGCGACATCGTTCATCGCCCAAGAGATTTTATCGACGGTGTGGATGGCTTGTTCGAGAATCGGACCGCCGGAGAGCCACTCGTGTGCCATCCAGTTACGGATTTGCCACTCGACATCGGCCCACTCGGGCTTGCGTTGGTCGATGGAGGTCGAGGGTTTCGGTACGGCTCCCATGTAGGTTCCGTAAACGGAAACTGCCCGCCCCAGTTCACCTTTGACGACTTTCCCGTAGCCTTCGCGGGTGCCGGGGGCGAAGCGCCAGCAGAAACCATGTTGCAGCGTGAGGCCTTTTTCCTTGGCGATCCGTGCAGACTCCAGCACGGATTTCACGCCAGTGACGTCCACGGCCATCGGTTTTTCCGCGAAAACGTGTTTCCCAGCCTCCACCGCAGCACGCAGGTGCATCGGCCGGAAACCAGGCGGAGTGGTGAGCAGCACGACGTCCACTCCACTCTCGAGCACTTTTTGGTAGGCGTCGAGACCCGTGAAGCGGCGAGCTTCTGGAACATCGATCCGATCGCCGAAATTCGAAAGGTTTTGCAGACTATTGGTAATCTGGCTGGGAAATGCGTCGCCCACTGCCCACAGTTTCACGTTGGGATCAGCGGTGAGCGCTTGGCTGGCGGCACCGGTGCCACGTCCGCCCGCGCCGATTAGTCCGATTTTCAGGACCGGATTCGAGGTGGTTTGAGCCCGAAGAATGCTGGGAAATCCCGCAACGGCGGTGGTAGCACCGGCTACGGCGAGAAAACGACGGCGTGTGGGTTGGATAGGGTCCATATTGGTGTGAGCACGGTCAGAGCTTTTCGCTACCGGATCAAGCCTTCATGTCTTTCATATTCGTAGGCATTCGTCACGACAGCGGCGGAAAACCGACGTTCGAAGTCCGGAATCGTCGATCATCGTTGCTGGGAAAATGCAGTGCTGTGAATCAGAGTTGTCACCTGCTGTCGCAAGATTATCGTCGTTTCCAAATGTTTAGTGGCCTCAAAGACAGTCTCAGTTCTACCGCCGCGAAATCGCTGCTGGCCTCGCGGATCGACCGCTATGGAAAGTTGACGGACTTGCGGATTCGCAGCCGGGAAAAGACGATTTCCGTGGAGTTACTCCTAGAAGGGGAGGAAATCCCGGTGACGCTGCGGGTCGAGCGCTATCGGATCACCGGCACCAGCGGCGAGCATTCGCTGGTGGTGGAGGCGGTCTCCGCGTCCCGGCCGTGGTTGCAGAATTTACTCGAAGACCTGCTGATCGAGAAACCCCTGCGCGTGCCTTCGATCTTGCTGCTCGCCTTGGGGAAATCCGCCGACTGAGCCACTAGAACTCGAGTTTTCCGCCTGTGCCGGTGACCTTCCAGACCGGGCCGTTCGGGTCGTAGGGCGGTGAGCTGCCTGGCGTCGGTGTGGCCGGGGCACTGCGATCGGTGCGGAAAAGTGGCAGAATCGGCGAGCCGGTGGGATCTTTTTCATACGTCGCACCTATTTCTTCGATCAGCAGTGAGGCAGAGAAGATTCCGCCCGGAAGCTCGCTGAGCAGGATATCGATCGGGTAATTTTGCCCGGCGACGGCCTCGAATACCGGACCGATGCCGAGTCCACCGAGCGAACCATTGATGATGGGTGTGCTATCGTAGGTGTAAGTTTTGAGCGGTTGCTCCATCGGGTAGTCGCGGCGCAGCATTTTCTTGAGTCCGGCGTCCTCGCGGGTGCCTTTCATGACGTCCATGTTGGCGTAGATCATCACCGGAGTGGTGCCCGAGAAATAGCCGTGGTCGAAGACGTTTTTCCCATTGAAACGGATCACCAAGATATCGTCCGCGTGGCCGACGAAGCGGTATTTCCCGCTGCGGGGAGGAGTGATCATGCCACGATAGACCACCGCCCAACGGCTTGGCTGGACTTGATCCGCGCAGTTAAAAGCGGCGGGTGCTCCCTCGGCATTCATCGAGGGGATGTAGAGTTTCGATTGGTAAAGGGTGTTGGAGGCTTTGAAATATTTATTAAAAGTGCTTTCCCGCCAGCCACGGTTGACGAAATCGTTGATCACTCCGACCACGCCGTTCAAGTCGAGGTCGGTGGGCTTACCGGCTCGGGTTTGCTTGAGATCGTAGAAGGTTCCGACCAGCGCGGAGGGTTCCTGAGTCAGCCCGCCAAACGGGTTTTTCGTGCCGGTCCCATCGCTCAGACCGGGTGCCATGCCACTGCCGAAGCCTGGGCCATCCCCCTCCCCCTTTCCACCGCCGCTGCCATTGCCACCGAGTCCTCTGGATAGACTTCCGCTACTGATGGACCCGAGCGACGTCATCTGGGTAAGTTCCTCCGGCTCAGGAAGGACGATGTTGCTCACGGAGTCGATCGCAGAAACCCGGGAGAGCGACGGTTGCGCCATGCGCACTTGCTGCTTTTTCTGCTGCACGTTAGAGGACGGAGACCCACCGCCACCGGACCTCGGCATGAAATCGACTTTCTTTGGGGGTGCCGCAGGGATGATTTGAAACACCCAGATCACGCCGATGAGCAGCAGGATCAGGTGCAGAAACAGCGAGATCGAGAGCGAGCCGCCGCCGAGTTTTTTCCAAACCGAGCGTTTGGGTGGGACAGCGGTGGGCTGGAGCGCGTCTTCTGAATGGTGATTTGGGTTCATGGTGTTGCGAGTCACCCTAAGGACTCGCCAGTCCCGTGCTTCTTAGAAAAAAGGTGGAAATTAAATCTGCTGGGCGGCGGCGTGACCGCGTTTCTCGTCGATCATCAACGTCAGAATCAGCCCGACGATCAAGAATCCGGCGAGGACGAGCAACGCTTGGGCATTTCCCATCGTGTCCTTCACCCAGGCAAACGGGAAAGTCATGATCGCCGAGAGTTTCCACATCAGCCCCCAGATGCCGAAGACCTCTGCCTCGCGGTTCGGCGGCGCGAGGTAGCTGACGAAGGCGCGGTTCGCCGATCCCAGCGATCCCAGCCCGAAACCCAACAGGTTCCCGATGACCCACAGCGGCCATGTCGGGTATTTCCCCACCGCGCCGCTATGGGCATGGGCCTCGTAAAGATAGGCATAAAGTGCGAATCCGAACGCCGTCGCCAGCCAGACCGCGAGGAAAATCAGCACCGAGCGGCGGTGGCCCAGCTTGTCCTGATAGAGCGTGGGGATGATCGTGCCGATGATGCCGGACACGGTGATGACCGCCACGAAGATCACCAGATCCACCTGCTGAAATCCATATTCCACCGCCAGCTTACTCGCGAAAAAGACGACCACACTCATGCCAGTGCCGTAGAAAAGTGAGGCTCCCAGCAAGTAGGCCAGATCCTTGTAGCGAGCGGTGTCCTTGATAGTTTCGCCCAATCTCACGAAGCCAGCCGTGAGTAAATTTTTCCTAGGATGGACGACGCGCTCGACCTGCGGCTCGTGCAGATACAGCGCCGTCGGGATGGTGAAGGCGAGGAACCACAGCCCCGCAAAAACGAAAAACGGCCGCCATGCCTCAGCGGATTCGAGTTTCAGCACCGTCATCGCCCCGGCTGTTAAAATGAGCAGCACCAGCGCGGCGGCATAGGCGCAGGCCCAAGAAAATCCGCTGACTCGGCCGACCTCTTCCTGTTTCGCAAGGCCCGGTAGGAAGCTCGCGAGGAAATTCTCGCCGATGGAAAACGCGAAATTCGCCGGCACATACAGCAGCACCGCCAGCCACATCTGCCCCGGCTGGATCAGCCCCAGCCCGCAAGTGAATACGCCGCACATCAGCCCGGAGGCGATGAGAAATAGCTTCTTGCAAGACCGCTCGTCCGCCACCGCACCGGCCAGCGGCGAGAGCAAGGCGGTCAGCAACATACTGCCGCCATACGTCAGCGCCCAGACCCTGTCGTCTATCTTGTCATTCTGCACCACCACCTTTGAGAAGAAGATGGAAAACAGCAGCGTGTTAATAATCAGCGTGAACGACTGATTCGCGACATCGAACGAGATCCAAGACCAAAGCTGCCGCTGTTGCGGAAATCCATTGAGTGGGTAAAAGCGGCGGAGATTCATGGTTAAATCAAAAACGAAATAGGAGAGAAGCCAGTTGATTGGAAGAAAATTTAGTCTTGGGCTTGCTTGGGTGGCCTTGCCGTTCCAGCTGCGGGAAATTTGTTCATTCCTGCGTTGAGAGGAGCTAAGAATAGGACCCATGGGACCTATGGGAAGAGGAGATGAAGACGGAACACTTATCTTTCCTCCGGCTTTCCCGGATTCTCCCCGTGACACCCGCACCGCCGCGTGGCTTGCTCGCGCCATGGCATTTGAGATCCATCCACGCCTCGCCGCCAGCGGCTTCGAGATCGGCCAGCTCGGCGGCTGTCGGCTGCTGCTGAAAAACAACGCGCTTTTCCCGTGGTTTCTGCTCATCCCGGAGGTCGAGGACGTAGAGGACTTGCATCAGCTTGGTTCCGGCCAATACCTCGAAGTGATGCTCGCCCAGCGCCAAGTCAGCGAGTTCGTCGCCAGTTATTTCCAGCCAGAAAAACTCAACACCGGCTGCATCGGTAACCAAGTCCGCCAGCTTCACCTCCACATCATCGGACGCTCTAGCAGTGATCCCGCCTGGCCCGGCACCGTCTGGGCCTACGCCGAGAAAACGCCCTATCAACTGGCCGAGGTCGAGGAAATCACCGCCGCCGCCCGCCACCATCTCGGACTGGATTGAAAAAACGAACGACTACTCACTCGATGAAAATTCTCTGGCTCCTGCTCGCTACCTTCCTTCCGCTCCACGCCCAGACCGGCGAGAAACTCGTCGCCGCTGCCCGTAAACAAATCGGCGTCACCCTGCGTTATGACCCAAGTTATACGTCGCTCGTGTTCCCTAACGGCGATGTCCCAGCCGACCGTGGCGTCTGCACCGATGTCGTGATCCGTGCGATGCGCAGTGGACTCAGCCAAGACCTGCAACAACTAGTCAACCAGGACATGCAGGCGAGTTTTTCCGCCTATCCGAAAATCTGGAGCCTCTCCAAGCCGGACAAAAACATCGACCACCGCCGCATCCCAAATCTGCAAACTTGGCTCAAGCGCAAGGGCTACCAACTCCCCCTCACCAAGGACAAAGATCCCACAAAATTTCTCCCCGGCGACATCATCACCTGCCTAGTCCCGCCGCATTTGCCGCACGTCATGATCGTCAGCGACAAGAAATCCGCGTCAGGCAGGCCATGGATCATCCACAACATCGGCAGTGGCACCCGTGAGGAGGACATGCTTTTCCAGTTTGAAATCACCGGCCACTATCGGATCAAGTGAGGTGGGGTAGCTGAGCATCTAGACTGCGGTGCCTTAGGAATTATGAAGAATTACCCAAAAAGGCCGAGACAAACTACGCTCTATCAGTTGCCGCGGTTGATCCTCACCAATTGCCCGTGGAGTGAGTCCATGGCTTGGAGCTGGGTGTGAATGCGGGCGGCGAGGGCCGGGAAATCCGTGTCCACGGTGCAAACGATGATGCCGCCGTGATCCGGGTGGAGGCGGTGAAGGTGAATGAAGTCCTGCCGGTTATGGGTAATGACGGCACGTTGGTCGGCAGTTGCATCGCGGAGCACTTCATCATCGGGAATGGCGTCGTTGGCTTTTCCTGCGTCGAGCGATGTGAGCACGTCATGGCCGAGTTCACGCAGGGCCGCAACGACTGGCAGCGGGAAGTTCTCATTCGAGTAAAGCCGGGCAATCATGCGTCGTCTCCATTGGCAGCGATTTCACGGTCCATTTCCTCGCGGTGGCCTCGGGCGTAGTTCCAAGCATTGGCGAGGTCCTCGGCACGAAGAGTGGGGTAGTCGGCGAGAAGTGCGGCCTCGCTGCGACCGTCGCGGCGAAGTGCTTCTAGCAACCAGACCGGGATGCGCGTGCGGATGATGCGAGCCGAGCCACCGCAGACTTCCGGTCGGGAATCGATGCCGGGATGGG
>JAYUHS010000045.1:0-37840 GCA_043766715.1 Luteolibacter sp.
GGTGAGTTCGCTAAGATGCCATGCGGAAACCACAGCGCCGACAGTTGCGCGGATTTCTGCCACTTGGGATCGGTGATTTCTGGCGAGTCCGGCTTCATCCCCGGCAGCGAAACCAAGCTGGAAGGGTGCCCATAGAAATGATCCTGGTAGAGATAACTGATTTTCGAAGAACCCATGTATTCGCCCTGATTCTCCGCATAAAGCAGCCGCCCCCCCGGATCGATCCCCAACCCCGCCGGACTTCTCACCCCAGAAGCATAAGGCTCGAACACCCCCGCCGGAGTCACCCGGCAGCACCAACCCCGGAAACCACCCATGCTGCCCATGTAAGGACCACCGGCCCGGAACGACGCCCGCTCATTTCCCGAATGGCAGAGATTGAGGGTGAAATAATAGTTTCCCGCCGCATCCCGCACCGGACCGTGGGTGTATTCATGGTAATTTCCATGAAACCCATAGTCATCACACACGGTAGAAAATTCATCCGCACGGCCATCGTGATCCACATCCCGCAGCCGCGTCAGCTCCGGCTTCTGGCCGATGACGATCACATCCCCCACCTCGTCCTCGATCACCAGACCCAGGCATTCGTAAGTCCCCTCAGCAAACAGCTCCCACTTCCGATCCCGGATCCGCCAAATCCCCGCCGTCCGCGTCCCCACCACGATCGTGCCGTTTTTGGCAACCGCGATGGCCGTCGGCTCGAACAATTGCTTGCGGCCATAAGTGTCCTTCGGTGATTCCCAAGACTCAATCGAGTAACCCGCCAGCAAGTCCGCCACCGCAGGCACCGCCACCAACGGCTGTGGCGAAAAATCCTCCACCTTCGTGACCGCACGACGAGCAGGCAGAGCCTCGGAAATTTTCCCCCGTAGCTGATAATGCCCGTTTTTTCCCGCAGGCAGCGTCCATTTGCCATCGGCCAGCGTGCCACCGCTGACGGTCGGCGCTTGCAGGCCATCCTTGCGGAGTTGGAACGCCTGCGCCGCTTCGAAATCCCCCGACACATCCACCACCAGCACCCCGTCCGCACCGCACGAAATCTGCTGGTTGATTCGGTTTTTCCCCACTCGGAAATGGAACTCCGGCGGCTGATTCCCCTGCTCGCTGTAGCCCAAGAACTCGCTATCCCACGCCGCCAGCTCTTTCAGGAAATCTCCACCCTTCCACAGGTGCTTGATCACCGCCTCATCATCCGCCACGTCCGGCTCCTTGAATTCAAAATCGATCAACCGCCCATTCGCCGTCAGCGGCGTCAGCATCGGAGTTGCATCCAGCAGCTCGTGAGAATTCTGCCCATGATCCGACCCGGGCGTGCTGCGGCCCTTTTGCTCCTTCGCTAAATTCAAAAATCCCCCACTCCAAACACTGCGCACCGTGAGCTGCCGTGGATCGAACGTGAAATTCACCCCCTCCGGCAAGCCCACATGGATCGCCCGGCCACTCGAATGCAGCACCGGTGCCCGGAAAACTCGCGGCCGCTCGCTCACCACCACCTCCGTCAAATCATCCAGCGGATTATCAGATTTCACCGCTGCCTGTTTCTCCGCCATCACCACCGCCGGCCCCGCCTGCGGTGCATCCGCCGCCTGCCGCAGGTAATGCCAGATCGACTCCAGATCCCCATCAGAAACCACCGCCGCCGCGAAGGCTGGCATGATCGCCGGATAAGCCTCACCCTTCGTCGCCCCCACTTCCGCAATGGCCAGACTCTCCTGCGAGTTCCGCACCGACTTCGTAAAATAATCCCGATCCGCCCTCACCGCCACCCGCGCCCCACTCACCGCCACCAACACCTCCCGCTCCCGCGGCTCCGTCAAAAACAGATTATATAAAGAAGGCCCCGTCTTAATCGAAGGATCATCCTTCGCACTCACATGGCACTCCGCACACCCCCAAGTCGAAAACGCCTGCTTCCCCTGCTCCACTAAATTCACCTGCTCCCCCCAAGCAGTCATCGAAAACAACGGCAGCGACAGTCCAAGCAACAGGCGATTCATGCAATGAAGATCAACAAAGATGAGAATCGGAGGAAAAGGAAAATAACCTAAAGAGGCGTTGTGGTATCAACAATCGTGTTGACCGTCGGTTGAAGAGCACCTGGAGTAATATTGACAATGAAAATCCGTCGGACGCTATCGGCATACTGCATTTGCCGCTCGGTGAACACCGACCAAGATTCTCCCTTTTTATAATAAAAATTCGTCTGTGCCATATTGTATTCATTAACCTTTTTTACTGGAGGAAGCCGGGCTATTTCGCCGGGACGGATTGGCAGTTTGTGCTCACCCGCTTCCATCGCCACCTCCATTGGCATTAGGGTTAGTATCCTTGACTCCCCCTTTGGAAATGCTTTCGCAGAATCATCGATAAAAACCATCCGGTAAGCAGGCTTTGTATCGGCTGGGCTGGGTAGTATGATAACCACTCCTCTTTTAGCTCCAGCAGGAATTTTACAAGTGGCTGCCAGGCTTGCAGTTGGTTTTTCAGGATCAATCGTGGCCTTATCATATAATACCAAAGAACCACCAACCGTCTGCGTGACCATTGGAGCAGATAAATCTTTAGGTCGGAGTTCGATTGGAACTACTTTACCAGTGTTATCACTGACAAACAGCGCGGCGGATGGATTCGCAGGATCGTGGAGCACAGCCCGAAATTGAAAAGGCAATGAGGGCGGCTCCTGAGCAGCCGCAAGCACCGGCAAGCAGGACCACAATACAAGTAACAAGTTTTTTTGTAGAATCATGGAAATCAAATTTCGTTGCTAGATAGCCAGCGGAAGGATACCAAATTCATTCTTCTTCCGAAAGTCACATTTGCTGCTGAAGCGGTGGAAACGGTGTAGGCATTCAACGACGGACGATCCACCGGGTTGACATATTCAGGCGTTCGCTGGACCACCGCTTCGGCATAGGCTCGAGCAGTGATGTTTCCACCAGAATCCTGAGCTTGTCCACAGACACGAATGACAAATGTATCCGACCTGACCGTAGCGGCTGGCTCAAGGATTCTTAGAAGGTCTCCTTGTGAAACCCAGCCCGGAGCACCCGCAGCAGGATTGCCAATGGTCGCTGCTTTCGTTTTGTAATTATAGAGCGGTAAAGCAGACCCTGAAGGGTTGTCGAAGCTGGCCAGCGTAAGAGGAGTGACGTTATTACCTAGAAAATTATCATTAATTCCAGAATCAGCAATCGCCTTCTCAAGAGCTCCGCTAAGACTGAGCGGTGACTCAGGACCAATTTGACGGTTGACGAATTCTGCCATAGACAAAAATGGACCTCTCAAGCGGACTTGATCTACGATTTTTGTCGCGAGACCGGTCAATTGGGCATCGCTAATTTCACGATACCCATTCCAGTCGTTAGTTTTCTCATCGTCAATCTGCACATTCCCCCCGCCCTCGCCAATCTTGCCTCCATTGAGCAGTGACATTCCTAATATCGGAACTGAATTACTCTTCTTTGCCTCAAGCCCTAGGCTCTTTGCCCAAAAAATAGCGACATCGCTCTTATTCATGGCCGCAAGCACAGCTTTCCACGCTTGTACGCTCGTAGAATTCACATTGAACGGACCTCGTATCATTTGATACTCGGCCGCCTTTTGATAAGCGAAAGCGTTTGGTTTACCTCCTGCAAAAAGCTCGGCCTTCGCGGTGACTCCCGTTTTCCCGGCAGGTAGAAAGGGCTGGAAGGACTGTGATGGCAGTGGAACCTGCGGAGCCTGCGGCAGAGCAAGCGGATCAATATAATTTATGAATTGCTCAAATACCGTATCCGGTGTTTGAGCACCGCGGGTCGCAAAGGTTGAGAAATAAAATCGGTCATACAAAGCCAAGTTTGCAAGCACTGATTGGTCGAGCATTGGATCAGTTGAAATTGTTGTATCCACTTCAATTACTTTGGTAGGCGACATCAACGGATGGAGCAGAGAGTTCCCTACAGGCTGGACGAAATGTGGGAGATAAGATGATGCTAATACATTCGAACGACGAAAATCAGCAATAGTTTGCATCGGTCCTGTGGGAACTTCGAGATAACTTCCCGACTTAATCCCCCGACCAGAAGAATTTCCTGTGATCGCAAGCACGCGGTTAGCTATGTCGGCTTCCAAGTCATCGTCGTAATCCCCTTTACTAATAAATGGTTGAAAATTGAGTTCATAAGGCTGGCTACCAGGTCTGGCGGTTGCCAAATCCATGGTTACCACTGCACGCGATGGATTGTGGAAGAGAAAAGGTTTACCCGCCAAACGCCCATCTTTCAACAGATTAACATCCGGTGTTTCAATACCTTTCTTCTCGCGCTGTCCAGTTTCATAAACCCCTCCGTTAGAAGTGCGTGCGTATGCCGAAAAAATTGCAAATGGTTTTACATTCGTTTGAGAACCAAGTGGGGTGCTTTGCGACACAAAAGCGGCCGCAGTATCGGATGACGACTTTCCAAACAACGAACCAACTGGAGGATAGCGATAAGTCCTATCGCCAAAGAAGTTTTTAAGATTTGTTTCATTCCCATAGGTGAAAAGTAACTTAGCGTAATTTGTTTCTGTGCTAGTTGCCGTAGTTTTAATTGTAGCAGACACCTCAAAATTTGGATCAACTTTAGTTGGTGCTGTTGTTGGCATATCTACTCCCGCAGGCCAGTAAGAAGGTTGCTGAATCTTGTATTCAACAAAGTATTTGTCTTGAGCCGAATTAGATTCTCCTGGTGTTCCGTTTTCAGCACTATTGTCCCTTAGTAAAAACCACCAAAATCCGTCTCCGTTTCCCCCTGCCGTCTCGGCAGCTGTCATCTCACTTTTTAAGGCTTTACCCGTCCGATGTGATGGAGTTATGTTATTAAGTTCAAAACCCATTCCGGGTGTAATTCCAGGTTTAGCTTTGATTCCCTTACTAGTGACCCTGCTTTGGTAATCGAAAAATACTACCGTAGGAGGACCTGGACCTTCGTCTGAGTTAACGTGGCTGTCGGTATCAAAGGTCAATGCTGGGGGTAAATAAGGATAAAAAACTAATGTCTGTCCCGGATTCATCACAATATCTCCGGAAGTGGTACTGGCACCGGTATAGGGAGTCGTATCCGACCAATTCCCAAGATGAACAACAAATTTCCTGTTTTCGTTTACTTTAGGATTTGAGCCATCGGGTTTAGTTATACTAGGATCCGATTGACCGGTATTTTCAATCATTTGGTTTAGGCTTTCGAAAGTTCCTGGAACAACACTCTGAGATTCTGCGGCACCAGAACCGCCGCGAAGTAACGAAAAATTGAACGCCACTGGAATATTATTGAGGGTGACCTTCATCCTATTGAACGAAATTTTCACATTGTAAGGATTGTGTAATGTGATTTGAGGAGAAAATATAAGGTTCACTGTGTAAGCAGTCTTTTTCCTTATCGGTAGAGTCCAATTAGCCCAACCCGCCCCCATCCAAGAAGAGATATCCTCGCGAGTCACTAAACTAAATACCGTCTCAACCTTAGCGATGACGGGGCCCGGAGAGTAAATCTTAGGTACCTTTTCAGATGTCACTGAAACTACCGAATTCGGCGGATTCAATGTGGGATTTTTCTCCAGTGAGCTAGCGGTGATATTCCGAAACATGTTGTAGTAGCCCGCTAAATTACTCCAAAAAGGGTCGGCATAGCCTGTGCCTTGTGTAAAGGCGGAGCCGAGGGTAGTTTGATATAATTTTTTGGCACTGGCTCCCGAACCCGCAAACTCGGCAGGTAAGCTCACGGTCGTGCCAGTGCTCATCTCAAAAATCGACGAGAGATCTTGTTTCAGACCGCCGTTACGGACGTCGGCCATGACGCCAAGAGAATAGGGCGTCGCGTCATTTCGGAATTGTTTGGCCTTATCCGGCGTTGCCGCGAGGAATCCTACCTGATTGAGATCAAGCAGCTTGCCCGATAATGCTTGGGCTTTGGCGAAGTCGGTGTCCGTGATGTCAGTAGGAAGAAAGTCGAGTTTAGCACCATCTGTTCCCGTCATTACCGACGCATCAGGCCGATGACCTGCGAGCAAAGCCCGTTTTTGCGCAAGCGTCGTATTTTGGCTGGGATCACGGTAGGTATTGATCCGGGCTTTCACCGATTCATCGGCTACGTGCCAAGCATACGAACCTTGGATCTTGCCGCCTTTTGAAACTGGTACGAGACCGGCAGTCACTTTTGCGGAGGCAGGGGCGGCAGTTCCCAGTGAACCCGCACCGACGAGTTCCACCGTATTTCCGGTCCATGGGGTAGTGGCGAAATTCCGTGTTGTCGGTCCTGCGGGATCGGTACTGGAGACCAGCCACCGGCGAAAACGGTTTGTTTTTTGAGCCACATAATCGGGTGCTGGACTCGCGTTTGGATCGAAGTCGAACCACGACTCCCAGACACCTGTCAGATTCGGCTTAGTGGGAGCTGCACCGAGAATTTCCGAAGTAGCGGTGACCGCACGATCGGGGCCGAGGGTTTTTTGTAAATCACCGATGGCCAACATCAGTGCCAGCCGCGCATTGGCCTTGGCAGTGGCCATCGCCTCGCCTTGCCCTGCCGCCCGCAGAGAAATACTGGAGAGTGACAGCAGACCGACCGCGATGACCGTCAGCAAGATCATCAACGAAAGAGTCACGATCAAAGCGAAACCTTTGTTTCGCACGGGAAGGGTTGGAGCTTTCATATCAACATCAGGGTTTGAGAAGGCGGTAACCGAAAATCATAGAATCTCGAATCACCGGCACTTACAAGGTATGTGCAACGTAAAGACGATCAAATACAAAATACAACAATCCGATTTTTAAGGGCAACTGCGTCATAAAACGAAGTAGTTTCTCCCAGATCAAGAGATTTAAACCACGAATAGACGCCAATGGACTTGAAGGCACAGAGGATTTTTTCACCGCCAAGGTAGCAAGAGCGCCAAAGTTCAAGACCAAAAACAAAATTCAGGTCTTCCCTCCGCGTTTAGCCCTCTGAATCCAAAGACTCCATCCAAGGAGTGGTGGACTCCGATCCGCCATGCCCATGAGAAGCCATTGAATAGAGAGAATCACCCCCCATTGTCCCCCCATGGGCAGGCGATTCGGAGATCACCTCTCCTTGGGAAGAGGCTCATCTGACTCTCCTTTTCATTTGCGTTCATTCGCGGTTTTTAAACCCCGCTGCCTTTTTCGGCTTTCAGGCGCTCGGCGAGCCAGACCTTGACGATTGACTGTCGGGTAACCCCGACTCGCTTCGCCTCGCCGTCCAGTGACTCGATCATCCAATGGGGCAGATCGACATTCACACGGCGTTGTTCGAGGCCGGGACGGCGGGCGGTGCTCCAGTCCAAAAAGCGGCCGGTATCTTCACTGTCATCGAACTTCTGGTCGAATTCTTCAGCACTGATCGTATCCTTGTTCTTCTTCATAGCGTGATCTCCTGACAGAAATAATGCGAATGCGTGCCGCACGTATGGTAAAAATAGCCGTCCAAAATCGACTTTTGTAGAGAGCGATCAGAGCAAATCTTGGTTCAGATTCGCTTCGAACAGTCACTTCAAGTCTGTTGGGATCATGCCAGAGGAACTGCGCCTCAAAGAAATCCATGCCGTGCTTCTCTAGGTTGCTACGGGACTTATTCTCATCGAACTCAAACTCCACTTTGGTATAATAATGGCCCCTTTTCGGAGATCAAGAATGATTCTCGTCTCGTGTTGACCTCGGCGTGCAGAACCGGTGACGGCAAGTCCTGAACAAAGTCGTTTCCCCACCACCAAGGAGTGGTGGACTCCGATCCGCCATGCCCATGAGAAGCCAATGGACTGAGAAAATCGCTTCTCATGGTCCCCGCATGGGCAGGCGATTCGGAGATCACCTCTCCTTGGGAAAAGGCTCATCCGACTCTCCTTCTCATTAGCGTCCATTTGCGTTCATTCGCGGTTTTCAAACCCCGCTGCCTCTTTCGGTTTTCAGGCGCTCGGCGAGCCAGACTTTGACGATGACCTGCCTAGTAACACCCACTCGCTCTGCGTGTAGGGTGCTTACAGCAAGAGCTTGGGTTCGGGATCAAGCACGCCGCAGGTAATCAGGCACCTGGTCCCGCTGCGAGGCGGGCGGCACGGCGGCGCTGGCGAAGGAAATGACCGCACCGATGCCGGCTGCATGATTCCCGCCGAGGCGAGACTCAACCTCGAACTCGGGAAACCGGTAGCGAGCACGCTGCCGTAGCCAGTGGTTCAATCCCGATGCCGTGAGTAGAGCGACAAGCACCATCGCTGCTGGAATGGCGAAGCGACTCGCGTGTTCCTGGAGCCAGAGCAATTTTGCCGATTTCGCTGCGGCCCGCTTCTCACCCGCCGTGGCCGGCATGACGGTGGGAGGTGCGGCGGTGGTGGATTCACTGGCGAGAACCCGCTCCATCCAGTAAATCCGAATGGACAACTGAACGAGGAACTTCTCGAACTGCTCGGCGGGATTCGTCCGCTCAAGAGCCTGCATGACCGAGCTTTCTAACGCCCGATGCTGCTCCACGGAGGAAACGGAACCCTTCAGCGATGGACTCAAATAAACCACCGACCGCTGCGGCGCACCGAAGTAGTAATAGACGACTACCGCCGGGCGACCCGCTGAGAAGAGGCGCTCGGCGATTTCCTCTTGGCGGACGGCGCTGGGGATTTCCTGACTGCCGCCGAAGAGATAGACGAAGAGGTCGATCGAAGAGTCGCTGGCATGGTAGTCGAGGAAATTGAGGCGTTCTTGGTGCTCAGAATCAGTGAGTAGCGCTTGCGGATCGACGAGGAAGGTCGCCGGACGCTCTGCGAAATAAGCTGGGAGAAATTTCTCTGCGACTTCGGAAAACGGCTTGAGGTCCTCTGCGATTTCCTCAGGCAGCGGCGACTCGACCTCCAGTGGTCCGGTGGTGGGTCTCGGCGACTCGCCCGGGACTGGATCGTCCGTTAGTAAAATCGCGCCCGCCGTCCAGCCGCGTGCTTCCATTTCCGCGCGTTCTTTATTTCCATTCCAGACGGGAAGTGCAGGTCCATCTGGCGCTCCGACTGCGGATGTCACCCAAAAAACAGTCGCACCGAGCGTGGGCAGAAATTTCACCGCAGCACCTCCGCCGCTGCTTCAGCTTTCGCCTTCCCTGACCGGTGACCCGCACGGATCCGGCGGACAGAATCGCCCATCGCTGACGGGATGACGACCTTACGCTCAAAATGTTCTGGGTCACGGCGCGCTTGGCGGGATCGCTTGCGGAGCACCGTATCCAGATGACTGAGCACTCTCACTAGCCCGTCTGCATAGCGCCCTTCAAGCCAGTAAGCATGGGCACGGGAAAGGCATTCGAAGGTGTCTGACTCGTCGAGAAATGGGTCCAGCAGGTAGCCGAACACCATGCCAGCCGCCTTGGATTCGGGATCGATGGTGATGAGAATCCCCGCCTCATTTGGCTTCTCCACCGGCACATCTTCAAAGGCCGAGCGGTTTAACAACCAAAATCCAAACTGCCGGATATTCGCAACCTCACCCAGCGAACCGGTGTAAATCGCGACAAAAACTTGCGGAAAACGCCGGGTGATTTTCTCCATGGCCACCTCGATTCGTGGCCGGTCGCCCCGGCGGAGAATACCAGCACTGTCCGTGAGGCAGCGGAGGCGGATCTCATCATGACCGAAGCACGCATCCGCATCCGCAAGCGTAAATCCACAATGCGGGCAAGACGCCGCAGCACGGTGGATTTTCTGGACGCAACGGGGGCACTTCATCATTTCGATAGAAATTTTTTATGACGCACCCAATCGTTCGTCAAAGCGAATCATTAACAAACCCGAAGGAGTTTAGGGTCTTGATTTTTCACAATCACATCCAGATCGAGGAATCGAAGTATTCTGAACTCAAAAAAAGCGGCGAATCTTAAGGATAGGTTCGTCGTGATTGGAGGTCGGAGGCCCGCTGGATGATGCCACGCCACCAGACGCTCCAAAATCCGCTCGACCCACGGTTTCCTAAAGTCCTCCCTTCGCAGCTAAAGTCGGGTGTGGAAAATCAGGTATAGGATACTCATGGATTCGAGGTAGCATCCGCCCGACAGTCGCCTCCCCTTCAAGCACTTACCCGTCAAATTAACCGCCATGCCTTCCCAGACGTTTCCGTTTCCACGCCCGAGGTTGAATTTCCCGCTGAAATGGGTGGCTATCATCCCGGCAGGGATTTTCCTGCTCATCGGCCTCACCTCCTCCTACTACACCGTCAGCCCCGAGTCGGAAGCGGTGGTCCAGCGCTTCGGGAGATTTAAGGAAATCACCAAGCCCGGCCTGCATTTCAAGCTGCCCTATGGCATCGATACTGCGACGGTCGTCCCCGTCGGGCGGCAGTTGAAACTCGAGTTCGGCTACGGCTCGCCGAATGCGACCAACCCGGACCAAGTCAGCGACGAAGGCGACCTAGAGCGCGACATGGTCACCGGCGATCTCAACGCCGCGCAAGTCGAGTGGGTGGTCCAATACAGCATTTCCTCGCCGGAGAAATATCTGTTCGATTTCCGAAATCCCGGCGCCACCCTCCGCGACTTGACGGAAAGCGTGATGTGCGAAGTCATCGGCGACCGCACGGTGGACGAGGTCCTCACCATCGGCCGCACCGAGATCGCGCTGGAGTCACTTAAGCGGCTAAAGGTCCTGCTGACTACGCTCGATATGGGGATTTCCGCCGAGCAAATCCAGCTCATGAAGGTCCACCCGCCCGCTCCGGTCCAGCGCTCGTTCGACGAGGTCAACCGCGCCCAACAAGAGCGTGAGCAGCTCATCAATGAGGCGAATGGCGACTACAACCGCGTCATCCCCAAGGCCAAGGGCCTCGCCGACCAGCGCATTTCCGGAGCCGAGGGGTTCGCCGTCCAACGCGTCAACGAGGCCGAGGGCGACGTCGCCCGCTTCAAGGAACTCCTCACCCAGTATGACAAGGCCCCTGCCATCACCAAGCAGCGGCTCTATCTAGAAACCATGACCGAGGTGCTGCCCAAGCTCGGCCCGAAAATCATCCTCGACGAGGACGCCAAGCAGTTCCTGCCACTGATGAACCTGAAGTGATTTCCCGCTAACTCTCGCCTATTTCCTCTCATGAAACCAATTTCCATCCTCCTCACTGCGGCCGCTGTCGTCGGTGCCATCGTCATTTCCAGCATGGCCTACACCGTGGACCAGACCGAGCAGGTCTTCATCACCGAGTTCGGCAAGCCCGTCGGCCAGACCATCAACTCCGACCCGGCGAACAACCAATCCGGGCTGCATTGGAAAATGCCGTTCATCCAGCAGGTGAACCGCATCGAGAAACGCATCCTCGAGTGGGACGGCCCGGCAGCGGAAATGACCACCCGCGACAAGCTCTACGTCAGCATCGATAACTTCGCCCGTTGGCGGATTTTCGACCCGCAGCTCTATTACACCAAGCTCCGCGACGAGCGCGGCGCCCTCTCCCGGCTCAATGACATCATCGGCGCCGAGACCCTCAGCGTCATCGCCTCGCATGACCTCATCGAAGTCATCCGCAGCGACAAAAACCGCAAACCCGCTCGCGACGAAGCCCTCGCCGCCGCGAATTCGAACCTCGGCGTCCTCCCGCCCATCCAGTTCGGTCGAGGCACGCTCGACGCCCAAATCCTCGCCGCCGCCCAGCCCATCGTCCGCACCTGGGGCATCGAGCTGCTCGACGTCCGCTTCAAGCGGATCAACTACAAGGCCGGTGTCATTGATAAAATCTACGCCCGCATGGCCTCGGAGCGGAACCAGATCGCCGACCGCTTCCGCTCGGAAGGGGCCGGTGAGGCCGCGAAAATCATCGGCCGCAAGGAGCGCGATCTCCTCTCCATCCAGTCCGAGGCCTACCGCAAGGAGCAGGAAATCAAAGGCAAGGCCGATGCCCAAGCCACCTCCATCTACGCCCTCGCTTACAACTCCAGCCCGTCCGCTGCCGACTTCTACCAATTCGTCAAAACCCTCGAGATCTACCAAAAAACTCTCGATAAGGACACCACCACGATATTTACCTCAAACAGCGACCTGTTCCGCCTCTTCAAGCACATCGAGGCCCCGGCCAAGCCCTAGTCTCAACGTCCTTTTTTGATGAGCACTCCATCGGTATTTCTCTACGACACGACCCTCCGCGACGGCACCCAAGGCGAAGGATTCCAGCTCTCCGGCCTCGATAAACTTCGCATCGCCCAGCGGCTCGACGAGTTCGGGATCGACTACATCGAGGGCGGCTGGCCCGGCTCGAACCCGAAAGACATCGAGTTCTTCCGCGAGGCGAAAAAGCTCGATCTAAAGCACGCCAAGCTCGCCGCCTTCGGCTCCACCCGCCGTGCCGACACCGCGGTCGAGGACGATGCCCAAGTCCGCTTGCTGCTCCAAGCCGAGACACCGGTGGTCACCATTTTCGGGAAAAGCTGGGAGCTGCAAGTCACTGAGGTTCTGCGGACCACCGTCGCGGAAAATCAAGCGATGATCCGCGACACCGTCGCCTACTTGGTGAAACACGGGCGCGAAGTGATCTATGATGCCGAGCATTTTTTCGATGGTTACAAGGACTCATCCAGCCATGCACTCGCCACGCTCCAAGCAGCGGCCGATGGCGGCGCGGCCTGCCTCGTCCTCTGCGATACGAACGGCGGCACGCTGCCCTCCGAGGTCGCAAAAATCTGCGAGGCGGTGAAAAAACACCTGCCGGACACCCCGCTCGGCATCCACACCCACAACGACTGCGAACTCGCCGTCGCTAACGCCATCGCCGCTGTCAACGTCGGTGCCATCCACGTCCAAGGCACCATCAACGGCTACGGCGAACGCACCGGAAATTGCAATCTCACCTCCGTCATCCCCATCCTTCAGTTGAAAATGGGCATCCCGCTCGTCCCCCACCTCGACCAACTGCGCGATCTGTCCTATTTCGTGGATGACGTTTCGAATAACCCGCACTTCGCCCGCGCCGCCTTCATCGGTCGCACCGCCTTCGCCCATAAAGGCGGGATGCATGTGAATGCCGTGCAGAAACTCGCCCGCAGCTACGAGCACATCATCCCCAGCAGCGTCGGAAACTCGCAGAATATCCTCGTTTCCGAACTCAGCGGGCAGTCGAACATCCTCGTCAAAGCCCACGAACTCGGCATCCCACTCGAAAAAGGTGCACCCGAGGCCAGCGCCATTCTCCTCCGCGTCAAGGAGCTCGAAAACGAAGGCTATTCCTACGAGGCCGCCGGTGGTTCGCTCGAATTACTCATCCGCCGCGAACTGGGGACTTACGTGAAACCCTTCGATCTCACCGAGTATCACACCAGCTTCCGCCAATATCGCGATGGCCACCCGCCCGTTTGCGAAGCCACGGTGAAGCTCTCCGTCAACGCCACCCCCACCCTCACCGTCGCCGAGGGTAAGGGCGTGGTAAATGCCCTGGACCTCGCCCTCCGCAAGGCCTTGCTCCCGTTTTACCCAGAAATCGCCAGCGTCGCCCTCGCCGACTACAAGGTCCGCATCCTCGACGGTCTCGACGCCACCGCCGCCAAGACTCGCGTGCTCATCGTCTCCACCGACGGCACCTCCACTTGGGGCACCGTCGGCGTCTCGGATAATATCATCGAGGCCAGTTGGCTCGCACTGGTGGACGGCATCGACTTGTTCCTCCAGCGCAAGAAATGAGCCGCTGGAACAGGCGATTGACCCAAGCGATTCTTGCCGCCACCACCCTCGCCGCGGCGGTTTTCGCCATCCATCACTTCCGCCCTACCGCCTCACCGGTCAAAATTTCAGCGGTCGCCAGTGCCGCTGCTCCAGACCGCCAAGTCCACGCCACCTACGCCGGCTCGGAATCGTGCCGCAAGTGCCACGCCGCTGCATTTGAGAAATGGCAGCACTCGCATCACGGCCTCGCCGAACGGTCCGTCCAAAAGGAAAAAGACCACCCAGCCTTCGCCCCCAAGCAGACCCTCACCCACGGCAAGGACACCACCGAGGCCTTCATCGATGCGGATGGCCTCGCGAAATTTCTCACCCAAGGACTCGAGAAAAATCGCCACGCCTACCCCGTCGTCCGAGTCATCGGGAACGACCCACTGCGCCAGTTTCTCATCCCCGCACCCGGCGGGCGGATGCAAGTCTGCGATGTCGCCCTCGACCCCGCAAAGAACGAATGGTTCGACGTTTATGGAAATGACGACCCACGCGCCCCCGGCGATTGGGGTCACTGGACCGGCCGCGGCATGAACTGGAATTCCATGTGCGCCGCCTGCCATAACACCCGCCTGCAGAAAAACTACCAACCCCAGACCGACAGCTACCACACGTCCATGGCGGAAATGAGCGTCGGCTGCGAGGCCTGCCACGGCCCCATGGAAGATCACGTCCAGTGGCAGGAAAAACCCTCACTCACTGCCACCACGAAGGATCCCACCCTACGCCCGTTCAGCCGCGACCAAGCCATGGAAACTTGTGCCGCCTGCCACGCCCGCCGCGCAGAACTCACCGGTGACCTTATTCCCGGCGAGTCGTTTTACGATCACTTCAGTCTCACCGTCACCGACGAGACCGCCACCTTCCACCCGGATGGCCAAGTGAATGATGAAAACTTCGAGTTCACCTCATTTCTCTCCAGCCGCATGCACCACGCCGGCGTCCGTTGTGCGGACTGCCATGATCCGCACGACAACCAACTCATCTCCCCCGGCAACCAACTCTGCATGAACTGCCACACCGGTGGCCGCCAGGAGTTCCCCACCGCCCCGGTCATCGATCCCACCGCCCACAGCCATCACGGCGCGGAAAGCACTGGAAACCAATGCATTTCCTGCCACATGCCCGTCACCACCTACATGCAGCGCCACCCCCGGCACGATCACAGTTTCAGCATCCCAGACCCCAAGCTCACCAAGGAAATCGGCGTCCCCAATGCCTGCAACCGCTGCCACACCGACAAGGACACCGACTGGGCCATCGCCGCAAATCAGAGTTTCTACGGCGAAAAACCCGACCGCCCATCCCGCACCCGCGCCCTCCTCATCGCCAGCGCCCGCCGGGGTGAGCCCGCCGCCCGTGACGGACTGCTCCGGCTTCTCGCCAGCGAAGAAACTCCCGCATGGAAGGCCAGTGCCAGCCTCCTCCTCGCCCGCTGGGTCATGGATCCCACCGTCACCGAAGCGTTGATCACCCAGACTTCCCACGCCCACCCACTCGTCCGCGCCGCCGCCGTCCGCACCCTCAGCGAAGCGGTGCAGGCTCCCGGTTCACCCATCGCGGGAAAACTCCAACCCCTTTTAAACGACCCCATCCGCTCCGTCCGCATCGCCGCCGCATGGGCGCTTTGCGAGACACTGGATCTCGATTCCCGCGCCGGCAAGGAACTCGTCCACAGCCTCGACCTCAACGCCGACCAACCCAACGGCCGCATGCAGCTCGCCCAATTCGCCTCGCGCCGTGGCGACACCGCAGCCGCCATCCGCCACATCCGCAAGGCCATCGAGTGGGACCCGAACTCCCCACCCTTCCATCACGACCTCGCCATCCTCCTCAGCACCACCGGCGACAACCAAGGGGCTGTCAATTCCCTCCAACAAGCCATCCGCCTCGACCCCGAAATCGCCGATTACCACTACAAGCTCGCCCTCGCCCTGAACTCACTCGGCTCCACCGCCGCCGCCACCACCGAACTCGAAAAAACCGTCCAGCTCGATCCCACCCAGTCCCGTGCTTGGTATAACCTCGGCCTCGCCCGCAGCCGCGCGAACCGGCCGCAAGAAGCCATCGCCACCCTGCTCAAAGGCGAAGCCGCCGATCCCACCGATGCCGCCATCCCCTACGCCCGCGCCACCCTCCATGCCCGCCTCGGTCAGAAAAACCAAGCACTCGCCGCCGCCACCCTCGCCCTCCGCCTCCACCCAGATTTCCCAGAAGCCCAGCAACTGGTGGAAATCCTCTCACGCTAACGGCTCAACCCATGAGAGCTGACCGGCCCTGCGGCCCTGCGGAATACAAGGAGTGTGGGCGTCTCGCCCACAAGTCCATCTATGGTGGGCGTCTCGCCCACACTCCTTGATTGCCACCGATCCATTGAATCGAGGAATCATCCACCTCGATCCGGCCGTGCTCCAGATAGATGGGGGTCCAGCGGTCCTTGGCCGGAGCGAGGAGTGGGGAGCATGGAACGGGGCTGATGGAGCAAAGTGCACCCTGGATGGTGCTTTGAACAGGGTTGAGGATGCAAATTGCACCCTCGATGGTGCTCTGAACAGGGCGCAGGATGCAATTAGCACCCTACATGGTGCTCTGAACAGGGCGCGGGATGCAAATTGCACCCCACCTGGTGCTTGGAGCAGGGCGAAGGATGCAAGTTGCACCCTTCGTGGTGCTTCGAGCAGGGTCATCAAGGAAGGAAATAATGATCCGCGAGTGGTCGAAGGTGCGGCGGCAACGAAAAGCATGAAAACCCCACTCGATCTAGGTCTTCCATCTTCATTCATCTGCGTCCATCGGTGTTCATCTGCGGTTAAAAAATCTTAAAGTATAAGCGTCGGGCATACGGGTAACAGGCTTAAGGCAAATGGATCGGAACGGGACGCGGCGGAAAGTCGTTTGACAGTTTGAGTCAGAGACGTCGTTGCCCATGGGGGAGGAGGAAGTGTTCAAAGAATCGGCTAACTTGACTGCATCCATCTTTACGGTTTACCTGCATACATGACGCAGGTGACCATTCGGAAAGTCGAAGAAGCGTGGGTCGAAAAGGCCCGTGCGGAGGCGGCGCTGAGGAAGGTCTCGATGAACCAAGTCCTCGCCGAAGCCCTGCGCCGGGGCCTCGGTGCCGACACCGAACCGGTGCGGCGGAACAACCTCGACAAGTTTGCAGGAGATTCCGACTTCGGACCTGAGTGGGATGAGTTTTTAGAAAAAGATCTCAAACAGCTCGATGAAAGCCTATGGAGCTGATCGTGGTCTTGGATACCAACGGCTATTCCGATTGGCGGCGAAGTGGGCGATGGCATGAGTGCCTCGCCATTGCGGATCGGGTGGTGGTGCCGATTATCGTGCTGGGTGAGCTGTATCACGGATTCCGCAAAGGCTCGCAACTCGAGCGGAATGTGGCGCGGCTCCACGAATTTCTCAGCGAGCCGCAAGTCCACGTCATGCCCACGACCCGCCGCAGTGCCGAGATTTACGGCGAATTTCTCGAAGGCCTGCAGCAGCGCGGCACCCCCATCCCGACCAACGACGTCTGGATCGCCGCCATGGCCCACGAGTGCGGGGGTCGCTTGATCAGCCGCGATGCGTATTTTGATTTCCTGCCTCAAGTGATGAGGGCGGTGGGGTGAGCAACGCCCAGCGGAAACAAGTCCGATACCGGAGCTGCAAGCGCTTCATCATGGTCTGAATCGAAAGTTCATCCCCAAGCGGGTGGGGAAATCCGGTGGATTGTTGATGGAAAGAGAAGAGGTGAAGAGATAGGTCTTATGGGTCCTATAGGACTTATTTCTCTGCAATGGTCTCCTTTTCTAAGACGAGCACCACTGGCACGGCGGAGGCGTGCTCTGGAGCAGGGCCGCCCTCCCAGTGCGCTACGAGCTTGAGCTGCCAACTGAGTTCCTCTGGGCTTAGGCGGGCGGGCGGCGCTGGATCATAGGCGGAGAGCACGCCCATGCGGCGGGCACTGCGGGTCATGCTCACGGTTCCGGCGTATTCGCTTAGGGTGGTGGTATTCATGGCTGGGGTTCACCTTCTTCGATGGAGAGTTGACGGAGGGTGGTGAGGAGGCTGCTCATTCCGGGGTATTCTGCCTTACCGTCTAAGAAATCCCGGTAAGCGGAAGAGGGGTAGCTCATGAAGATTGCGTCCTCTTTGGCTTCTGCGGCCGTCGGTGGCCGGGCGGAGAGGGCTTCGCGCAGGGGCTTATCAAGCAGAGGTTTCATGGGCGTGGGTCCGTAGTCGATCATTCCTTCTCGGGCAAGCACTCGCCAGAGTAGGTCGTTTGTCTGCTCGGGATCGAAGTTGGAACCCGTTTCCAGCGGCTTGAGACTGGCAGTGATGTCCTCTTTCACCGCCCCCCAGTCCGCCCCAGCAGGCAGCGCGGCGATCTGGTCTTGGACGGCAGGCCATCCCCACGCGGGTGGGGAAATCACGGCATCAATCCCGAATTGATTGAGCCGACACGGGCCATCCCCACGCGGGTGGGGAAATCCGACCAGCGGTGGAAAGTCTGGCTGCGCGTTACGGGCCATCCCCACGCGGGTGGGGAAATCCGCACTTGCGCCCGGCTCAGGGCGGGATCGCCCGGGCCATCCCCACGCGGGTGGGGAAATCCCACCCAGCGATCTGGGCCTTGAGGTCGCGGGCGGGCCATCCCCACGCGGGTGGGGAAATCAGAGATCCCCAGCGCTGGTCACTGCCCTTGAGCGGGCCATCCCCACGCGGGTGGGGAAATCGAAGGTCACGCGGCCGCCGTGGGCATTGAGCTCGGGCCATCCCCACGCGGGTGGGGAAATCTTGGTGGCGGCCTCGGATAGCTCGCCGGTGGACGGGCCATCCCCACGCGGGTGGGGAAATCTGGGGTGCCTTGCCGGGCTGGCGGGCCTCGCACGGGCCATCCCCACGCGGGTGGGGAAATCAGTGCCCACAGCGGGGCATGGGCGGCGGTGCGCGGGCCATCCCCACGCGGGTGGGGAAATCTCATCTGCCAATGTCCCCGCCGCCGCGATTAGCGGGCCATCCCCACGCGGGTGGGGAAATCCCGGATGTTTTGATGAACCAGCGTGCGTTTTGCGGGCCATCCCCACGCGGGTGGGGAAATCGGACCCGTTGGAATTTCATCCGTCTGCGTCCACGGGCCATCCCCACGCGGGTGGGGAAATCGGCAACATCATCAGCGAACCGGGGCAACGTGACGGGCCATCCCCACGCGGGTGGGGAAATCACGAGGTTCCGCCCGCTGCCGCCGAGGTAGATCGGGCCATCCCCACGCGGGTGGGGAAATCATACGGCGTGTCATAGTCACCGACCCACTGCCCGGGCCATCCCCACGCGGGTGGGGAAATCTAGGCCTTCCATCTCGGAACGGAGCCGCCAGACGGGCCATCCCCACGCGGGTGGGGAAATCCTGTCATAGCTCAACGTTCGGCGGTAGCTCCCCGGGCCATCCCCACGCGGGTGGGGAAATCCGGGAGGAAGTAGGCATGGTTTCCTGTGGTGCCGGGCCATCCCCACGCGGGTGGGGAAATCTTTTTCCCTCAGAAATAATGGGTTTACGCGAACGGGCCATCCCCACGCGGGTGGGGAAATCTCTTCCCGCGATCATGTGCTCGGTCCCCACCTCGGGCCATCCCCACGCGGGTGGGGAAATCGCCCCATCGCCTCCGCCACTCTCTTGATATTGCGGGCCATCCCCACGCGGGTGGGGAAATCCATAACAAGCCGCGTCATCCGACGCCGATAAGCGCGCCATCCCCACGCGGGTGGGGAAATCTCCTCTGGGGTGATCGGCTCGCCATGCAGGACCGGGCCATCCCCACGCGGGTGGGGAAATCAACGCGGGTTCCCCATCGATGTCGCACCACGGCGGGCCATCCCCACGCGGGTGGGGAAATCCGCGAGGCGGTTTGCAGCGGCGGTGCGCTGGCCGGGCCATCCCCACGCGGGTGGGGAAATCTGGCTGGAGGGGTAATAGACGGGCGGTGGTGACGGGCCATCCCCACGCGGGTGGGGAAATCGAGTGTGCCTGCGAGGAGGGCGAAGTGGGCGGCGGGCCATCCCCACGCGGGTGGGGAAATCCGCGGTCTGGTGCTCTGACATGAGCATGGTGCCGGGCCATCCCCACGCGGGTGGGGAAATCATGGCGTAGGCGCTCTTGATGGGCAACGGAGCCGGGCCATCCCCACGCGGGTGGGGAAATCTTAGTATGTGAGAATGGTTCGGGAATAGAGTCACGGGCCATCCCCACGCGGGTGGGGAAATCATGGGGCTGATAGACGCCAGGCGGCTTGCCGACGGGCCATCCCCACGCGGGTGGGGAAATCGGTTTCTCAGTGTGTGTGTCGAGAAAAGGTTACGGGCCATCCCCACGCGGGTGGGGAAATCATAGATGCCGCCTATCGCGCCGCCAGAGTCACCGGGCCATCCCCACGCGGGTGGGGAAATCTCTGGACTTGCCAATGAGTTACACTCCCAGAATTACCTAAATCAAGGCCTAACGTGTATGTGCCAAATTGGCGCAGTCACGCAATCCCCCTACCCTCTCGCTTAAAACGGACAATTTTCCGGATCGATCCAGCTCTCCGCAATAAGCGGGATACCGGAGAACTCGACCTCCTTGCGGCCGGTTTTCCCTTCCGGGCCGATGCGCTCGACGACGTAGCCTTGGCAGTTCGGCGCCGAGGTGACGACCATCACACCGAAGTCTTTGGAGGCGTTTCGCAAGATGAAGTCCATGACCTTGCGATGGGTGCGGACATTGAGCGTGCCGATGAAAACGTTCGCCCGAGGCTCGATGAACCACCGCTTGAGGTGGCCACGGATGGCGGGTGGGACATCGTTGCAGATGAGGACGGTCATGCTTCGGAGTGGGGTTGGAGTGGGTGGTCCGGCGGCGCATCATCGGGGTCTTCACCGAGACCGACGAAGAGTTTTTTCAAGTCGTCTGGCATCCGGCGGAGCATGCGGGTTTCCTCGATTTTTTGTTTGAGTAGTTTCCTCACGAGCGTGCCGTCGTCATTGGGGTTGATAGAAAGTGCCTCGAAGGCGGCGGGCCAACTGGTTTCGTGTTTGTAGAGGTCTGCCGCGTCGTAGATGAAGGGAAGAGTTCCAGCCGCGTGGACGAAGCCGAGCTGTGGGATAAAACCCATGGAACAGCAAACGGCGGCGGTGAGGGCGTAGAGCGAGGCATTCGAGGCGGAGAGGGCGCGGTTGATGCCGTCAGCGAGTTGCCAGTTTTCGGTTTTGTAATCGCGGCCTTTCCAAGTGACGCCGTATTTCAGCCCGAGGTCGGCGTAGGTTTGTTTCACCCGGCGGCCTTCCATCCCCCGCAGTTGCTTGATGTTGACGCCATGCACCGATGCCTCGGGGAAACGGTGGAGAAACATCCGGCGGGCGATCTCGTTCTGGGACTTCTTGTTTGCCCAAGCAGTGGCGTGGATGCGGGCCATCGAGTTATCATGGTTCGGCGTGATGCCGAAGGCGTAGAAACGCAGGCCGTCCTCACCCAGCCAGAACAGCGGGCAATTGCACTGCGCCGCCGCCTTTACCGCCGCATGGGTGATGCTGGTGCCGGGACCGAGAATCAGCGCGGAAACAGTGGCTACCGGCAGCCGTGTGATCAATCCGTCACTGCCGATCCATTTGATTGAAGAATCATCCACCTCGATCCGGCCGTGCTCCAGATAGATGGGGGTCCAGCGGTCCTTGGCAGGGGCGAGGGTGTCGAGAGGCGGGCGTTCGAAGATGGGCATGGGGGAAGAGGAAGAAGTGACGAGTGATCAGTGGGTGATAGGTAGGGTGACTACATTAGGGAACGTTTGAGGTAAAATCCGGGGCGAATTATTTTTTCACCGCCAAGACGCCAAAGAAGATAAGGTTTCAGACCTAAAAAAATCGAAGTTTTTATCTTCCTTTGCGCCTTTGCGGCTTTGCGCGAGAAAATTCTGGAGAAGGATTCGCGCAGAGGCGCAAGGGCGCAAAGTGCGTCTTGCCGTTTTAAAATTCGCCTCCCGTTATACTGCCGCGCTTCAAGATTTGTGGAGCGCACGCGCCCTCGCGTGTGATTTGAGGCACCCAGCCTCAAATGGGGGATTGTGATATTTAGCGCTATTTCGGTGGCTACGTCGATCTTTAGTGAACGCCAGTCAGAGCCGAGGGCGGCGCTAACAACACGCGAGGGCGCGTGTGCTCCCCGAATTTCTAGCTCCTCCAAAATCACAAATCTTGATGCGCGGCAGTAGAGCAGATTTCTCCAAGCAAGGGTCCCTCGTGTGTGGACCATGGGGAGGTAGGTTAGAGGAATGGATTGACGATCCGTAGGTGGCCGATTTGGCGGTCATGCTGGAGGTCTTCGGAGTATAGAATTTTGGCACCGGATTCTATTGCCGCAGCGACGATGAGGCTATCGTAGAAGCGATATTGGGTTTGATGGTGAATACGTAGGGCTTCGCGAAAAATTCTGGGACTGGGGAGGATTTTACAATGCGGAGTCAAAATATGATCAAGGTAGTCGTTTAAAAAATCTTGATCCAGTGGGATGGGAAATCGGTGCAGTGCCACTGAGCAAAACTCCTGAACGACCTGCCAACTGATCGCCCATGGTCGGTCCGCTTGGGTAAGCAGGAGGGCTTTATCCCGCTTGGCGGGTGCCTTCTTATCGTAGGCATAAATGAGGATATTCGTGTCGAGAAAGGTTTCAGCGTTCATTGAGTTCATCACGGGTGTATGGACCTCCAGAATCGTAACGACTCATGTTTTTGAGGATGATTTCGATGTTGTTTCGCCGTTCGTCACGCCGGGCAAGATCTTCCATCCATTCGCGAAACAGGGCGTTGAGGGTGGTTTTGCGGTTGCGGGCTTCTTGGCGAGCTAGCTCGATGACGTGTTCGTCGGCACTGAAGGTGATGTTTTTCATCGCACGAAAGTAGTGCGCACTGCTTTCGTGGGCAAGGGTAGAGTTCCTGCACACAAGCCCCCTCGAAAATTGACAGTTTGAGCCATGTTGACTAAGTTCGAGCCATGCAAGTGACCATCCACGAGGCGAAGACACACCTGTCCCGGCTGATCGCGGCGGTGGAGCGGGGTGAAGAAGTGATTATTTCCCGGCGGGATAAGCCAGTGGTGAGGTTGGTGATCGAGAGGCAGGAGAAGCCGAAGCGGAGGTTGGGGCTAGGGGCTCTCGCAGGCTACATGTCGAACGAAGTGCTAGAGCATCTGACGAATAAACCAGCACTGGATCGGGAGATTGAGGATGATTTTATGGCATCGGTTGCTGAAGACTTCCGCAGATGAAGGTGCTGCTCGATACGAGTGCATTGCTGTGGGCCTCCTATGCTCCGGGGAAGTTAACGGCTCTAGCGAAAGAGGCATTTTTCATTGGTGAGAGTGTCACGGTCTCAGTGGTGAGCTTTTGGGAAATCGGGTTAAAAATGTCGCGGGGTGGTTACGATGGACTGGATGTTCCGTTAGACTGGGAGAAAAGCCTTCCGGATTGGATGGAGAAACAAAAATTCCAACTTCTCGGAGTCGATCTCGCAGCCTGCCGAAAAATTCAAGATTTGCCATTTCACCATAAGGATCCGTTTGACCGGATGCTGATCGCTCAGGCGATGAATGGTGACTTCACAGTGATCACCTCGGATGATCGGTTTGATGACTACGGGGTGAAGCGAATTTGGTGAGGTCGGAACGCCCATTTAAAGAGCCTCGTTCGCAGGGTGATGCCGGATCGGACGGGTGTGGAACTCTCGTAGGCCGAAGGTGAGTGGTTGGTCGTGGAGGTGGAAATCGCCGGGTTGGAGTTGGTCGCCAGCGGGTTCTTCCCAGCGTTCGAGATGAGTGGGATCGAGATCGGGTGGGATGCTGGCGCGGTGGGTGGTTTCTTCCCAAGTGCGGATTTTCCCGATGAGGGCAGTGGTGGCAGCATGGGAATTTTCACCTGAAACCGGGCTGAGTGGCATGGCGGGTATGCATGTTTTCCGACCAAACCAGAGGCCCCAGACAGGATTTTCTAAATGCCGCGCCACCCTCTCGATCACATCGGCAGGGCCATGGAAGGCGGCGATGAAGCGGGCTTCGGTGAGGTAGGTGCGGTGGGTGATGACGGCATTTGCACTGGCCCCGCCTGAGGCTTTGCGTGGGATGCTCATTTTATCGAACGCGGAGGCCTTGGCATCGTAGCCGCCGCCCACGGTGTGGAAATCCGCGAGCCGACCGACGAGTTGGCCGCTTCTCCGTGGGAGGCGATAGATGCTGAGTCGCAGGGCGGAGAAGGGGGCCAGTTTCTCCGCTTCATCCGCAGCATACTTGTCGATACCCGCAGCAGCGGCGATGAGACCGATGAGGGCGCTCTTGGTGGGAAATGCCTCGGTCTCCCGGCGGGTGAAACGCGAGGAGGATCCCCACGACTGCATGGGTCCATCTAGCAGGAAGGCGATGGCGCGGGTGGCGAGATCAGACATCGGCGGCGAGGAGTTGGTCGAGGAAGCTGCTGAGCCCGTCTTGGGTGAGGAGGGATTCCACGGAAGTCTCGATGGCCCAAGTCTTTTTCAGGCTTTCGTGGTGTTTGAGCATCTCATCGACAGAGCTGGCGGCGTAGCCCTTGTTCTTGGTTTTGATGGGATTTTCAAAGGCATTGATCAGCTGAAGCGGCTGACCCTTGTCCTTGCGGATGCCGAGGACTTCGGCGGGCAGCGTGGCTCCATTCATCGAGTTTTGGCGGGCACCGGGGACGGCGGTGAGCACGGCAGTGATGAAGGCACGGAGGAGGGATTTCCGCTTTTCCTGCTCGCAGATGGGACCGAGGTGCTTGGCATCGAACAGCAGATCCAGATTGATGGCGACGTAGCGATAATAGGTGGCGGAGTTATACTCTAACGTGCCGATCATGCCGGCTCCGGCGTCTTCGGAATCGCCCTTGCGGTCATCCACGGCGGAGAAGAAGTCGATCTCATTGGCAGTGGTGTGGGTGGAAAGCGCGTGGGAAAACATCGCTGCACCTTCGACGTTGAGCGTGGCGTCGTTCGCAATCATCCGGCCGAAAAGCGCAATGTCTGCGGCATCGAGACGATCCACTTTTTTCACGGCTTTTTCCGGCGCTTCACCTGCGGCGACGGCTGCCGCGACCTGTTGGATTTCACCGGGTGATAGATAAACGGCGGTGGTCACTTGATCGGGTTTCTTCGCATCTTGCTTACTGAAAACCTCGCAGAGTTGCTTGGCTTTTTCCGCGGCGGCGGCTTCATCCAAGCCCGCAGCAAGTAGGGCATGAGTAAATGGCTCTAGCAGGAAGCGACTGCGGATGCCCATGAAATCACCGGGAGATGTATTACGAGCAAGCAGCCGGGTGGCCCGCTTCAGAGACTGGCTAGAGACCCGAGCCCGCTGGCTACCGCCGAAGGTTGCAGACTTAGGCGAGCCGACGTCATCGCGGTTGAGGCAAGTGACGGGGAAGGATTGGAGGATGTGGAGTTCGATGAGGTTCATAATTAAAGAAGTTTGTTAGTTTTCAGTTTTCAGTTTTCAGTTTTCAGGGAATGAAGATTTCTTGCGGGGGATGCGTTTTTTGGAGTCGGTGAGAGCTTTGTAATTTGTGGAAGTGGAAATTTTGTTGCCGCTCTTGGTTTCGAGGGCTTTGCGAGCATCGCCGGCCACGGTGCCGCCGGCTTTGGCGGCTTGTTGGTTTTGCGGGAACCCTTGGGCATCGCGCTTTTTGGCGATCTCGGTGGTGGAGGCCTCGCCGAGCATGGTGAAGATCAGTTCCAGATCAGTCATGTGATCGCGGAGGTTTTCCTTGGGATTGGACAGAGCCTTGAACTCTTTGTATTGGGCAGGCGTCATGCCGAAGGTGGCCTTACTGATTTCCGCCGTGAGGATCGCGAATTCCTTGCCTTCTTTCACGCCGCGCTTGCCCCACTCGTCGGTGAGTTCATCCCGGACGGCGATTCCTCGCAGGCGCTTTTTGATCCATTCTTCCGAGTAGCCTTTTTGCTCGTAGATCGAGCGCATCCGCTTCGCTGCGAGCTCTGGGTTCTCGATTTCTTCAAGACGCTCGTAACCGATTTTGGCCAACCAACGTTTAAACGGCTCGGCTTTAGGTGAAGGGACGGACTGGATTAAACGTAGAATTTGTTCTGTGTCAGCTACATCGGTGATCCGCTGCTTACCGTCGGCGGCAGTCATTTTCAAACCGTTACAATTTGTAACGGTTTCATTTCCCTCAGTGGTGAGGCGTTTTTTCAAAACTCGCCAGTAGACCTGCGGGTTCGGGCTGTCCGTCAAAATTGCGATGACATCAACGACGGCAAATACCCATTTCCCCTCGGCAGCATTCCAAGCACGGCGAACTTGTTTTTCTTCAAATAATGAGATGGCGGACATGTCAGTGGATTTTAGCTGGGTGAGAGGCAGAGCATTCCGAAGCCGAAGGCCTTGGCGGAGCCGATGCCGGTGCGGGTGGCAGCGAGGAAGGCGGTGGGATCGGTGATTTTCAGGACGCCGATGAACTCGGTGGCGGTGTGAAGGCCGGCGTGGCGTTGGGTGTCTGCTGTGCTTTTTTTCACGAAGACTTGGCGCGGCCTTGGGAGCGTTTGCAGGGTGTGGGTGTCCACTTGAAAACCATGCTGAGTCGCCTTGCGCTCCAGCCATGCGATGAGGTCTTCGCGGGTGGAAATGGCGACTCGTTTGGCATTCCGGCGCTTGCCCTCGGCATCGCGCGGGGCGGCGAGTTTGCGGGTGGGATTAGCGAGGAGTGAGAAACGATAGGCAGGATGGCTGAAGAATTTTTCTGGGATTTCTCGGCTGGCCCATGCGTCCTCTGGGCAGGTGTTAGGCCGCTGTGGGGCGGTGGCGGACTGGATGAGAAAACGGAAGCCATTCCCGAGATCATCCAGCCGGGTGAGGAAATCTCGGTCCGCCTCAGGTCGGTGCGGAAAGGCGTGCCACGCCCATTGATGCCATGCATAGGAATCGTGGAGATGTGCCTTGTGGGCAGTCTCATAGTCGATCTCGATTTTGGTGAGATGGAGGCTCATGGGTTGGCGGAGGTTTCGGTGGATGCTTGCCAAAAGGCGATGGCCCAGCGGGTTTTCACGGCTTCTGGATTGTTGCGGAACTGGCAGAGATCGCCGAGGAGGCGGGCGTAGTCGAGCGGGATGGATTCGCGCTCGAGCCGCTTGACGAGACGGTGAAGTTGGGGGGCGAGATCTTCTAACAAATCCGCAGCGAGCAGCCGACGGAAGTGACGTTCCATGGAAGGAAACGCGTCGGCCTGACTGCTATTTCCACCAAGTTTTAAAGCAGCACTGCCGATGGAATGACTGCCTGCTAGATGGGCGGGAGCGGTGTCTTTTAAATGCACGCCGTAGAGTGCAGCGGTGATGGTTTTGCGATCGTCCTCCAGTGCGTAAAGCTTTCCTAACAACGGATAGGCATAGTGGCGGGTGCCATCGCTCCACCAGCGGCGGAGGGCGGCGCGGTGGCCACGGTCGTGGGCGCACAAGCTCACGAGCTGCGCGACGAAGTCGGTGTTTTGTTGCTGATAATCGGGAGTGTTCATGAGTGGATTTTAGCCGGAGTTTTCTTGGCGGTGGATTTTTTCGCGGTAGGCCAGAGCACCCGCAGACCTGCGGCGTAGGCTTGGTAGTGACGAGGATTTTGACGCGGGCAGGTGGCTTCGTATGCGGCATTTGCCGCAGCGCGGACCGCGAGCGTCCATGGGTCGCTACCTTTACCAAACTCCGCTGCGCCCATCGGGTCTTCCGCCGTGCCGAGATTTTTCAGAAGCGAAAGCAGGACACTGGATTGTTGATCAAGTGTATTCCAGAAGTGACGCTTAGCGGATTCTGTCGGCCCGGACTCCATCATCAGTGTGGCGAAGTAAGTCTTCACCGCGCCGTAGATTCGGTTGGAGTAAGAATCTGCGAAGGCAACTCCGGCTTGATAGCGGTTTTGACCAGCGAGACTGAAAAATTGGAAGGGCACGGTGAAGACAGATTCCACGGCATCGAGGATTTTCGCGTCCTTGGCTTTGATGAGTTCTCCGGTCCAGAAGGTGATCTCGGGTTCGTCGCCGAGTTCTTGGAGGTGACTGGAAAAAGTCATCGGCGCATTTTTTTCCGCTTTGGAAACGACGCTGATGCAATGGAGATCACGCCAGATTCCCTTGCCAGTGTTGGCGCGAAGTAGCACAGGCGTTTCGGCTCCGGCTCGCTTGCCGATGATGATGGTCGCTGAGGTTTCACGGATGGCAGAGGCTTCGAATTCGTCATGGACGATGCCTTGGTCGATGCAGATACGGCTGCCATTTTTCACCAACCAGAGCTTGCAAGGAGTGGGTGCAAGACGAGCGAGATAGTCAGATTTTTTGCCATTTTCCCAAACGGGTTTCCCTAAAATGCTTGGATGAAGCGTCTCTTCATCGATGCAATTCAGCAGGATGGTCTGGCGAAAATTCTTGCCGATGAGAAACGAGTGAAGGGCTTTGAGCGCGGGGCCGTTGCCTTTCACTTTCGAAGCAAGGCTGCCACCGACGAAGTGGTTTTGATAAACGAGTAAGGCTCTGGCGAGAAATGCGGGTGAGAGTTCGCGGGCGTCGTCGCCTTCGTGGTCTAACAAGGTCGGCGTATTTCCAGTCGCAAAGTGATAGACGATTTGTGCGGCGGGATAGTCTTTGTCATCCTTGATCGGTGCTTGGAGAAAACGCGGGCCATCGCCCATGAGATTGAATTGCTCACTCCATTTTGTGAGATAGCCGGCGGTGGCTGATTCCATTGCATCACCCCATTCCGACCAATCATCCGAAGTGGCGGGTGCACCGAGCGCAGCTTGGGTGATGCAGATGAGCAGCCGGAGAATTGAAATCCGTTCATGCGGCGGCACGGCAAGATCGGCGATGTGGGAGGACTCGGCGAAGAGCTGATGGAGGCTCACTGAAGTTGAGCAGCCATCAAGCCAACGGACGGGAATCCATGGGTCTGTGGTGAGGTTAAAGGAAATCATCAGCGTGAAGTTTTTGGATAATGAGTCAGGCGAGGCAATGGAGGCGCGCTCAATCTGCACGGTGTAGGAGGTTCGTCAATATTATTTGTTTAAGTATGAAACTAATAAGTAAAATTAAGATTTTCTTGCTTCATTTCCATTGGAAATGAAGTTTCTGCGTGCCCCAAAATATTGGGGATGTTCCGTATGAAACTAAGCATCACGCTGAAATAAGGGAGCTTTCCCCACCCACGTGGGGATCTTTTAGAACCAGAAATCCTCATCATCGGCGTATGAGTGCGCTCGTTGGGTGATTTTTTCATAATGGATTCCTTGTTCGGGATGGTAGTGGAGGTGGTAGTTGAGGTCTTCTCCACCGATGATTTCTAACAGGGTGGTGGTGTCTGAGCGGACGGCGAGCACGGCATCCGTCATGTGGGCAATGAGCCACGGAGGCTGATTTTTCAGGGCGGCACTCACGAGATAGCGCGGGATGCGGGCGGCATTTTCGTGGAGGGCTTTGGCGAGTGGATGGTTGAAACGGTCTGCCGAAATGAGGTGGGGTCCGCCCTCTAGTGGAGTGATGGTGGTTTGATAACCTTGGGTGCGCGGATCTTCCTTTAGCAGGACGAGAAGGATGGATGGCTGGATGTTATAGCGGGTTTGGGCGCCCTCGGTATCGGGTAAATCAGCAGCTTGGAATGGGCCTTGGCGCAGGGCTTTGGAAATCATGTTCGCCGTTTCCTGTTCTAACTTTTCTGCGAGAGCTGCGGCTCCGGCGGGGAGTGGGTCGGTAGGGGTGGTGGCGCTTTCTAGCAAAGTCCTTATCTCGGTTGGCAGCGTGATGTGAGTGCGCAGGCTCCAGATTTTCTGAGCGTGATAAAGGCTGATGGGTGGGTAGATGAAGGCGGAGGCACCGATGGTTTCGCAGATGGATTTCGGCGCGTGGCTCCAATCGACCGTGGGTTGGAGAATCCAGCAGGTGGCGTTTTCAAAGCCTGCGGGGCGGGGGCGTGGGTGGCGGTGCAGGCGACCGATGCGCTGTAAAAGAAGATCGGTGGGGGCGAGGTCGGTGACGAGGAGATCGGCATCGATATCGACGGATTGCTCGACGACTTGGGTGGCGATGAGGACACAGCCAGTGGGGCGGTGTGCTGAGCTTTCACCGAGCTGCTCCATCCAATCTCCTTCGTTTTGCTGGCGTTGGAAATGAGGGAAACGGCTGTGGAGCAGACCGACGGGGATGGCATCTGACTGGAGAGCTTCCTTGATCGCACGGAAGGTTTCTTGGGCCGACTTCACGGAATTCCGAATCACCAAGACGCAGGCACCAGCCTCGGCAGCGCGGGCGATTTCTGCAATGAAACTCGAATTTTCCGCAGGGATGTGGCGCAGGTGGACGGTGCTTTCCTGGATCTCTGAATCGCAAACGAGGTGGTGCGTGGCGGAACTGCCGATGACTTTGGTGATGAGCGGATAGGCGCTGGGTGTGGGAGATGGCTCGCTGGCTCCGGCTTTTTTGATCATTTCACGGCGGCGCTTGGCGGTGAGAGTGGCGGAAAGGACGATGACCGTGCAGCCGACTTCTAGCAGCCAAGCGATGAGCTGATCGACAAGGGCAGAAGTGTAGGGATCGTAGGAATGGACTTCATCGATCACGACGACTTTACCTGATAGAGCGAAGAGTCGGAGCGCGGAATGTTTCGCACTGATGCAGGCCATGAGTGCTTGGTCGATGGTGCCGGTGCCGAAGGGGGCGAGTAGAGGTTTCCTGCTCGCGGTAAACCAGCGGCTGGCCTCGGTGGCATCTGCCTCGCCGGGAGCGATGAAGGCGGGATCGAAGCGATGGATGCGCTCTTCGCTGAGCCACGCATTGCCGTGGACGAGGGTTTGGAACGTGGGTTCGTTCACCACGCGACGGAGGAATTTTGAAACGCGATCGTGGATACGATTGCTGGTGAGCTGAGTGGGCAGCGCGAAATAGAGACCGGCCTCCTCGCCTTCGGTCCAACGGCGGTAGGCAACGGCTAGCGCGGCCTCGGTTTTCCCCATGCCCATGGGTGCCTCGACGATGTAGAGGCCGGGCTGACCGGCGAGTGCGATCAGCGTTTCCTGAAGCGGGCGAGGTGCGAATTCTACCGCTTCGTCTTTAGCGAAAAGCTGGGAAAACGTCTTGCCGGGAAAGACGCTGCGGCGATGCCAGCCGATGATTTCGAGTGCGGATTTGGCACCAAGGCGGGCTGACTCTGCTGTAAAGCAATCACGCAGTGGAGTCACTGGATTCATCGGAAACCAATCGGTGTTCGAGCCGATCCAATCGCAAAACGTGACGAAGCCGGTGAGCCAGTGGATGCGGGAGCCGACCTTGATCGGCTCGCTCGGCAGTGGACCGAAATACTGAGTCAGCTCGGCAAGTAGCTCACGGCGAAACTGGCCGGGCCAAGTCAACTCATTCTCGGTGGGCCCGCCGCGTTTTTCCAAGTTATCGCTGACTTTCGTCGTCGGATAGCTGCCATGGTGGCCACCCGCCGCGAGTCCCCACTGCAGAGGGATTTTCCGCTCATCCTGCATCTCCGCCAGCGAGGCGAGAAATGTCTGACTCATCAGCGCGTGGTTTCCGCACGCATCCTGACTGCCATTGATTTTCGAAAAGAGACTCAACGGACACTTCCGCAAAAAACCGGGAGTGATTTTCCCGATGTCATGCGCAGCAGTAAGCGTGACGGCTCCCTCTGGCGGTAAATTCCGACAAGACGCAGCTAGCAAAGCGTTTACCGCCTCCGCCACCGCGCCGACGATGAGGCAGTGGTCGCGGACGGTGAGGGCGGGCAGGCCGGTGGTGGGGTCGGTTTTGGCCCAACAATCGGTAAGGCGAATGGATTCGGGGGAGAACATCGGTGAAATCATGGGCGGAAAACTCCATCAGTCAGAGTGTTCAGATGAGGGGCGTCAACCTTAGAAATTGGAATTTCTGTGAGAGAGCGTTAGGGGGAAACGCGAACTCAAGGCGACTGGTCAATATCGGGCGACTGACTCGGCGAGACGCGCCCGAACGGACCGGCGGGCGGATTAAAACGGCCAGATGTGGGGAATCAGTAGGCAGGAAATGACCCAGCAGATGAGGTTCAGCGGGATGCCGACTTTGAGGAAGTCGGTAAAGCGGTAGCCGCCGGGACCATAGACCATCATGTGAGTCTGGTAGCCCATCGGCAGGGCAAACGCGGTGGAAGCGGCGACGGTGACGGCCATGATGAAGGGTCTGGGATTCACCCCGATTTCATGGGCGAGGGTCATCACGATGGGAACTAACATCACGGCAGTGGCGTTGTTTGAAAGCACCTCGGTGAGGCAGATGGTGAGGAGGAAAACGAGCCATAACATGACTAACGGAAGGTTCTGCGGAGAGACGAAATGCTCGGCGAGTTGCACGAGTTCCCGCGCTAACCACTCGGCGGTGTGGGTTTCCTTCATGGCCATGCCCAGACCTAGCAGACCGTAGAGCATCAGCAGCACTTGCCAATCGATGCTGGCATAGGCGTCGCGCGGGGTGATGACTTTCATCCATAACAGCAGCAGCGCGCCGACCATGGCGGCGTAGTGGATGGGGATGACGGGGACGCTGGGGAAATAGCCGTGCAGCACATCAGTGACGGTCGCGGTGAGCACCACACCGATGAGGGCGACCCATGAGAGGACGACGTGTGGGGTGACCTTTTTCGGGTGGATGTCTGCGGGTAGATCGGCGGGAGAGTCGGTGAGGATGAAGTCGCGGGTGGCCTCCAACGCATCGAGATTATTGAGGGCGGTGATGACGAGAAGCGTATCGCCGACGTCGAGGGCGAGGTCGGCGATGCGGCTGGTGATATTCACGCCATTCCGGTGCACGGCGAGCACTACGCAGTTATACTTTTGGCGGAAATCTGCGGCGGCGAGTGTCTTGCCGAGTAGTGAGGATTCATCGCGAACGACGAGTTCGGAGACGATGCCATCCACGGTGGAAAGCACTTGGGCGCCGATGGACTCGAACAAGGTTTCCGGGTCGGCAGCACCACCACGGCGGCGGTGGATGGCGACGAGGAAGCGGTCGTTTTTTTCCACCACGATCTTCGAGAGCGGCAGCATCAGCCGCGCACCGCGACGGCGGACTTCCATGATGTGGATGCCCATGGCTTGGTCTGCTAACGGGGTGGCGGAAAGCAACTTGCCGACCAGCGGCGAGGCAGCCCCGATCAAGAGGTGGTGCAGCGGCGAGGTGCGGCTATCGATTTCTAGCGTACCGGTGATAGACGAGCGGGCCGGGATCAGCCGCGGTCCAAAAAGGGTGAGGTAGAGAATCCCGGCGATGGCCAGCGGGATGCCGAGTGGCGCGAGCTCGAACATGGTCATCGGCTTCTCACCGATGTCGCGAAGAGTGCCGTTCACCAAGATATTCGTCGAGGTGCCGATGAGCGTGCAGCAGCCGCCGAGGATGGAGGCGTAGGAAAGCGGCATGAGTAGCCGGGAGGCGGCGATGTTTTTCGACCGGGCGAATCCGAGGGTCACCGGCAGCATGATGGCGACGATGGCGGTGTTATTCATCCACGCGCTGAAGAAGGCGGTGATGATAGAAAAGGAAAAAATGGCGGTGCGGGTGTTCCCCGAGAGTCGGTCGCGGAGAGCACGGCCGATGTGATCGACCGCGCCGGATTTTTCCAAACAACCGCCGATGACGAACAACGCGGCGATGGTGAGCGGGGCCTCGTTTTTAAAAACGTCGGTCATTTTCCCGGGATCGACCAGGCCGAGCGCGACGACGAGGCAGAGCACGGAAAGCGCGATGACATCCGGTGCTGCCCATTCGCGGATGAAGGCGATGAGTGTGACGAGGATCACTGCAAGGGTGAGGCCGATCTGAAGAGTCATGGGTGATTAGCGCTTTGTGCGAACTCGTTTGCCTTGGCCGGACTGGGATCGTTTGGCAAGGGAAGTATCCTTAGTAAGATGCACCTCGATCTTGCGTGGAACTGCGGGGCTGGCCATCTTCCGCCATGCCGCGCCCACGAATTTCTACCAATCTGGCGATCTCGGCGGATGGGAAAATTTCATCCGATCCACCACGGCCATCCGGCTGGACTTCGAGGGCCGATCACGCCCGGCTGCTGGAACTACGAGGAAATGCCGATGCGCTGCTGGTCGGGCGCGGGACGCTAGAGTCAGACTGCATGACGCTGACGGTGCCCGGAAAACCCGTCCAGCCGCTGCGATGCATCGTCTCGCGGGCGGGCAAGCTCGACCCGAAGCATCCGATTTTCCGCAAGGAAGGTGGGGCGATTCATTTACTAGTGACTGGAAATTCTGCGGTCCACGCTCCAGACGGGGTCACGCTTCATCGGGGGGCCTTGGGCGATTTTTTAGAAGAACTTGGCGGGAAATGGCAGGTCGGTCACTTGCATTGCGAGGGCGGGGGGCAGTTGATCCACGAGCTGGCGGCGCTGGATGTGGTCGATGAATTTCACCTGACGCTGGCTGGGCACACCTTGTTCGGTGGCCGGGGCGCACCGACGGCGACTGGGCTACCGGCGGAATTTTTGCCGCAGTCGGGGAGATTTAAACTCAGTCATTTCCAGCCGCTGGGTGAGGAATGCTTCCTGAGTTACACCCGGCTGCGCTGACCACGAAACAGTCAGTGTTCGGCCTTTTTCTCGTCGTGATGACCGGAGGCCTCGCCGTGCTTTTCATGGGCTGCGGCACCGTGGTGTTCGTTGAGCTGCTTGGTGCCATTGGGCCCTTCGAATTCGTGGCGTTCACAGGAAACGGCGAACAAGGAAGCGGCCACGAGCAGGATGGAGAATGATTTCATCGCGCCGCCTTAGTAGCCACTCACCACCGAAAGGCAACCCCCAAGCAGGCGGAATTTCACGGCAGTCCGAGCCACTGCGCCACGGCCTGAGCGGCCCGTTCGTGGGCACCTTTACCACCGAGCGTGGCAGAAATTTCCGCGAGGCGGACTTGCAAGGCGGTGCGCTTGGCCGGGGAGTCGAGAAACTCACGTAGAGCTCGGGAAACGGCGACTGGCTCGGCGCGGGCTTGAACCAGCTCCTCGATGATTTCTTGGCCAGCGAGGATATTCACTAGGCCGATGAGTTCGATTTTCACCAATAGTTTCGCCAACAAATAGGTGAGCGGTGCCATGCGATAAACGAGGCAATACGGCAGCCCGTAGTAACCTGCTTCTAGCGTCGCGGTGCCGCTGGCGATGACGGCACAAGTGGCCCGCTGCATCAGCGAGTGGCTGCCACCATCGGTCACGGTGATTAGATCCCCCACCCCGGCCACCGCCATGAGACAGCGAATTTGTTCGGCCAATTTCGCGGAGGCGGCGGGGACTTCGAAGACGAGTGCGGGGTTCCAAGATCGTAGCCGTTTCGCCGACTCGATCATCAGGGGAAATAACCGGGCGATTTCCCGTTCGCGGCTGCCGGGAAAAAGCCCGACCAGCGAGTCGTCGCGGCGCACCGCTGGGATCCGCATTGCCTCCAGCTCGTCCACCAACGGATTCCCGACGAAGGTGGCCTTGAGTCCGGCCTTTTCAAAAATCGGCGGCTCGAACGGGAAAAGACACAGCACCTCATCGAGCACCTTCGCCATCACTGGGATGCGCCGTTTGTTCCACGCCCAGACCTTGGGGCTAATGTAGTAAACGATGCGGATCGCCGGGCATTCACGCCTGACCGCCTCGGCGAAACGGAGATTAAATCCCGGGTAATCAATGAGTAGCAGCAAGTCCGGCTCGAACTTCTTCAACGCCGCCAGCATTTCCGCGAAGCGCTGCTTGAACCAGCCGTAGCGCTTGAGCACCTCCCAAACTCCCATCACCGCCGCATCCTCGACCCAGTCCTTAAGCCCGCTTCCCGCGACTTCCGCCATCTCCGGACCACCGGCGCCATGGATCTCGACGCCCGCTGACATTTCCTTCAGCGCACGCAGTAATCCGGCGCCGTGGGCATCGCCACTGAGTTCTCCTGCGACCACGTAAACCCGTTTCGACATCTGGCGGCAGGCTAGTCACCCAGCCCGGCGCTGACCATGAAAAACCCGCTCATTTCCTCGCTCACAGCGCCGGATCGACCGAAATCGGAAAACTTCCAGACTTCCGCATTGATTTCGACGCGGCGGTGGCTTTGATCGGCCCCCGCAGCCCTGCGTATCTCTCCATCATGTCCGCTGATCTCAAAGAAACCTCCGTCCCGCTTGCCGAAATTTCCCAAGCGCCTAATGCCTTTGAGGCGTTTCTCGATCGGAATCAAAAAGGAGTCGCCGCCCTCGCCGTCCTGCTGGTGATCGGTGCGATCGCAGCCGTGATCTACCGCGGCATCGAGACCAGCCGCCAAGAATCCGCCGGAGCCGCGCTGACGAAGGCTGAGGATCTCGCTACTTATCAAGCAGTTGTCGATGGCAATCAAGGCACCGCCGCCGCTGGTAGCGCGATGGTCCTGCTCGCCAATAGCCAGTGGACGGCCAACAAGCAGGACGACTCCATCGCCACCTTGCGGAAATTTTGTGCCAGTTTCCCGGAGCATCCAGCCCGTCCTTCCGCCATGGCCAGCCTCGGCACCAAACTGATGGCCCAGGGTAAATCTGGAGACGCCGTCAAGATCCTCGAGGAAGTCGTCGCCGACCCCGCCGCCAAGTTCATCGCTCCGTTTGCGCTCATTTCTCTCGGCGACATCGCGGAAGCAACGGGCGATCTAGAAAAAGCCGGAGTTTCCTACGCCAAGGTGAAGGGTGACTTCCCAGAAAGTAGCTTTTCGGAGACCGCCGTCCGCCGCATCGCCACGCTCAAGGCCAAGCCGCCGGTCGAAATCGAGCCACCACCAGCACCACCCACACCGCCGACTCCTCCCGCAGCCCCGACTCCCGGCGGCCCCGCCGGGATTTCCGTGGCCCCCACTCCAGACGCTCCAGCGACTGTAGAAATACCCACACCCAGCCCGGAGCCGACACCTGAACCTCCAGCTCCCCCTCAGCCTTAATTGCTAAGACCTCCGCACTCGCAAACGATTTGACATCCCTATAACTCCCACCACCCTTCAACACCGTGTTTAAAAAAGTAATCGGCCAGCAAGACCACAGCGAAAAGAACATTTCCGCACCTCCACTTCCGGAAACCCGCCACCCGGATCCCACCCCACCCGTGACGCAGTCGCCCTACGGCTCGCAAACGCAACAACCGAGCACCGCAGCCCGCACTTCTCCTGCCGCCACCCGCAACGTCCTTTCGACTGACGTCGAGATCAAAGGCACCGTCAAGTTCACCAACGACCTCGTGGTGGATGGTAAAATCGAGGGCGAAATCCACTCCGACGGTAACCTCACCGTCGGTGAAAACGCCCGGATCAAGGCCGAGATCAAGACCGCAACCGTCATCGTTTACGGCAAGGTCCACGGGAATCTCACCGCCACCGATCGTGTCGAGCTCAAGGCCAGCGCCGAAGTCGTCGGCGACATCAAGGCCAAGACCCTTTCGATCGAGGCGGGTGCCATTTTCGTCGGTAAGTCCACCGTCGGCACTCCCGCAAATATCCCAGCATCGATCCCGAGCAAAGGCGTGGCGACTCCAGAAGCCCCGAAACAAACGACACTTGCTGGAACTGGCTCCTAATCGATCCGAGGTAACTCCTTCGGAAACTGGAATTGACTGCCATGGCGGATGATACCCGACGCCATCGCATCGAAGTGACCTGCCCCGAGTGCGGGCAGTCACAGTTCGAGCCCACACTGGTCATTTCTACCCAGTGCAGGGCTTGTCGGGCGAATTTCCAAGTCCGCGATGGTAAGGGCGTGGTGCGGGACCGACCGATCACCCGTCTTGCGAAGCCACGGCAAGACACCGACCCCGAGCCGGAGCCGCTGCCGGACTCGCCCAAGGCTTCGCCCTTTCTCCGTCGCACCGCTTCCATCCCACCGCCCAAGTCGTTTCTCAGACGGCTTTTTCAACCGGACAAGCCACCCCGCGAGGTGACTTGTTTCGGCTGCGGAAATACCTACACCACCAGCGGCGAGGCCCAGTCCAGCCAATGCCCTAAGTGCTGCGGCTACGTCAGCTTAGTGGATTATGAAATCACCGAGCCATGGAACCGCCGCATCCAGACCTGTGGCGATGTGGTCATCACCAAGTCCGGCGTAGTCTCCG